>DASTFE010000100.1:0-3236 GCA_035708905.1 Acidimicrobiales bacterium | reverse complement strand
GGCGTCGCCGCCGCGCTCGTCGTCGCCCATGCCCCTGCCCAGCCCGGCCCACGGCGACCGGGCGGTCTCGTCCGCGTCGCCAGCCGACACCTCGGCCGGCTCGCCGCCGGCGCCGCCCGTGGCGTCCTCGCCGGCGGCGCCCGCGGCTTCGACCGCGGCGTCGCCGGGCGGTGGTGGCTCGTCGGGTCCGTCGGGCCGCTGGTAGGCGTCGGCGAACGACCGGCGGGCCGCCTCGAGCGCCCGCTCGAGCTCGCTGTCGCTGAGCGTGGGCGGGTCGAACGGCCGGCGACGCCGCCGGTGCCCCAGCGCCACCGAGGCGACGCGCTCGACGTCGGCCGCGGTGGCGACCGAGCGACCCTCCCAGCCGGCGTAGGCCGCGGCGGCCCGGCACAGCACCAGGTCGGCCCGCAGGCCCTCGGCCCCGACGCTGACCGCGAGGCGGCAGGCGAAGTCGACCACCGTGTCGGGCAGGTCTGCCGGCATCGAGGCCGCCAGCCGGGCGCGCAGCAGGATGTCGCCCTCCGACGCGCCGACGTGCCCGCCCGCGTCGTGGGTCAGGCGCCTGCGCACCACCTCGGCCCGCTCCAGCGGGTCGGTCGGTGACGTGATCTGGACCGACAACCCGAACCGGTCGAGCAGCTGGGGCCGCAGCTCGCCCTCCTCGGGGTTCATCGACCCCACGAGCACGAAGCGGGCCGGGTGCGAGTGCGACACGCCGTCGCGCTCGACCTGGTTCACCCCGGACGCCGCCACGTCGAGCAGCACGTCGACGAGGTGGTCGGGCAGCAGGTTGACCTCGTCGACGTACAGGACGCCGCCGTGCGCGGCGGCCAGCAGCCCGGGCCGGAAGACGGTCTCGCCGTCGGTCAGCGCCGCCTTGATGTCGAGGGTGCCGAGCACCCTGTCCTCGGTGGCGCCGAGCGGCAGCTCGACGAACGGCGCACCGCCGGGCAGCAGGCCGGCGAGGCCGCGGGCGAGCGTCGACTTGGCCGAGCCCTTGTCGCCGCGGAGCAGCACGCCGCCGATGCCGGGGTCGACGGCCGCGAGGATGAGGGCGAGCCGGGCCTCGGCCTGGCCCACCACCGCGCTGAACGGGAACCGCGCCTGCGAGGTCATCGCCGTGCCTTGATCATGTGCGCCGTTCCTCCCAGCCTTCTGCCTCGAGCACCGCGTCCACGAGGGTCTTGCGGGCACGCTCGCTCGCCTTCCACATGCCCCGCGTGTGTGCTTCTAGCAGGCGTTCGGCGATGGCGCGCAGTGCCCAGGGGTTCGAGTCCCGGAAGAACCGGCGAACCTCAGGGTCACCAACGTACGACTCGGTGACCCGCTCGTACATCCAGTCTTCGACGACCCGGGCGGTGGCGTCGTAGCCGAACAGGTAATCGACCGTCGCGGCGAGCTCGAACGCGCCCTTGTAGCCGTGCCGGCGCATGGCCGCGATCCACCGCGGGTTGAGCACGCGGCTGCGCACGACGCGCGCCGCCTCCTCGGCCAGTGCCCGCACCCGGGGGGTGGCCGGGTCGGACGTGTCGCCGAACCACGAGCGCGGCGCCCGGCCGGTCAGGGCCCGCACGGCGGCCACCATGCCGCCGTGGTCCTGCAGGTAGTCGTCGCTGTCGAAGATGTCGTGCTCGCGGTTGTCCTGGTTCTTGACCGCGACCTCGATGGCCGCGAAGCGGCGCCGCATGGCCTCGGGGGCCGGCTCGCCGAAGCGGTCACGGCCGTAGGCGAAGCCCGACCACGCGAGGTACACCTCGGCCAGGTCGGCGTCGGTGCGCCACGAGCCCCGCTCGATCACCGGCAGGATGCCCGTCCCGTACCCACCCGGCGGCGGGCCCCAGATGCGGGCGTCCTCGGTGCCCGCGGCGCGCACCGGGTTGTCCTCCGGGGCCTCGTCGAGCGACGCCACCAGCGCCACGGCGTCGTCGAGCAGGCGGACCACGTGGGGGAGCGCGTCGCGGAAGAACCCCGAGATGCGCAAGGTCACGTCGACGCGGGGGCGCCCCAGGTCGGCCAGCGGCACGGGCTCGAGGCCGGTCACCCGCCCGGAGTCGCCGTCCCACACGGGGCGGACGCCGAGCAGCGCGAGGGCCTGGGCGGCGTCGTCGCCGCTGGTCCGCATCGCGGCCGTGCCCCAGAGGACCAGGCCCACGGTGGTGGGCGGCGCACCGGTCTCGGCCACGTGCCGGGCGACGAGGGCGTCGGCCAGCGCCTGGCCGACCTGCCACGACAGCGGTGACGGCAGGGCCTTCGGATCGACCGAGTAGAAGTTGCGCCCGGTGGGCAGCACGTGCGCCGCCCCCCGGGTGGGGGCGCCGCTCGGCCCGGCCGCCACGTACCGCCCGGCCAGCGCGGCGAGCACGTTGCCGATCTCGTCGGGGGTGGCGCGCAGCGCCGGCACGAGCCGCTCGCAGATCCACCGCTCGGTGGGGTCCGGGCCGAGCCCGTCGTCCTCGCCGCCCGCGCCCGGGCCGCTGGCCGGTACGACCGACGGCGCGACCGTCCAGTCCCGGCCGGCCAGCGCCTCGACCCGCGCCCGGCACTCGGCCTCGATCTTGTCGACCTCGTGGCGCCGGTCGGTCCGGGGGTCGAAGCCGAGGTCGCGGGCCACCGTGGCCCGCAGTGCGGGCACCCGGCCCTGCGGCAGGCGGGTGACGGCGAGCACCAGGTCGACGAGCGCCTCGCCCTCGGGTGGGCGGCCGAGGACGTGCAGGCCGCCGCGGATCTGGGCGTCCTTGAGCGCGCAGAGGTAGCCGTCGACGTGCAGCACCATGTCGTCGAACTCGTCGTCGTCGAGGCCCTCGCCCAGTCCCAGGTCGCGGTGGATCTCGGCGTCGACGAGCACCTCCCACACCTGCCGGCGCAGCGCCGGCAGCTTGCCGGGGTCCATCGCCTGGGCGGTGGCGTAGGCGTCGAGCAGGGCCTCGAGCCGGGCGACGTCGTCGGTGGCCTCGGCCCGGGTCATCGGCGGCACGAGGTGGTCGACGACGACGGCGTGCGCCCGCCGCTTGGCCTGGGTGCCCTCGCCGGGGTCGTTGACGATGAACGGGTAGACGAGCGGCAGATCGCCGAGGACGGCGTCCGGCGCGCAGCCCTTGCCGAGCCCCAGTCCCTTGCCCGGCAGCCACTCCATCGTGCCGTGCTTGCCCATGTGCACGATGGCGTCGGCGCCGAACCCCCCCTCCGATGTTGCGGCCTCCAGCCACCTGTAGGCCGCCATGTAGTGGTGGGACGGC
>DASTFE010000099.1:0-15588 GCA_035708905.1 Acidimicrobiales bacterium | reverse complement strand
GGGACGGCGTGAGGCGAGGTTGAGGGCGAGGAAGCCGCCGTAGGACGTGCCGGCCAGGTGGGGCCGGTCGAGCCCCAGGCCGGCGAGGGTCTGGTCGAGCCAGTCGGCGAGGTCGTCGGGACCCTCGACCGCGACCTGCTGCCGGCTGCGGCCCACGTCGCCGATCGTGTCGATGACGTACATGGCGCGCCTGCGGCGGCGTTCGGCGTAGGGCGCCCACGACAGCGACGTCCCCGCGGTGCCGTGGAGGAACACGACGGGATCGCCGGCTCCCTCCCAGCGGTAGGCCCTCGTCGGGCCGAGGCGGGTCTCGACGTCGACGGCGGTGGGCGACTCGGCCACCAGGTCGGCGACGAGCGCGTCCTCGAGTGCCCGGAAGCGCTGCTCGGCCTGGGGGCTCCTCCAACGGCTGAGGTGCTCCCGCTGTTTCATGGTACGTCGGTGCTCGACCGCTGAGTGCCGGGTCCCGCCGCTACCGGCCGGATGGGTCGACGAGGACGCCGGGGTTGAGGAGACCCTGGGGATCGACCGCGTGCTTGGCCGCCCGAAGGGCGGCGGCGAACAGGTCAGGGCGCTGGCGGTCGTAGCCCGGACGGTGCATCCGGCCGACCGCGTGGTGGTGGGTGATCGTGCCCCCGGCGGCGACGACCGCCTCGGACGCGGCCTGCTTCAGCTCGGCCCACTGGCGCTCCTCGGCACCCTGGGCGCCCATCCCGGCGAAGGTGTAGTAGGGCGCCGGCCCGTCGGTGTAGACGTGGGTGAACCGGCAGCTCAGCAGGCCGCCGCCGCACACCTCGTCGAGTGCCTGCCCCAGGGCGGCCCACACCGCGGCATCGAAGTCGGGCCAGCGGTCCCACGTCACGGCCGTCTCGAACGTGTCGACGACCAACCCCAGGCCGGTCATGGTGTTGATGTCGAAGCCGACGAAGCTGTCGCGCCAGGCGCCCACCGCACCGCCGCGCCCGGTCGGTGCGACCGTGTCCGCCACCTTGACCTCGTCGTCGCCGACCTCGCCGCCGTGGTCGCGGGCCAGCGCGACCGCGGCCTCGATGTTGGCCCGCTGGGAGACGTCGGCCGACTCGAACCCGACGATCACCAGCGCGGTGCGCCCGTCCAGCCCGGCGCCGCGCTGGGCCTCGGCGGGATCGAGGATGCGCAGGTTGGCCGGCCACAGCTTGGCCTGGGCGATCGCCCGGACGCCCCGCCAGCCGGCCTCCCACGACGGGAAGCGGATGCCGGCCGTGGCCCGGAACGTGGGCCGCAGCTGCAGCCGCAGCCAGGCCTCGGTGACGATGCCGAGCGTGCCCTCGCTGCCCAGCACCAGGCGGTCGGGACTGGGGCCGGCGCCGCTGCCGGGGAGCCGGCGCGACGCCCACCACCCGGCCGGGGTCAGCATGCGCACCGACTCGACGAAGTCGTCGATGTGGGTGTGGTTGGTGGCGTAGTGACCACCGGAGCGGGTGACGATCCAGCCGCCGACCGTCGACCACTCGAACGACTGCGGGAAGTGCCGCAGGGTGAGGCCGTGCGGGCGCAGCTGGTCCTCCACCGCCGGGCCCAGCGCGCCGGCCTGGATGCGGGCGGCGCGCGACTCGTGGTCGATCTCGAGCACCCGGTCCATCGCCGTCAGGTCGACGGTCACGACACCGGCCGCGTCCTCCGGCGGGTTCACGCCCCACACCACCGACGACCCGCCGCCGAAGGGCACCACGACGTGCCCGGCCGATACGCACCAGTCGAGGACCGCCGCGAGCGCGCCCTCGTCGGCCGGGAAGGCGACGACGTCGGGCGGCGCGTCGAACAGCCCCCGAAAGGCGCGCAGGCGATCGGTGTAGGCCATGCCGTAGGCGTGCCGGGCCCGCTCCCACGGGTCGGTGGTGCACACGCCGTCCAGCGCGCCCGGCACCGCGACCCGCGGCGCCCGCAGGTCGGCCCCGTCCACCGGCACCGGTGACTCGACCCGCGGGTCGACGCCGAAGCGGCGGGCCAGCGAGCCGGCCAGCCGGCGCCGCTGGTCGTCGGTCGGCTCGTCGGCCGCCAACCCCCATCCCCAGACGCTGCGCCGCCCGCCGGCGTTCCACCGCTGGTCCGCCCGTCGATCCCCCATGGCTCTCAGGATGGGTCATGGCGCGCCGACGGCGCCACAGCGGACCCGGGCGGGCCCGTCGCCGCGGTTGCCGGCCGGGCTCAGCCGTCGCCGGCCTCGGCCACGTCGCCCAGCGACAGCAGCGCCGTGCGGAGCAGCCGGGCCAGTTCGGCCTGCTGGGCCGGCGGGAGGGCCGCCAGGATGTCGCGCTCGGTCGCCATGTGCGACCCGACCACCCGATCGACCAGGTCGAGCCCCTGGGACGTGAGGCGCACGATGACCTTGCGACGATCGTCGGCGGCGGCCCGCTCGACGAGCCCGCGCTGGGCGAGCCGGTCGACGCGGTTGGTGATCGCACCGGTGGTCACCATCGTCTGGCGCACCAGGTCGCCGGCCGTGAGCTCGTAGGGCTCGCCCTGCCGGCGCAGCGTCGCCAGCACGTCGTACATCCAGCTCTCGATGCCGTGGCGGGCGAAGTTCTCGGCCAGGCGCCGGTCGACGAGCCGAGACAACCGCGAGACGCGTCCGATCACCGTCATCGGCGAGACGTCGACGTCGGGCCGCGCCGCGTGCCACTGGCTCGTGATCCGGTCGACCACGTCGCGCTGCTGCCCTGCCACGGCGCCCACCGTACCGCACGGTGGGTTGACGTTCATACTCTCAACATTAAGATGTTCAACATGAAGGCACCTGCCACGGCCGGCCTCACGGTGCTGGCGCCGATCGCCTGGGGCACCACCTACATCGTCATCACCGAGGTGCTCCCCGGCGATCGGCCGCTGTTCCTGGCCACCATGCGGGTGGCGCCCGCCGCCCTCGTGCTGCTGGCCGCGGGGGCCCTGGTGTCGCCGTGGCGCCCCCGGGGTGCCGAGTGGTGGCGCACCGGCGCGCTGGGCCTGTTCAACTTCGGGCTCTTCTTCCCGCTGCTCGTCGCCGCCGCCTACCGGCTGCCCGGCGGCGTGGCCGCCGCCGCGGGCGGGCTCCAGCCCCTGCTCGTCGCCGCGCTGACCTGGGTGATCGCCGGGCACCGGCCCCGGGCGCTGCACGTGGCCGTGGGAGCCGTGGCCGCGTTGGGCGTCGCGCTGGTGGTGATCCGCCCGGGCGCCGGCCTCGACCCGGCGGGCGTGCTCGCCGCGGTGGCCGCCAACGTCTCGTTCGCCACCGGGGTCGTGCTGACCAAACGGTTCCCCACCCCCGCCAACCGGCTGGCGGCCACCGGGTGGCAGCTCCTGCTCGGCGCCGTGCTCCTCGTCGCGGTCACCGCCCTGGTCGAGGGCGCGCCGCCACCCGTGAGCGCACGCAACGTCGCCGGGTTCGCCTACCTCAGCCTGGTCGGCACCGCGCTGGCGTTCGTGCTCTGGTTCAACGGCATCCGGCGGCTGCCCGCCGCCGCGCCGCCGCTGCTGGGCGTGGCCGCCCCCGTGACGGGCGCCGTGCTGGGCTGGGCGGTCCTCGGCCAGTCGCTGTCGCCCGTGCAGCTCACCGGGTTCGTCGTCAGCCTTGCGGCGATCGCCTACGGCGCCTCCCTTCGCCCCGCGCCGGCCGTGGTCGATCCCGTGGTTCGGCGAGGCGCCGCCGGTTCGGAGTGCGGCTCGGCGTCCCGGGACCGGCATGCACCGTCGCGCCCGTCACGGTGCCACGGCCAGGCCCACGCCCCGATCCGCGACGTCGATGCCGGCCGCGAAGCCGTCGGTGGCGGCGGTGGCGAGCAGCTTGGCGGTCACCGTCGCCGTGTTGGCGGGCAACGGTGAGGCGAGCACCTCCTCACGCCACAGCGCCACGAGCCCGGCGACGTGCGGGCAGGCCATGCTCGTGCCGTCGAGGCTGCGGAGTCCGCCGCCGGTGGCGGCCGACACGATGCCCACGCCCGGTGCGCTGATCTGGGCGAAGGTGTTGGAGAAGGCCGCGACCTGCAGTCCCTGGGGCGACTGGCCCACCGCGGCGACCGACACGACGCCGTCGGCCGCAGCCGGCAGGGCCACGCCGATCTCGTGGTCGGGGTCGACGTTGCGGCGGCTGCCGTTCCCGGCCGCCGCCACGACCATCGTGCCGGCCCCGAACGCCTCGCGGCTGCGGATCATCGCCATGAGGGCCTCGAACATGTGCAGCGTGGCGCGGTAGGCCTCGAGAGCCCGTGAGGTGGCGAGGTCGACCGGCCAACCCTCCTCGTCGACGACCCGGCGGACGAAGTTGGGGAAGTCGAGCTCGATCGAGATCGACACGACGTGGGCGCCCTGGTTGACCGCCCACTGGAGGCCGTCGAACATCCACGCCGAGTTGCCCCTGCCGTCGTCGGCCAGGACCTTGCCGATGAGGGCGCGGTCGACGCCGCGGGCGACGCCGATCCTCGTACCGTCGACGTCCCGGCCGAAGATGGTGCCCGCGCAGTGGGTGCCGTGACCGTTCCGGTCGCCGAGGCCGGATCCGGTGAAGTCGATCTGGGTGAGCGTGACCCCGGCGAACGCGGGGTGATCCGCGTCGATGCCCGTGTCGAGGACCGCCACGACGACGCCGGCCCCCGTGCGGGCCGACGTGTCGGCACCCACCGCACCGATGCCCCATGCCGCGGTCGCGGCCGCCTCGGACGATGCCACCGGCTCGACCAGCCGCGTGGGCATCACCTCGGCGATCGATCGCACCTGGGGGTCGCGCGCGACATCCTGCACCTCGGCCTTGTCGAGCCTCTCGACGTCGACACGCGGCTCGGTCACCACCTCCTCGACCGTGGCCAGGCCCGTCTCGAACGGCCCGGCGACGCTCGCGTTGCTGAGGTCACGCAGAACGACGTAGGTGTGCATGGTCCGCCCCCCTCGTGGAGTCCGCCGGCTCGCCGCGCCCTGGCACGGCGTGCCGCCGCCAACGTAACCCGAAAGAGGCCTCGCCGGCTACGGTATGTTGCCGTTCCGACACTCCTCGTTGCCGAACAGCGGACGGGTCGCCGTCGAACCACGCGTTGCGGACAGGCGTGTTCCCCCGGCGGCTGCCGGCTCGGGCGAGCGAGTCAGCGTGCCCGTGTGGCGGCCGGTCGCGCCGCGGCGACCGTGACGGGCGCCGGGACCGGCGCCTGGACCGGCGGTCGCACCGGCGCCCGCCAGCTCAGGCGCGGCAGGCGCACCAGGTGGCGGGCCGGCGGGAGCACGCCCCACCGGCAGGCGCGGTGGGGTGCGGGGTGCGGCTCGAGCCACCAGAACACCAGGCGGCCCGTGGCCTCGGCCATGGCCACGGCCACGAGCTGCAGCCCGGTCCACAGCACCACCACCGGCAGGCCGAGGTTGGCGAAGCGGGCGTGCTCGTCCGCGAAGGCCGCCAGCACGCCGAGCACGAGCAGCGAGGCGCTGAGGGCGAGCACGACCAGGGCGTTGAGCGAGGCGATCCAGATGTGCGAGCGGCGGGCTGCGGTGCGCTTCTCGCACCGCAGCCGGGTCCACGCCACCGCGGCGTGTGCCGCGCCGACGGCCACGCTCGCCGCCACGATGTCGCGCCCCGCGACGCCGCTGATGTTCGAGCGGAACACCGCCCAGCGCACCGCCAGGGCGGGAGCCAGCACGGCGCCGAAGCAGGCGGCCGCGTACACGCCGGCCACGAGGCGGTCGACCGTGCGGGGCGTCACCGTCCCTCCCGGGCCCGGATCGTGAAGCGGTCGGCCACCGACCCGTCGGGCCGGATGCAGGTGCCGGTGAGGCGGTCGCCGTGGATGTCGACGTGCAGGAACTCGAGGGTCGACTCGGCCACGGCGGTGAAGTCGCGGTGCGCCACCCCCGTCGTCTTGCAGCCCCCGCCGCTGACCACGTAGGTGGTGCCGTCGATCGGGTGGGTGCGCTCGTAGTGATGGTCGTGCCCGGCGAGCACCACGTCGACGTGGTGGCGGGCGAGCAGCGGCTGCAGCACCTCGTCGAAGCCGGGGGTGCTGCCGTGCTCGCCGGACGAGTAGGGCGGGTGGTGCAGCGCCACCACCTTCCACTGGTTGTCCGCGCTGGCCAGGGTGTCGTCGAGCCACTCGAGCTGGTCAGAGGACCCGTCGCCGAGCAGCCCCGGCACGCTCGAGTCGAGGTAGAAGAAGTCGGCGGGCCCGTGCGTCGACGCGTAGTACCGGCCCGGGGTGCCCAGCAGACGCAGCTCGGCCTCGATCTCTGCCAGCCCCTCGTCGCTGTGGTGCAGGTCCGCGTCGTGGTTGCCGATGGCCAACTCGAAGCTCACCCCCGCATCGATCAGCGGCGCCATGGGCCGCCGGAACACGTCATCGTAACGGTCCTCGAAGTTGCCGTAATAGCAGATGTCGCCGAGCAGCGCGACCAGACCGAACGGTCGGTCACGGTAGACCTCCGCCATGCGGTCGGCCACCGCCATGGCCTGGCGGCCCCCGCTGCCGTTGTCGCCCAGCGCCGCGAACGTGACCCGGTCCGCCGTCGTGTCCCAGGCCTGCGGGTCGAGCCGGGCCCGCGGGGCCTCGCCCGGCACCAGGTCCTCCTCGGCGAGCAGCGGCCACACCCCCTTGCCGAGCGTCAGCCCGGCCGCGACGGTGCCGACCACGCCCAGGCCAGAGGCGAGGAACTCGCGTCGGTTCACGGAACGTGCGGCGGTGTCATCGGAGCGGCGGCCAGCGCCGCGGAGGCCCGGACCGCACCCAGCCGCCGGACGACGCCAGGCCCACCACACTATCGGCCGGCCGCCGGCCAGCCCCACCTGGGCGCCCGACGCCGAGAACGGCACCCGGACCTGCCGGCCGCGAGCTCAGCGGGACTCGTAGGCCGTCGCCCGGGGCTTGACCGGGCGGGCGAGCCACAGGGGGCGGCGCAGGCCACCGGGGCCGGGGCCCGGGCGGGCCAGGGCCAACCACTCGTGGTAGGCCTCGGCCGACCGCTCGGTGTCGACGTGCACGTCGCCGTGGCTGTCGCCGGGTTCGGCGGGTGTGATGGTCACTCGCTGCAGCCAGCAGTGCATGCCCGAGATCGGGTCGGGCTGCACGGGAAAGGTCAGGTTCTGGTGCACGCCGGCGTCGGTCCACCAGACCCGCTGCGAGTCGGGGTCGTCGCTGGCGAACGGGCGGACGCCCTGCTTCGGCGTGAGCGACCAGCGGTGGCCGTCGTGGCCGAGGCCGGCCACCCCGGACGACCAGCGCTCGTTGCCCCGGTCGGCCTCGAGCCGCCAGCGGCCCATGTGGTGCGAGCAGGCGACGACGCCCGGGCGGATGCCCTCGGTCCGCCAGGCGCGGATGACGAAGTGGCCGATCCGGGTGGTGACGCGCACCAGGCCGCCGACCGCGATCCCGAGCCGCTCGGCGTCGCCGGGGTGCAGCCAGAGGGGATGGCCGTGGCTGATCTCGTTGAGCCACTTGGCGTTGCCTGACCGCGTGTGGATGAGCGTCGGGATGCGGAAGGTCGGCACCAGGATCCGCTCGGCCCCGTCGAGGTCCAGGTCCTGCCAGTGGACGTGGCTGCGGATCCACCCCGGGGTGGCGTGCTCGGGCCAGCCCCACTCGGCCAGCGTCTCGGAGAACAGCTCGAGCTTGCGCGACGGGGTGGGGAACCCGATGCGGGCCGTGCCCTCGACGTCGACGCCGACCGACCCGTCGCCGATGAACGGCATGTGACCCTCGATCTCCTCCAGGCGCTCGTGCAGCCCCGCCGTGCCCGGCGTGCGGTGAACGCCGTCGTCGCCTCGCACCGTGCCCGCCAGCTCGTCCTCCCCCAGCTCGCGCTCGTGCAGCTCGTACTGGTCGCCCGGGATGGCGAAGGCACCGCGGCGGCGCATGTACTCGAGCGGCGAGAGGCCCTGGGCCTCGGCCGCCTCGGGCAGCCCGGGGATCGAGTGGGTGAACAGGTGCCCGTAGTACTCGTCGAGGCCCATCGGCTCGCCCGGCCGCTCGAGGCTCTCGAAGTGCTGCCGGATCCCCAGGTCGCCGTCGGGGTCGATCTTCCAGGAGAGCGCGATCCAGAGCTCGTTCTCCTCCCAGACCTCGCCCGGGTTGGCGTCGAGCGTGCTCGCCACCGGGTCGCCGGTCAGCTCGCGGTACCGGCGCATCACCGGCTGGCGGAAGCCGATCCAGCGCCCGGAGTGCGTCTCGTACGAGGCGACGTCGTGGCGTTCGGCACCGACGCCCATCGGCAGCACGTAGTCGGCGAACCACGCCGTCTCCGACCAGGTGGGTGTGAGGGCGACGTGGCAGCCGACCTTGTCCTCGTCGGTGAGGGCCTCGATCCACGAGAACCCGTCGGGGTTGGTCCACACCGGGTTGTAGACCCGGGTGAAGTAGGTGTCGACCCTCCCCCGCCCCTCGCGCAGGAAGTGGGGCAGCAGCATCGACATCTCGTGGTGGGCCAGGGGGTACTCGGGCGCCCAGGTCATCTCGTTCCACCGCGCCTGGGGCGGCGTGTGGCGGGGTGGGACGGGGATGAACTTGTTCCACCCGTTGGGACTGGTGCCGCCGACCGTGCCGACCGAGCCGGTCAGCACGTTGAGCAGCCACAGGCAGCGGGCGGTCTGCCAGCCGCCGAGGTTGCCGGCGCCCGCGGCGCGCCAGGTGTGGGTGGCGAGCCGGCCGAGGTTGGCGCCGATCAGCTCGGCGACCTGGCGGATGGCATCGGCGTCGATGCCGCAGAGCTCGGCAGCCCGCTCGGGGGTGTGCTCGGCCCACTCGTCGAGCAGCGCCGGGGCGAGGGCGTCGAAGGTGGGGTCGACGCCTGGGCGGGCGTGCCGGAGGTAGGTGTCCCAGTTGACCCAGCGGCGCACGAACGCGCGGTCCCAGGTGCCGGCGAGCAGCAGCAGCCGGGCGATGGCCAGCAGCAGCACCGGCTCGGTGCCGGGCCACGCCGGCAGCCACCAGTCGGCGACGGAGCCGGTGTTCGACAGGCGGGGATCGACGCAGATCACCTTGGCCCCTCGCTCGCGGCCCTCCATGATCCGCTGGGCGTGCGGGTTGAAGTAGTGCCCGGCCTCGAGGTGTGACGAGATGAGGAAGATCACGCGGGCGTTGGCGTAGTCGGCCGACGGCCGGTCGAAGCCCATCCACGCGGCGTAGCCGAAGCGGGCGCCCGACGAGCAGATGTTGGTGTGGCTGTTGTGGGCGTCGACGCCCCAGGCGTGCAGCACCCGCTCGACGTAGCTGTCGTCGCCCGGCCGGCCGACGTGGTACATGACCTCGTCGTGGCGGCCCTCGCGGAACGCCCGGCCGATGCGGGCGCCGATGTCGGTGAGCGCCTCGTCCCAGCTCACCCGCTCCCAGCGGCCCTCGCCCCGCCGCCCGACCCGACGCAGCGGGTGCAGGATCCGCTCGGTGTCGCGGATCTGGTTGAGCGTGGCCGGGCCCTTGGCGCAGTTGCGGCCCCGGCTCGCCGGGTGCATCGGGTTGCCCTCGAGCTTGGCGATCTCGCCCGAGCCCTTGTCGATCCAGGCCACGAGCCCGCAGTTGGCCTCGCAGTTGAAGCACGTCGTGGGCACCAGCGCGTAGTGCCGCTCGTCCCGGCGGGGCCACGCCCGGGCATCGGGCACGACCACGTCGTCCCACGTCGAGGGGTCGGGGTAGGCGTCCAGCGCCCCGCCGGGGACGGACCGGGCGGGCGGGTCGGTCATCGGGGGCTCCTCTACGACAGCGGGACGGACTGGCCGGCGCGCACGAACGCGTCCTCGTAGGCGGCGAGGCCCACGAGGGCGGCGGCACCGGCGAGGGCGGCGAGCGCCGTGGAGACGACGCCGGCCAGGGCGAGGATCACAAGCACCGCCGGGACGAGCACGCCCGCCAGCACACCGAGGCGGAATCGGGCGGCGAAGGGACCGCGGGTCATGGCCGCCATGGCCAGCTCGACGTGGCGGGTGCCGTGGGCGGCGTGCTCGACCGAGATCAGGACCCCGGTCGCGGCCACGCCGCTGAGCAGCGTCCACCGCACCGCGTCCGGCTCGGGAACCGACATCGCCACGTCGGCCAGCGCGAGCACGGCCGCGCCGGCCGTCACGGCCTGGGCGAGCAGCATCGGCAGCAGCAGCGGCGACTGCCACAGGTCGCGGCCCTCGCACTGGGCGAACAGGTAGGCGGTGTAGCCGGCCGTGGCGGCGGCCAGCAGCGCGGTGGGCGCGGCGAGCACCTCGATCGCCCCCGCGGCGTCGACCAGGCCGGCGACGAACCAGGCGGCCGTCAGCGCGGCGAACGCGGCCAGGACCGCCGCGCCGCGCGTCAACCACGACCCCCAGTGGGGGCGGGTCAGGATGTAGTGGAAGCGGTCGGGCCGCTTGAGGTCGGCGACGAGCAGCACACCGGTGAGGGCGGTGAAGGCGCCGGCGACGACGGGCGGGACGACACCGACCGCGGCCTGCTGGCCGGCGTGGCCGAGGAGCACCAGCAGCGCGGCGACCAGCATCACGCCGGCGCCGATCGCCTTGGTGACGAGGTACGACGACACCCGCCAGCCCCAGGGCGCCGGGTGCGCCGTGGTGTACGCGGTGCGGGCGACCTGGTGCTCGGGGTCGGGCACGGGGGGCGTCGGGTGGGCGGGCGTGGTGTCGGCCCAGATCATCCCGTCGGGGGCGATGGCGGTGCGGGTGGGGTCGAGCGACGCCTGGTCGGCGCCCTTGTAGAACAGCTTGGGCCGGGTGCCCTGCTCGGGGGCGCGCACGGCGACGTCGTTGCGGGCCACCATCCGCGAGATGGCGCTCGCCGGGTCGTCGAGGTCACCCGTCCAGATCGAGTGCGTGGGGCAGACGACGACGCACGACGGCTCGAGGCCGACGTCGATGCGGTGGGCGCAGAAGTTGCACTTCTGCGCCGTGAGGCTGTCGGGGTCGATGTACAGCGCGTCGTAGGGGCAGGCGTTCATGCACGACTTGCACCCGATGCACGCCGACGTGTCGAAGTCGACGACGCCGTTGCCACTGTGGAACAGCGCCGACGTCGGGCAGATCTCCACGCAGGGCGCGTCCTCGCAGTGGTTGCAGCGCATCACCGAGAACTGCCGGGTGGCGTTGGGGAAGGTGCCCGTCTCGATGTACTTCACCCAGGTGCGGTTCACGCCGAGTGGCACCTCGTGCTCGGCCTTGCACGCCACGGTGCAGGCGTGGCACCCGATGCAGGTGTCCTGATCGATCAGAAACCCAAGTCGTGTCACCCGCGCCTCCCCTCAGGTGCAGCGCGATCCTAAAGGTCCGTACATACGGATGTAAAACGACGGCGCGTTCTCGCCGCGGAACCTGGTGCCATGACACCGGGAACCGCGGCAGGAACGCGTGCTGCCGATCAGCAGGCAGGAGCATCGCGGGTCGCCATCTCGTCACCTCGCAGGTAACAGCGACGGCGCGCCGGCGGCCGTAGCGTGGCGTCGTGGGTGCCAACGGATCCCGACCCGTCGGTCCGCTGCTGCGCGCCTGGCGCGAGCGCCGGCGGCTCAGCCAGCTCGCGCTGTCCGAGCTGGCGCAGGTGTCGCCCAAGCACCTGAGCTTCGTCGAGACGGGCAAGGCCCTCCCCAGCCCCGAGATGGTGCTGCACCTGGCCCGCCACCTCGACGTGCCCCTCCGCCACCGCAACGAGCTGCTCGTCGCCGCCGGGTACGCCCCCCGTCACACGGCCCTGGCGGGGGACGCCGACGAGCTCGCACCGATCCGTCAGGCCGTGCGCGCGGTCCTGGCGGGCCACGAGCCGGCGCCGGCCATCGTGGTCGACCGCCGCTGGAACCTCGTCGAGGCGAACCGTGCCGCGGCGGTGCTGGCCGAGGGCGTCGCCCCCGAACTGCTGGAGCCGCCGGTCAACGTCCTGCGCAGCTGCCTCCACCCCGCCGGGCTCGCGCCCCGCATCAAGAACCTCGACGAGTGGGCGGACCACGTCCTGACCAACCTCGTCAAGCAGCTGCAGCTCGCGCCGGATCCCCCGCTCGAGACGCTCTACCGGGAGCTGCTGGCCCACGCGGACGCCCTCGGGGTGCGGCCCCGCCAGCCCGACCGTGGCACCAGGCCTGCGGTCCCGCTGCACCTCGCCACTGCGGATGGCGAGGTGCGCCTGCTGGCCACCATCGCCACGTTCGGCACCGCGGTCGACGCCACGTTGTCCGAGCTCGCCATCGAGGCGTTCCTCCCCGCCGACGCCGACAGCCTTGCGATCCTCGGGCGGCGGCGCGGCGCCCGCACTTGAGTCAGCCCGGGACGAACGCCTTCTGCGCCGTCAGGTGGACATCATCGGACGGCGAAGACCTGGTAGCGGATGTGATCGAGCCCCAGCTCGACGACGTTGCCGATCGCGACGGTGTGGTTGAGCCACGCGTACTCGTCGCTGCCCGTCTCGAACAGGGGCGCCGTCCGTGCGTGCATCTCCGCGAACCGGATCCTCTCGCCCGCGAGGAACCGGTCGCGGGCGTCGCCGTCCATCCGCACGCGGCCCGTGTTGGTGAGGTGGATCATGGCGCCGTCGACGGCGCGCAGAGTGGCACGGACGTCGATCCGGGCGACGCCGTCGCTGCCGACGACCAGCCAGTCACCGCCGCCCGGCAGCACCCCGCCGTCGAGCCGTGGGCCCCTGGCCGTGCCCTGTCGCACCACGGCCACCATGCGGGTGCCGAGGGGCGACGGGTAGATCTGCATGGGGTCGAAGTCGATGGCGAGGTCGAACAGGTACTCCACCGGCAGTGCGTCGACGGTGGTCGGGTCGATCACGTGGTCGGGGGTCGAAGTGGTCACCGCCCAACCGTGCACCGTGCCGACCCCGGGGTCGATTACCTGCGGGGTGCTGCGGCGCGGCGACCGACGGGCATCAGACCGGGCACTGCGGCTAGGCCTCGGTGGGCGCGAGGTCGGCCGCCCACAAACGGCAGCCGTCGACCTCGCCGCCGGGAGCAGGGGCCGCGTACCAGAGGCGCACCCGGCCGTCGTGCAGGTGCAGCGCGCTCGGGCTGCGCACCCAGTCGCCATCGACCCCGACGTCGGCGGCACCGAGGGTCGTCCCGCTCCGGGTCCACGTCACGCCGTCGTCCGAGGACGCCACCTCGATGGCGGTACCGACGCCGTCGTCGCTGACGAAGAACATGGCGAACTGCCGCTGCCGCAGCAGGACCCACGGCTCGGTGAGGGCCACCTCGCCGTCATCGGGCTCGAGGACCGGCCCGAGGCGATCCCACGACGCGCCGTCGGGCGACACGGCCGCCAGGATCGCGGCGCGCCGCCCGTTGTCCGACCCGTCGTACCCCGCGTAGAACAGCCACCAGCGGGGGCCGGTCGCGATCAGGCAGGGATGGGTGGCGCCGACGGCATCGGGCTGGCCGCGCTGCATGAAGGTGCCCTGTGGCTGCCAGCGGTGGCCGTCGTCGGACGACGCCATGTGCAGCCGGGTGTCCGCCCCGTCGGAGCCGGCGTACGCCATCAGGAAGCCCAGGGGCGTGCGAACGACGGACGGGGCCTCGACCCCGTAGGCGTCGGTCTCGCCCGCCGAGCCCGCGTCGAGGCTCACCCCGAGGCGGTGCCAGGGCCCGCCCGGTTCCTGCACGGCCTCGACGATGCGCCCGGTCGAGCCGTCGTGACCGGAGTACCACATCCGCAGCGTGCCGTCGTCGTCCTCGAGGACCGAGGGCCGGAAGGCCCGGAGGCTGTCGAGGTCGGCCCACGGGCCCGACCCGGGGAGGACCTCGTGGTGGTGAGTCCACGACACGACCACCGCAACCGTATCCGAGCGCCCGGCCGATGGCTCGGCGTCACTCGGGGTCAGTGGCCGCCGTCTGCCGCCTCGACGTCGCCAGCCTGGAACAGGCCGAGGGCGCCCTTGCCCACGTTGGCGAACTTGTGGGTCACGATCGGGTACAGGCCGTCCTCGTCGAAGGTGAACTCGACGAACCCGCCCTGCGCGGGCTGCAGGTCGAGGACCTGCGCCCCGCCGCGGCTGGCGTCCGGCGACAGCTGGTACGCGCCCTCCTTGAACACCGTGTCGAACACGGTGCCGACGATGTGGAACGCCGAGTTCTCGCTCGGCCCCGCGTCCAGCACCCAGACCCGCACGCGGTCGTCGGTCTCCACCCGGATCGGCTCGTGCTGGTACTGGTTGACGTAGCCGTTGAAGACCACGGCGTCGTGCCGCTCGTCCTGCATCTTGGTCAGGTCACCGGGCTGGCCGTCGGGCCCGAGGTACAGCTCGGACTGCACGAGCACGTACTCGTGGTCGACCTCGGGCAGGTCGGGGGGATCGATCACGATGGCGCCGAACATGCCGTTGCCGATGTGGTGCAGCGCCGGGGCCGTGCCGCAGTGGTACATGTAGACGCCGGCGTGCTTGGCCTCGAACTGGTAGACGAGCGACTCGCCGGGATCGATGGTGCGCATCTCGTCGTTCCACGCCACCTTGCTGGCGTGGAAGTCGATCGAGTGGCCGATCTCGCCCTCGTTGACGAGCGTGACGGTGAAGATGTCGCCGACCTGCCCCCGCAACACCGGACCCGGGTACTGGTCGTCGAACAGCCACATCTCCTGGGTCACGCCGGGCGCCACCTCGACGACCGTCTCGGTGGCTGCGATGGTGACCTCGTGCTCGGTGCCGCCTGGCGCGGGGGCGAGGGTCGGGTCGAACGGCGTGAACTCGGCGCCGGGCTCGGCGGTCATGTCGATCTCGGCGCTGGCGCCCTCGTCGCCGGCGCTCGCGGCCTCCCCATCGGCGGCGGGCGCCGCCGCGCCGGTGACCGCGATGTCGAGCACCATGCCGGCCTCCTTGTGGCCGGGGACGGTGCACCACGCCTGGCTGGCCTCGTCGATGACGCCGAGGCTGACCTCCTCGGTCGCACCGGGGTCGAGCATCTCGGTGCCGGTCTCCCCGTCGAGCTTCAGGTCGTGCGGCACGGCGCCGTTGTTGGTGACCTCGACGATCAGCTCGGTCCCGGCAGGGACCTCCACCGACGCCGGGCGCACGAACAGATCGCCGAGCTCGACCTCGACCACCTGCGAGCCGCCCGCCGAGCCCCCGGCCCCCGCCGGTGCGCCGCCGCTCTCGTCGATCGCCCGCAGGCCGAAGCCCACCCCCACGAGGCTGGCGAGCAGCGCCACGGCGGCGACCGCGGCGACCACCACGGTGGAGGTGTCCCGCGACGCCCGGACGCCGTCGATCTCGCGGGCCAGGTCCTCCAGGCGGTGGTCGTCGGAGGGCGGCTCGTGACCGGTCTCGCTGGTCGCCATCTGAGTCATGCGACCATCGTCCGACGGGGCCGTGGCCGAGGTCACGGGCCATCGGCCCCCGGCGTCAGGGACCTTCGGCCCTTGGGTGCGCAGCTGGGTCGCGGACTTCAGGACGCACGGGCCGACTCTCCGAACGTCCGCGGGGTCATCGTGTGACGATCGTTCCGGCCGTCGTCCGCAACAAGGCCGTCGCCGCCGGCGCCACCGCGTGGCTCGACGAGCTGCCGGCGCTCATCGAGCGGCTCGAGCGGGAGTGGTCGATCGCGGTCGGCCGCGCCTATGGCGACGCGACCGAGGCGCTCGTCGCAGAGGCCACGCTCGCCGACGGCACGGCCGCCGTGCTCAAGCTGATCGTCCCCCGCGCCGGCGGTCACGCC
>DASTFE010000098.1:0-6835 GCA_035708905.1 Acidimicrobiales bacterium | reverse complement strand
GCGGCGTCGCGGCGGTGCAGCCAGCCGGCGACCCGCAGGTTCTCGTCGACGGTCAGCGAGGGGAAGATGCCGGCACCGCCGGGCATCTGCACGACGCCCCGGGCGGCGATCTCGTGCGGCCGCAGCCCGGTGAGGTCGGATCCGACGAACGTGACCGTGCCGGCGGTGGGCGGCACCACGCCGGAGACCGCCCGGAGCAGCGTGGACTTGCCCGCCCCGTTGGTGCCGAGCAGCGCGACGGCCTCGCCCTCGCGCACCACGAGATCGACGCCGAACAGCACCGGCAGGCCGCCGTAGCCGACGTCGAGGTCGTGCACGACGAGCAGGGCGTCGCCGCCTGGCGCGTGAGCGCTCGCCCCCCGGTTGCCAGATGAGCTCTGGCCGCGGAGCGCGCCCCGGTCGCGGGCAGTTCCCCGGTCGCCCGAGGCGTCCCGATCACCCGACGCGTCCCGATCGCCGCTCGGCGCATCGCGCTCGTCCCGGCCGGCGGCCGGCGTGCCGTCGTCCTCCGCCCCGCCGCCCAATGCCACCGCGTCGGGTGGCGCGACGCCGTAGCCGGGGACGGCCAAGCCGTGGCGAGCAGCCACGGCGCGCAACCAGCGGTCACGCACCCGGAAGGCGAGGCCGGCGATGCCGCCGGGCGCGACCAGCAGCACGGCGAGGACGCCGACACCCGACGCCAGGAACTGCCACTCGGGCGCCAGGAACCAGCGCCCGCCGAACAGGAAGAGGGCGCCGAGCACGGCGCCGGCCAGCGACGTCATGCCGCCGACCACCACCATGGTGAGCACGACCAGGTTCTCGATCGGCGAGTAGGACGACGGGTCGAAGGCCCGCTCGTGGTGGACGAACAGCCCGCCGGCCAGCGCCGCCACCGCGCCTGACAGGGCGAAGGCGGTCAGCCGGGCCCGCACCGGGTCGACACCGTAGGACTCGGCGGCAGGCTCGTTGTCGCGCAGCGCCACGAGCGCCCGGCCGAATCGGCTGGACCGGATGCCCCGCATCCCCGCCATGACCGCGATCAGGACCGCCAGCGCCAGGTAGTAGACGGCGGTCTCGGAGGCGACGTCGAGGCCGCCGAGCAGGGGCGCCCGCTCGATGCGGGCGGTGGGCACCCAGCCGAAGTAGTCGTCGTTCAGCAGGTAGGACGTCGTGGCCAGCGCGAAGGCGAACGTGGAGATGGCCAGGTACAGGCCCCGTAGCCGGGCGGCCGGCACGCCCACGAGCGTCGCCACGAGCGCGCCGACGAGCATGGCGATGACGAGCGCGCCGAACAGGTCGGCCTGCCACTCGCCGACGGCGAGGCCGGTGACGGCGGCGCCGACCGCGAAGAAGGCGATCTGGCCCAGCGAGACGATGCCGCCCCAGCCCGACAGCAGCACGAGCGACAGGCCGAGCACGGCATAGATGATCAGGGCGGCGGCCTTGAACTGCTGGTCGACGCTGAGGACGGCGGGCAGCCCCAGCGCGACGGCGACCACCAGGCCGGGGACGCCCCAACGGGCGGCGCGGGCGGCGGGCACGGTGGCGAGCCGGTCGGGCACGGGCCGCACCTCGTCGGCCGCACGCCACGCGGTGGCGTCGGCCCGGTCGAGCCGGCCGACCTCGCGCCGCCGCCACACGAGGGCGGCGACGACCACCAGGCCGAGGAAGGGGTCGATCACCGACGAGCCGTGGTTCCAGCCGATGCCCATCTCGAGCACGCCGAGGGCGACGGCCGCGGACGTGACTCCGGCCAGGTCGGTGAGGCGCCCGAGCAGCAGGGCGACGAGCGCTCGGAGCAGCACGCCGAAGCCGAGGGCGGTGCCCGTGGGCAGGTCGAGGATGCCGCTGCGCAGGAAGACCGCCGCGAACGCGAGGACGCCGGCCATCGACCACACCAGCGTCTGCAGCCGGTCGACGGGCACGCCGAGCAGGGATGCGCGGTCGCCGCTGTCGGCGCTGGCCCGGATCGCCGTGCCGGCGTCGCTGCGACGCAGGAAGCCGCCGACGGCCAGGATGAGGATCGGCGTGACGACCAGGCCGAGCAGGTCGTTGGCGTCGAAGACGATGCTGCCGATCGTTCGGGTGGCGTCGACCGGTGGGGCGATGCGCCCGGCGACGAGGTCGAGGTCCCACAGCCGGGGCAGCAGCATGCCGACGGCGACGAGCAGCTGGCTGAGGCCGATGGTGGCGATGGTGACCAGCAGCCGTGGCGATCGCGAGAAACGGCGGATGACGATGCGCTCGGTGGCGGCGCCGAGCGCGACGGCCGCCGCCAGCCCGACGAGCACTGCCACGGGGTACGGCAGGTCGGACTGGTCGAGCAGGAGGAAGGCGAGGATCGTCGGCGCGAGCCCGAGGTCGGCCTGGGCGAAGTTGATGATGCGGTTGGCCCGGTACACGAGGGCCATGCCGAGGGCGATCAGGGCCGTCAGGCCGCCTACCACCAGCCCGCGCACCACGATGCCGGATGGCGCCGGGAAGGCCACCTGCTGCACGGCGACGATCGCCACTGCGGGCCCGAACGACCGCAGCGGCCCGGACAGCCGGTCGCGTCCCGGGATGGTGCTGCTCTGCCAGGGGTCGCCGGTGGCGTGCCCCTCTTCCGCGCTGCGCCGCGCGGATGTACTGCCGACGGTCATCGTCCCCAGACTCGTGCTCGTCGTCCCCCTCGTGCGAACCCTAGTGGGCTGCACGAGGCGACTGCCGGCTCATCCGGGGACGGAGGGTGGCGGCGACCGCCACATCGCCGGCCACCCTCCGGGACCTCGATCAGTCGTCGAGCGTGATGGGCTGATCGTCGGCGGCTGTCATGATGTCGGTCGCCATGTCGGTCGCCGCCGCACCGTTGCTGTTGCCGATGCCGAGCTGGGAACGGATGCGCTCGGAGATCTCGACCATGACCTCGGGATGGTCGAGCAGGAACTGCTTGGCGTTCTCACGCCCCTGCCCGAGCTGCTCGCCGTCGTAGGTGTACCAGGCACCCGACTTCTTCACGAGGCCGAGGTCGACGCCGATGTCGAGCAGCGACCCCTCGCGGCTGATGCCCTTGCCGTACATGATGTCGAACTCGCTCTGCTTGAACGGTGGTGCGCACTTGTTCTTCACCACCTTGACCCGGGTGCGGTTGCCGACCACCTCGACGCCGTCCTTGATCGACTCGATGCGGCGGATGTCGAGCCGTACGGAGGAGTAGAACTTGAGCGCACGACCGCCGGGCGTCGTCTCGGGCGAGTTGTGCACCATGACGCCGTCGACGAAGTAGTTGTGCGTGCCCTCGACCTCGATGTCGAACCGGTGCATGCTGCCGCTCGGCGTCTTGACCCCGATCTTGGTGATGGGGAAGGGCATGAGCTCGTTGCGCACCGGAGCGAACACGGGCTCGACCGAGAACCGGCCCTGGTACCGCGGCAGCAGCTTGTATGCCATCGACGGGTGCACGAACGGGGCGATCAGCGCATGGAGCTTGGCCGTCTCGTCCTTGCTGAACACGAGGAAGGCCTGACGTCGAGCCCCCCGCTCGATGAGCCGGGCCTCGATGCCCCATGTGTCGGCGAGATGTGCGCGCAGCCGCTCACGGCTGGTCGGGTCGAACGCCTGGACGCAGATCTCGGAGCGGCCGCTGCCCTCGGCGGTGCGCGCCTGCAACCCCTTGGCCCGCACGGCGAAGGAGCCGTCGTCCATGTACCAGACTGCGAGCGACAGCGGCGTGAGCTGCTTGAGGTAGTCGTCGCTGAGCACCTTCATGCCATCGACGTAGACGGCACGCCGCAGGTCGGCCAGCTCTGGCAGGGGCTGCACGTCGTGGAAGACCGCCCCCGCCGCATTCGTCGAGCGGGTGACGTGCACGTTCCGGAACAGCGACGCCTTCCAGTCGGCGTACTCGGTCTGCTTGACCCCGTGGCCCCATCGGAAGCGAGCAGCATGGCCCGACCGGCCGGGGGACAGCGCCCCGTCACCCATGAGGCCGCCCAGGACGACCTGCCACTGGAAGTCGGAGAGGTGGCATGCGGTCGACTGCAGCACCCGATCGCCGACCGAGAGCTCGCACGCCTCGCGCCAGCCCGCAGGAGTGCGGATCTTGTGATTCGGCGTGCATGCGAACTGAGCCCGTCCGTTGCCTGCGGGCTTGGCCACGGTGAACTGCAGGAAGTGATCGGTGCGTCCGTTGTCGAACCAGTCGACGACCCGCTTCGGGACCACGGCGTCGAGAGCGGCGTCGTACGACAGCACCTCGACCGGGAGCTTCTGGTTGACGATCTTGCCGATCTTCTCGGTCGTGCCGTCGGCGAGCGTGACCCGGGTGCTGTAGGAGAAGCACCCGAACATGACGCCGATCTTCTCGCGGAGCTGGTTGATGAAGATGGCGATGGTGTCGGACTTGTTGAGGTTGGCGGTGAGCTTGCGCAGCGCCTGGGACATGAGGCGGGCCTGGAGGCCGACGTGCGTGTCGCCCATCTCGCCCTCGATCTCGGCCCGGGGCGTGAGCGCCGCCACCGAGTCGATGACCACGACGTCGATGGCCCCCGACCGCACGAGCATGTCGGCGATCTCGAGCGCCTGCTCGCCGGTGTCGGGCTGCGAGATCAGCAGCTCGTCGATGTCGACGCCGATGGCCTTGGCGTAGACCGGGTCGAGCGCGTGCTCGGCGTCGACGTAGGCGCAGATGCCCCCGTTGCGCTGTGCCTCGGCCACCACGTGCAACGCCAGGGTGGACTTGCCCGAGGACTCGGGGCCGTAGATCTCGGTGATGCGCCCCCGCGGCAGCCCGCCGACGCCCAGCGCCAGGTCGAGCGACAGGGCACCGGTCGAGATGGCCTCGATGGCCATCGTGCCCTTCTCGCCCATCTTCATGACGGAGCCCTTGCCGAACTGCTTCTCGATCTGGCTGAGCGCCATGTCGAGGCTCTTCTGTCGATCCACCGGTGCGGTCCTTTCCTGCGGTGGTGCGGTTGTGGCGGTGACCCGACCATGGCCAGGCCTGATGCGATCTCGACGGGGCACGGACGTGCCCCCACCGGCGATGGAGACCTTAGGAACGGGGTGTGACAGTTTGCGGGACCGGCCGGCCCCGGGACGACACCACTGTAGTTTCGAACGCCTGTTCGTTCAAGGACCCTCGACGCCCGAACGCTCAGCCAGCTGCCGCACGTGCAGCGCGTCGTAGCGCGAGCCACCCGGGCCGGGCTCGCTGCGGACCAGGCGCACATCGGTCACCGGGAAGCGCAGGTCGATCGCCTCGCCCACCAGGTCGCGCACCGACCCCCGCCGCACCCGGGCCAGCGTCAGGTGGCCGTTGAAGGCACGGGCGTCCGGCGGCACGCCCAGGTGCGCCGTCGCCTCGACCACCGCCGCGGCCAGCGTCTCGACACCGCCGACCGGCACCATCACGATGCTGCGCCCCAGCGGCGCCACGGCCGGCCCGGCCACCGCCGTGCACCGGGCCAGCGGCGCGGCGGCGAGCGCCGCGACCACCGGGCCGGGGTCGTCGACCTCGCCGAGGAACCGCAGCGTGACGTGCCACTGCGACCGCCTCGTCCAGCGCACCCCCGGGCGCTCGGGGCGGCGCAGCGCCGCCACTGCGTCGAGGACGTGGTCGGGCGGTTGCACAGCCACGAACAGGCGCACGGCCCCGAGTCTGGCAGGCGGCCGGGCACCCCCGGACCGCCCGGCGTGCCGCCGTTCAGTCGCCCGGCCGGCGCACCGACGCCACCAGCTTCTTCGGCGCCACCAGGCAGTAGCTGTCGGTGACCAGCTCGCCGACGTGAGCCCAGTCCACGTCCGCGCCGAGCACCATCCCGACGGCGTCGCGCCCCCAGGCCGGACGGAAGAACGGGTGGCCGGCGCCGCGCAGCGCGTCGAGCTCGGGGCCCGAAGACCGGAACGTCAGCACGGTGACCGGACCGTCCGCGAAGTCGACCGTGAGGACGTGCGCGAAGGTGCGCTTGCGGACCCGCCACTGGAGCCCGGCCCACGCCTCGTTCTCGGCCGTCTCCGGCAGGGCCGCGCAGATCGACCGCACCGCCGCCGCGACCTCGGGCGGCACGTCGGCGTACTCGGACGCGCCGACGGCCAGCGACGACGCCCGGGCCAGCCGGGCCGCCCGGTCCTCGCGCCCGGCGTCGATGCGCTGCTGCAGGGCCGGCGTCCAGTGGCCCTCGTAGCGGCCCTGCAACTCGGGGTGCCGCCAGTCGTCGCCGGTCACGTGCCCGCGGCACGCCGGCGAGCCGCAGCGGCACGCCATCGCGAGCCCGTCCGCGCCCCAGTGCGTGGCGTAGTCGAGCGTGAGCTCGTCGCCGGCCACCACGGGGCGGCGGGTGGCCACGTCGTAGGGCCCGACGTGCCACAGGTTGGGATCGCAGCCGTGGTTGGCGAAGTGCGCCACCGAGCCCGCCGGGAGCACGAGGTGGGCGTCCTCGTCGACCGTGATCGAGTCGACGTAGGGCGCGTCCGGGTCGTCGCCGGTCGTGGCGATCAGCGCGGCGAGGTCGGCGGAGGAGACCAGCCGGCCTCCCAGACGCAGGACGACCGTCCCGGCGTCGATGTCGTCGCCGGCGAACAGCCCTCGACCCTCGATCGGCGACGGGCGGACCTCGACCCGCTCGTCGGCCCAGACGTCGGTGGGGGGCGGGCCCGGCTCCATCGTCCCCAGTGTCGCCGACGAGCCCTCCGCCCGCGCGGCCGAGGACCTGTGGCCCTGGCGGTGACCGGCGCTCCCCCGGTTGGGTGGGAGCATGAGCACCGATGTCGACGAGGCGGTCGCCAACGCCCCCGCCCGGGCCGGGGCCACCGTGGACCTCCACTGGATCCCGCTCGGCGCCGGCCAGCACGTGGTCCGGGTCAGTGGCCGGGC
>DASTFE010000097.1:0-2231 GCA_035708905.1 Acidimicrobiales bacterium | reverse complement strand
GTCGAGCGACGGCTATCGCCCCGGGTGTCTCGGCGGATCAGGCGATGCGCTCGAGGATCAGTGGCCGGGGCGCCGGCGGCTCGGGGCCGACCTCGACGGCGCCCTCGAGCGCGGCCAGCGCGGCGGGAAGGCGGGCCGGGTCGTCGGCGTACAGCACAAGCAGAGGCTCGCCGTCGGCCACCTCCTCCCCCGGCTTGCGCAGGCACACGGCGCCGGCCGAGGGTGACACGGGGTCTTCCTTCCGCGACCGCCCGGCGCCCAACCGCCACACGGCAATGCCCACGGCGCGGGCGTCGAGCCGGCGGAGCCACCCACCGGCGGGCGCCCGCACCTCGTGCCTGACGGCGGCGGCCGCCAGGTCGGCGTCGGGGTCGCCACCCTGCGCCCGGATCATGGCGTCCCACACGGCGAGGGCCCGCCCGTCCGCCAGCGCGGCCGCCGGGTCGGAGTCGTGGCTGCCCGGCAGGCCGGCGAGGGCCACCATCTCGCGGGCGAGCGCGAGCGTGACCTCGACCAGGTCGGGCGGGCCGCCGCCCCGCAACGTCTCGACGGCCTCGGCCACCTCGAGGCCGTTGCCGCAGGCGCGGCCGAGCGG
The DNA here is from genome assembly GCA_035708905.1 of Acidimicrobiales bacterium. GTDB lineage: Bacteria > Actinomycetota > Acidimicrobiia > Acidimicrobiales > VFJN01 > ZC4RG19. The sequence continues at coordinate 1,636 of DASTFE010000097.1, read as the reverse complement.
GGCGTCCATGTCGGTGACGAGCGCGACCGTGCGCACCCCCTCGGCCTGCCCGAGGCCGACCATCGTCTCGGCCAGGTGCCGGGCCCGCTCGAGCTCGGGCAGGAAGGCGCCCGAGCCGACCTTGACGTCGAGGACCAGGGCCTCGGTGCCCTCGGCGATCTTCTTGGACATGATCGAGCTGGCGATCAGGGGCACCGCCTCGACGGTGGCGGTGACGTCGCGCAGCGCGTACAGCTTGCGGTCGGCCGGGCACAGCGTCTCGCTGGCGGCGCAGATCACCGCACCCACGTCGCGGAGCTGGGCGAGGATGCGCTCGGTGGGCAGGGTCGCCTGCCACCCCGGGATCGACTCGAGCTTGTCGAGCGTGCCGCCCGTGTGGCCGAGCCCGCGTCCCGAGAGCTGGGGCACCGCCGCCCCGCACGCCGCCACGAGCGGAGCCAGCACCAGCGAGACCTTGTCGCCCACGCCGCCGGTCGAGTGCTTGTCGACGGTCGGGCGGCCGACCGACGACAGGTCGAGCCGCTCGCCGCTGTCGATCATGGCCTGCGTCCACGTGGCCAGCTCGCCCGGCGCCATGTCGCGCAGCAGGATCGCCATGCACAGCGCCGCCGCCTGCTCGTCGGCGATGGTGCCCGCCGTGTAGCCCTCGACGAAGAAGCGCACCTGCTCGTCGCTGAGGGCACCGCCGTCGCGCTTGGTGCGGATGACGTCGAGCACGTCAGTGGCCACGGTGCCTCCCGTGCCGGCCGATCACGCCAGGTCCTCGGGGCCGAACGCGTCGGGCAGCCACTCGCGCAGCGGGCGCTCGTTCACGAGCAGGTCAGGGCCGCCGGCCTCGAACAGCAGCTGCCGGCACCGGCCGCAGCACGCCAGGTCGCCACCGTCGGGGTCGGTCACGGCGACGGCGACCAGCCGGCCGCCCCCGGTGGCGTGCAGCGACGACACCAGCCCGCACTCGGCGCAGAGGGTGAGCCCGTACGACGCGTTCTCGACGTTGCAGCCGACGACGACCCGGCCGTCGTCGACGAGCCCCGCCGCGCCGACGGGGAACCGGGAGTAGGGCATGTAGGCAAGCCGGGCGACGTCGGCGGCCGCCGCCCGCAGCGCCGCCCAGTCGATCGCGCGCACGTCAGCCGGCATGCGCGCTCAATCGACCGCGTAGACCTGGCCGTCGGCGGCGGGCGGCCGCGACCGGCCCACCAGCCCGGCGACCACCACGATGGTGACGAGGTAGGGGGTCATCAGCAGCAGCTCGGACGGGATGGGCGTGTCGAGCAGCGCCAGGCGCACCTGCAGCTCCTCCGAGAAGCCGAAGACGAGGGCCGCCACGAACGCACCGACCGGGTGCCAGCGCCCGAAGATGAGCGCGGCGAGGGCGATGAAGCCCCGGCCGGCGGTCATGTTCTCGTCGAAGCTGCCGACGGCGTCCAGCGTGAACCAGGTGCCGCCGAGCCCGGCGACGGCGCCGCCCAGCATCACGGCCCGGTAGCGGGTGCGCAACACGTTGATGCCCACGGTGTCGGCGGCCCGCGGATGCTCGCCCACCGACCGGACCCGCAGGCCCCACCGCGAACGGAAGAGCGCCCACCACAGGCCGAACACCAGCGCGAACAGCAGGTACACGTAGATCGTGTTG
>DASTFE010000096.1:0-17176 GCA_035708905.1 Acidimicrobiales bacterium | reverse complement strand
TGGTCGGCGCTGGTCAGGCGGTCGTAGGCGTCGGTCCATGCACCCCGGTCGAAGGCCTGCCGCCCCTCGTCGAGCACGTCGCCATCGCTCATCGGCCGCGCGCACCTCCCGTCCTGCGCCACGCGCGACCCTAACGGCGGCAGGCCGGTCCGGCAGGCCGCGCGGTCAGGCGGCCACGGCGCGGCCTGCTACGCGACCCGCGTGGGTGGGACCGTCGGGCACGTGAGCCGGGCGCAGGGCGTCCATCTCCCTGCGCAGCACGGGGACGACCCGCTCACCGAGCAGGTCGAGCTGGTCGAGCACCGTCGACAGTGGCAGGCCGGCGTGGTCGATCAGGAACAGCTGGCGCTGGTAGTCGCCGAAGTGCTCGCGGAAGGTGAGCGTCTTGTCGATCACCTCCTGCGGGCTGCCGACCGTCAGCGGCGTCTGGTCCATGAACTCCTCCAGCGAGGGCCCGTGGCCGTAGACGGGCGCGTTGTCGAAGTAGGGCCGGAACTCGCGGACCGCGTCCTGCGACCGCTCGCGTATGAACACCTGCCCGCCGAGCCCGACGATCGCCTGGTCCGGGCGGCCGTGGCCGTGGTCGGCGAAGCGGGTGCGGTAGTGCTCGACGAGGCGGACGAAGTGCTCCTTGGGCCAGAAGATGTGGTTGGCGAAGAAGCCGTCGCCGTAGAAGGCGGCCTGCTCGGCGATCTCGGGGCTGCGGATCGAGCCGTGCCACACGAACGGCGGGACCCCGTCGAGCGGCCGGGGCGTGGCGGTGAACCCTCGCAGGGGCGTGCGGAAGCGGCCGTCCCAGTCGACGACGTCCTCGTCCCAGAGCCGCCGCAGCAGGGCGTAGTTCTCGATGGCGAGGTCGATGCCGTCGCCGATGTCCTTACCGAACCACGGGTAGACGGGAGCGGTGTTGCCCCGGCCCATCATCAGGTCGACGCGGCCGTCGGCGAGGTGCTGCAGCGTGGCGTAGTCCTCGGCGATCTTGACCGGGTCGTTCGTGGTGATGAGCGTCGTCGACGTCGACAGGATCAGCCGGCGGGTGCGGGCCGCGACGAAGCCGAGGATGGTCGTCGGCGAGGACGGGACGAACGGGGGGTTGTGGTGCTCGCCGGTGGCGAACACGTCGAGGCCGACCTCCTCGGCCTTCTCGGCGATGCGCACCATCGCCTCGATGCGCTCTGCCTCGGTCGGCACGCGGCCGTTGGTGGGGTCGGGGGTCACGTCGCCGACCGTGAACACGCCGAACTGCATCGTTCGCTTCCTTGTAGTTGATAGATCAACTACCTGAACGACTCGGTGCGACCGGGTATTCCCAGGTCGGGGCCGAGAGGCGCTCGGCGCCCGTGGGTGCGCGCCGCGCGCGAAGCTGGCCGACCGCCGGACCTGGGAGGGGTGGCCATGGCGCAGGCGATCAGGATCGAGGACGACGGCGCGGTGCGGCGGCTGGTGCTGTGCCGCCCCGACGAGATGAACACCATCATCCCGGCGCTGCGCGACGAGCTGGACGCGGCGCTGGACGCCGCCGAGCGCGACCCGCGCGTCAAGGTCGTGCTGCTCACGGCCGAAGGCCCCGCGTTCTGCGCCGGCTTCGGGCTCGACTGGTCGACCCATGGCCAGGCCACCGCCGAGACCGCCGCCGGGCGGGTGTGGGACACAGTCGCGGACGTGCAGATGATCTCCCGGTTCGGCGACACGTTCGCCAAGCTGCACTCGATCAGCAAGCCGACCGTCGCCGCCGTGCAGGGCTGGTGCATCGCCGGAGGCACCGACATGGTGCTCAACGCCGACATCATCATCGCCGGCGAGGGCGCCCGGTTCGGCTACCCCCCGGCCCGGGTGTGGGGCGTGCCGGAGGCGCCGTGGGTGTGGGTGGCACGCCTCGGCCTCGAGCGGGCCAAGCGCTACCTGTTCACCGGCGACGAGCTCAGCGCCGGCGAGGCGGCCGCCGCCGGGATGATCCTCGAGTGCGTGCCGGACGGCGAGCTGTCCGACCGGGCGACGAGCCTGGCGCACCGGATCGCCCTGCTGCCGCTGAACCAGCTGCAGATGATGAAGTGGATGCTCGACGACGTCGCCCGCCACCAGTACCAGCCCGACACCAGCCGCCTGCTGGGGTACATCTTCGACGGGGTCGCCCGTCACACCCAGGAGGGGCGCGACTTCGTCGCCCGGGCCGAGCAGGTCGGCTGGCGCGAAGCGATCCGCGAGCGCGACCGGCCGTTCCGGGACTACGGCGAGCGGCCGCGCCCCGACCGGTGACCGCGGCCGCCCCGATCCGTGGTTCACTCCGGTGATGCGAGCGCTCGTGGCAGACGGCCGTGGCGGGTTGGAGCTGGCGGACGTCGAGGAGGTGGAGCCCGGGCCCGGCGAGGTGGTGGTCGCCGTACGGGCCCTGTCGCTCAACCGGGGCGAGGTGAAGGCCGCCAAGGCGAGCCCCGCCGGCACGCGCGTCGGCTGGGACGTCGCCGGTGACGTCGTCCGAGCGGCCGCCGGTGGCGCCGGCCCGCAACCCGGGTCTCGCGTCGTCGGGCTGTCCCCCAGCAGGGGATGGGCGGAGCGGGTGGCGATCCCCGTCGACGTCGTCGCGCCGCTGCCCGACGGGCTGTCGTACGAGGACGCGGCGACGCTCCCGGTCGCGGGGCTGACCGCGCTCCACGCGCTGCGGATCGGCGGCTGCGCCCCGGGGGCCCGGGTGCTGGTGACGGGCGCCGCCGGCGGCGTGGGGCGGTTCGCCGTGCAGCTCGCCGCTCACGAGGGGGCGGTGGTCACGGCCGTGGTCGGCTCGCCCGAGCGGGCCGAGGGGCTGGCCGAGCTGGGGGCGAGCGCCGTCGCCGTGGGGATGCCGGACGACGGCCGCTTCGACGTCGTGCTCGAGTCGGTGGGCGGCGACTCGCTGGCCCGCGCGATCGGCCGGCTGGCGCCCGACGGCACGATCGTCAGCTTCGGCAACTCGGCCGAGGCCGAGACCGCGTTCGACGCCCGGGACCTCTACCGGATCGGCGGGGCGTCCATCTACGGGCTGATCCTGTTCCACGAGCTCGCCCGCGGCGGTGGTGCCACCGACCTGGGTCGCCTGTGCCACGAGGTCGCCGGCGGCCGGCTGCGCACCGAGATCGATCTCGTGCTGCCGTGGGAGCGGGCGGTCGAGGCGGTGGACGCGCTCATGGCCCGGCACGTGCGGGGCAAGGCCGTCCTCACGGTCGGGTAGCGCGTGCCGGACGTCTGCTGCCGCGGCCCTCTCAGGACGGCTTCCGCGGAGGCGGGCGATCGAGCGCCGCCACCGCCAGGGTGCCGCCGATGACGTCGCGGGCGACGTCCACGAGCAGCAGGTTGTGGTTGCGGGCGTGGCCGCGCAGCCTGGCGAACGCCCGCTCCATGTCGACGCCGGCCCGCTCGGCCACCATGCCCTTGGCCTGCTCGATGACGATGCGGCTGTTCAAGGCGTCGTTGAGCTGATCGTTGAGGACCTGGGCCTCGAGCACGGCGCGGTGCTGGAGGATGGCGATGGTGGCGACGTCGGCCATCGCCTGGGCCGCGGCGACGTCGGCGGGTCGCATCTCGCCCGGGTCGATGTGGAACAGGTTGAGGGCACCGATCACGGTGCCCCGCAGCCGGAGGGGCAGGGCGTGGACCGAGCGGAAGCCGCCGGCGAGCGCCTCGGCCGCGAACCGGGGCCAGCGTCCGTCGACCGTGGCCAGGTCCTGGTTCACCACGGGCGCGCCGGTGCGGTAGCAGTCGAGGCAGGGGCCCTCCTGGGACTGCAGCTCGAACAGCTCGAGCACGCGCATGGCTTCGCTCGACGAGGCCATCACCCGCAGGTCGCCGTCGGGCGCGGCCAGCATGATCCCGGCTGCACCGACGTCGAGCACGTCGACGCAACCGTCGGTGAGCACGGTCAGCAGGTCCACCACGTCGAAGTCCGCCACGAGCGTGTCGGCCAGCTCGACCAGCGTCCTGGCGAGGAGCGTCTCTCTGGGCATGGGATCTCCTGTCACCTGGGCGTAGGCCATCTCGGTGTCCCCCGCCCGGGGGAGCGTGGTTCCGGTTCGATGTTACGACCCGTCGCCGCCTGTCGGCGTGCGAGTGCGCTGGCGTCACGGGCCCGGGTCCTGCTCGTCGCTCGGAGGGCCGAGGCGCAGCCGCCTCGCGACGACGTCCGCGGCCACCTCGGCCAGGGGACGGCCGTTGCCGAACGCGTACGCCCTCAGGTGGATGAGGGCCTGGCCGACGCTGACGTGGAGTTGGGCGGCGACCATGCCGGCGGCCTGATGCACCGAGAGGTGCAGGTCGGCACCCGCCTCGAGCTCGGTGGCCAGCGTCCCTGGTGGCGCGTTCGCCTGCAGCATGAGGACGGCCTGGGCAGCGATCGAGGCCATGACCAGCGCATCGGCGTGCTGATCGTCGCTGAGCGGCCCCAGGCGATCGCGGTACAGGTTGAGCGCGCCCAGGCGGACCGCGCCGACCTGCAGCGGAAAGCCGAACACGGCCCGGACGCCTGCCTCGACGGCCGGGCCGGTGAAGGCGAGCCACCGGGGCGTGGTGGGATGGGCGAGATCGGGTTCGAGCACGGGCCGGTCGTGCTCGTAGGCGTCGATGCACGGCCCCTCGCCGAGGGCGTGCTGGAGGTCCTCGATGAGGGCGCTGACCTCGTCGGTGCTGCACACGGATCCCCGGGGCACGTCCCCGGACATCAGCATGATCCCCGCCCCGCTCATGCCGGTGACCTCGGCGCACACCTCGCACAGCCGCGTCGTCGCCAGCTCGGGAGGTCCGCGGCCGAGGAGCCGCTCGAGGATCCGTTCACGCCGGTCGCCCGCCACGGGTCACGGTCCCTCGCGGCCGGTCACGCTCGCGGCGGGCTCGGCCGCCCGGTGGTGGACCTCCGTTCCCACCGTGGGCGAGGCGTCGGCAGTTCGGGGATCCAGGAGGTCCGCGTAGCCGCACAGGCCGAGGATGCGCTGGGCGGACCGCGGCGGGGACCGCAACACGAGCGAGCGCGATCGCAGGCGGAGCAGCTCCCTGGCCCGGACGACGGCGCGGACCCCGGCCGCGCCCATGTACGGGACCTCGCTCAGGTCGACCACGAGATCGGCGTCGTCGATCGCAATCGCGGCAGCCATGGCCCCCGCCAGCGCGGCGACGTTGGCGTCGTCCTGGTCGCCTCGAACCCGCACCACGGTGCGGGCGGAGACGCGCCGCACGAGCTCGTTCGGGCCTCGACCGGTGAAGCTGACCGACGGTGGGTGGACGGGTGCCATGGCACACTCCTGGCATCAGGCGCCTACGACGATGCGCTACCAGGGTCCGGAGCACCGCTCCCGGGCCGGCGTCCGCCGGCCCAACACGTCAGAGCTCTTGTCGTGTCGCTGTCACCGTACACCCGTCGAGCGGATCTCGGCTCCGAGCGCGCGATCACGCCCGGTACCCTTGTCGGTGAGGCTGACGTGGCGCATGACTGATCCATCCCTGGGACAACCCGGAGGCACCGATCGTCCGGTGGGACGGGCCGGAGACGACGCGGCCCGCCCGTCGCCGATCGACGCGGGCAACGAGCCGGTCCAGGACGACACGCCGCCCTCGCGGACGGCGCCTCCGACCGCGGAGACCCGGCACCGAGAACGGCCGCAGGGCATGATCCCGGCCCGATCACGGCGTCGCACCAAGGTCGAGCGGGGATCCATGCGGGTGTTGGCCACCGGCGGCATCATCGGCCTCGCCACCGCCCTGGGCGCGGTTCTCGTGAGCCAGGACGTCGCCGGCTGGATCGTGGGCCTGGCCATCGGCCTCACCTCGGTGATCCTCGCTGCCCTCCTGTGGTCGTCGCGCCAGCTGTAGCCGATGTCCTCGGCGCCCGGGCCCGTTAGCCTCTCAGGCGTGATCGCGCACGCGCCCTTCGGGGGCACCGGGCACGAGAGCAGCCGGGTGATCTTCGGCGCCGCCGCCCTGGCGTCGATGCGCCAGCAGCGGGCCGACGAGATCCTCGACCTGCTGCTCGCCTACGGGGTCGACCACATCGACGTGGCCGCCAGCTACGGCGACGCCGAGCTGCGGGTCGGCGCCTGGATGCCCGAGCACCGCGACCGGTTCTTCCTCGCCACCAAGACCGGCGAGCGCACGGCGGACGCCGCCCGAGCCGAGCTCGAGCGGTCGCTCGAGCGCCTGCGGACCGATCGCGTCGACCTCATCCAGCTGCACAACCTGGTCGAGCCGGGCGAGTGGGAGGTGGCCCACGGGCCCGGGGGCGCGCTCGGGGCGATGGTGCGGGCGCGCGACGAGGGCCTGGTGCGCTTCGTCGGCGTGACGGGCCACGGCCTGCGCATCCCCCGGATGCACCTGCGCAGCCTCGAGCGGTTCCCCTACGACTCGGTGCTGCTGCCCTACAGCTTCGTGGCGCTGGCCGACGACGCCTACCGCGCCGACGTCGACGAGCTGCTCGGGGTGTGCGCCGACCGGGGCGTGGCCGTCCAGACCATCAAGTCGGTCGCCCGGCGGCGCTGGCCGCCCGACCACGCCGGGCCCCGCCACAGCTGGTACGAGCCGCTGCCCGACCCGGCCGCGGTCGACCGGGCCGTCCGCTGGGTGCTCGCCGACCCCCGCCTGTTCCTGAACTCGTCGAGCGACGCCCGCCTGCTGCCCGGCACGCTCGAGTCGGCCGCCAGCGCCGCCGAGGTGCCGGCGCCGACGGACGACGAGCTGCGAGCCGACGTGCGGGCGCTGGGCGTCGAGCCGCTCTTCGACGGCGCCGAGCTCGAACGGATCTAGGAGCCTGCTGGGCGGGCGGTGTCGGCAGGCGCCATCCGCGGCCGGTATGGCCGGGCGGCGGGCGAGTGCGACCTCGCCCGGCGCGGTCGGTGGCGGGGCCGGCCGAGCGCTCACTCGGCGGGGGCGGGCCCGGCGGCCGGCCGGTCGACGGCGCGACGCCGCTCGCGCCGCATGTCGACGTGGCGCATGATCGGCGCGGCGGTGACCCCGTGGATCACGACGGACAGCAGGATCACGAACGCGGCCACCGCCCAGAGGTCGTCGGCGCCGGGGAAGTCGGCCTGGTTCAGGGCGTACGCGAGGTAGTACACCGACCCGACGCCCCGGATGCCGAAGAAGGCGATGGCCGACCGTTCGGCCGTCGACGTCCGCGTGCCCAGCAGCGAGACCCAGCCGGCCAGCGGGCGGACCACCATCACGAGCGCGATGCCCACCACGGCACCGGCGGGCGTCAGCGGTGCGAGGGCGCCGTCGACGACGGCGCCGCCGAGCAGCACCAGCAGCGCGGCGCTCATGAGACGCTCGATGCTCTCGGACGAGGCGTGCAGCACCTCGTGGTACTCGTGGTCGCGCTCGTGGTCCCGGATGACGGTCGCCGCGACGAAGACGGACACGAACCCGTAGCCGTGGCTCAGCTCGGCCACGCCGTAGACGAGCAGGGTGGCCGCCAGGGCCACGAACCCCTCGGTCGACTCCGCGATCGAGCGGGTCGTGGGCAGCCGGAAGATCAGCGCCCCGATGGCGCGGCCCCCGACCACCCCGACGACGAACCCGACGGCCAGCTTCACCAGCACGTCCTCGAGGGCCCATCCGCCGACCCAGCTGCCGAGGCCCGCCGATCCGGCGGCGGCCATGGCGATGGCGGCGTTGGTGAACGGGAAAGCCAGCCCGTCGTTCAGGCCGGCCTCCGAGGTCAGGCTGAACCGGACGTCGTCCTCCACCTCGCTGCCCGGTGGCCCGACCTGCACGTCGCTGGCCAGGACGGGATCGGTGGGCGCCAGGGCGGAGCCGAGCAGCAGGGCGGACGCCGGGACGAGCCCGGCCAACCACCATCCCAGCAGCGCGACGCCGGCGATCGTGAGCGGCATGGCCACCGCGAGCATCCGCCAGGTGATGTTCCACGACCTCCATCCGACGCGCCGGTCGATCTTGAGGCCGGCGCCCATCAGCGACACGATCACGGCCAGCTCGGTGAGGCGCTCGACCACGTCGCCCTCGGCGAGCGGATCCACCACCGGCAGCCTCAAGGGCAGGGCGAACACCGCCATCCCCAGCGCGACGTAGATCATGGGGAACGACATCGCCCGGCCGGCGAGCAGCACCGGCAGGACCGCGGCGCCGAGGATGGCGGCGCCGACGAACGCGAGGGTCAGGACGTAGGGATCCACCGCGCACTCCTACCCGGAACGGGCTGCGGCCAGGAACGGTCCACCCTCGCACGGGCGGACGGCGCTCAGCCGCCGACCCCGTTCAGGGTGTCGACCGCCTCGAGCACGTCGCCGATGCCGTAGAAGTCGACGGCCACGAAGTTCGGGAGCCGGCCCCGCTCGCGCTCGCAGCGCCGGGCCCGCTCGACCACGGCGTCGTGCGCGTTGACGACGGTGGCTGCCTGCCGGTCGGGCGCGGCGGGCGACAGCCAGTGGTTCATCAGCAGCAGCGGGGCGTCGGGGGGTCCCCGGTTGGGCTCGCACGACATCTCCTCGGGTGCGGCGAACCCGAACGGTGTGTCGGCCATGTGGTCGAAGGCCGGGTGGTACCAGTCGGGCGGTGGGCGCCCGTTCTCCGCGAACACGACGAGGCGCTCGCCGTCGTCGATCATCTCGCCGAGCGTCGGCCACCCGGCCGCGTCGTCGTGCACGTAGAGGAACGGCTCGAGCCCGGCTGCCGCGAACTCGGCGACGGTGTCCTCGCTCGGGGTCTCGTCCTGCACGATCAACGTGACCACCTCGTCGGGGTTGGCGTCGAGGAAGGCCCGGACGTCGGCCAGGCCGTCGACCAGCGGCCGGCCGCCCCACACGCAGTGGTTGTGGCACAGGAACACGCCGTCGCGGGCCCCGAACCGGTCGTTGGCCCGCTGGACGGCGCGCTCCGCCAGTGCGGGCGGGATCGCGGGGTCGAGCGCCGTGAGCTGTTCGGGCGATGCCACGTCCGTCCAGAAGTGGGTGTCGATGAGCAGCGTGCGGATGCCGGCGTCGAGCTGCTCGGCGATGGTGCCGTCGTGCTCGGGCCACACCTGCACGACGTCGGGGCTCGACATGGCGTTGTGCGTGGCGGCCTGCACCACCTCGTCGTAGCCCCGGTCGCACAGCTCGGCGTGGCCGTTGCAGGCACGGGCGGGGTCGCCGGCGGCCGGACTGCCCACCACCACGACGGCGACCACGACCAGCGCCGACCCGGCGAGGGCGGCCGCCACCGCGGGCGCGGGCCGGGGATGGCCCACTGCGGCCCGCCACCGCGGCAGCGCGCCAGCGGCCACGGCGCCGGCGGCGAGGGCGGCAGCGAGCACGATCGGCACCGCGGCGAGGCGGACGACCGCACCGGCGAGCGTGCCGGCGAGCTCGGACTCGACGTCGCGGACGACGGCTCGCAACCCGGGCGGCAGGTTCCAGGTGCCGGGGCCCGTACCGGTCGCCGCCCGGAGCGGGGGCGCGACCTGCGCCCGCACGGCGAGCCCGGCGGCCAGCGTGGCCAGGCCCGCCAGCACCAGGGCCGCGGCCACGGCGAGGGCCGCCCGCACCGGCCGGGCCCGGTGCAGCGCGACCAGGCCGGCCGTGCCGGCGAGCACCAGCAGCAGCCCCGCCGCCAGCGTGGGGCGACCGAACCACGAGGCGGCGTCCCGCACCGTGTCGAGCTGCCGGACGACCGGCAGCTCGGAGGCGCCGGGCCGGTCGTCGAGCTCGGCCACGGGATCGAACAGCCGGCCGCCGGTCAGCCGGTCGCGCAGCGCCGTCTCGGCCGCCCGGGCCCGGTCGGTCACCACGGTGGACAGCGCCGTGATCAGCGCGTCGCGCCCGTTGCCCGCCGCCACCTGGGCTTCGACGACGGCCCGAACGTCCGGTTCCAGCTGGTCGCCCACCTCGTCGAGCAGCACGGTGGCGACGTCGCTCGCGGTGAGGTCGCCGACTGCCACGGGCACCGCCGCCGGGATGCGCCCGGCCGCCAGGGCGTCGGAGACGTCGGCGACGGCCACCCGGTAGTCGGCGATGGTCGTGGCCAGCTCGTCGCGCACGGTCGCCAGCGCGGCGCGGACCTGGTTGACGGCGGCCTCCTCGAGGTCGGCCAGCGCCGCGTCGAGATCGACCGACCCGTCGATGCGGGGGGTGTCACCGCGGACGTAGGCGAGGACAGCTGCGACGAACCGCTCGGTGCCTCTCCGCAGCGTCGACGGGGGCAGCGCCCAGCGCAGCGAGTTGGTGGCGAGGATGCGGGCCGCCTCGGGGTCGACCCCGCCGAGGTCGATGTCGGCGAGCAGGTCCTGCTTGGCCTCGCCGAGCGCCGGGTCGGCCAGGATCTCGGTGTAGACCCGGTCGTAGGCGTCGGCCCGCACCAGCGCACCTGTGTAGGTCCCGGCGTCGAGGACCCGCCACCGCACCACCACGACGGTGCCGGAGACGAGGAACCCGGCGACGACCGCCACGATCGCGAGGGCGGTGCCGAGCCGGATCAGCGCCGACGATCGGCGGCCCCCGCCGGCGGGCTCGGGCTGCGGGGGCTGGGGCGGATCTGCCGGCCGGTCGTCCGCCACGGCGCCATCCAACCATACGGGTCACGCGACCCCGAGATCCTGGCGAGCGGCGTCTCCGCGGGGCCCTTGTTGGTCACGTTGGGTGGGCGTACCTTCGCATCCAGCGACCGCTTCGGCGAGGAGCGGCCCGAGGGACGGGAGGGATCGCCATGTTCATCCAGGTCATCCAGGGCAGGTGCACTCGCGAGCAGGACATGCGGGACGCGCTGGAGCAGTGGCGCAGCCAGTGCGAGCCGGGCGCCGAGGGCTGGCTCGGCGGCACCTACGGCTTCACCGACGACGGCACGTTCGTCGGTGTGGTGCGGTTCGAGTCCGAGGAGGCGGCCCGCCGCAACGCCGAGCGCCCCGAGCAGGACCGCTGGTGGCGGGCGACCGAGCAGCTGTTCGACGGCCCGGTCGAGTTCCACGACTGCCGCGACGTCACCCTGCTGCTCGGCGGCGGCTCGGACGAGGCTCGGTTCGTGCAGGTCATCCGCGGCAAGGTCGACGACCCGACCCGCCTGAAGTCGATGGTCGAGCAGGACAGCGAGACGCTGCACGAGGCCAGGCCCGACCTCATCGGGGCGACGCTGGCGATCGAGGACGACGGGACGTGCATCGAGACCGTGGCGTTCACGGACGAGGCGACGGCCCGCGCCAACGAGGCGAAGGAGATGCCGGGCGACCTGGCAGACTGGGAGCAGCGGGCCACGCTGCACGACGTGCGGTACATGGACCTGCACCACCCCTGGTTCGCGACGCACGGGCAGCCGACGCGCAGCGCCTGACACCCCCGCGCCGAGCAAACGGCCTCCCGGCCCGGGGTGTCCGCCGCCGGTGCCCGTAGCATGGGCGGCATGGCTGGGACCCTGCGTTGACGAGCGTGCGCTGATGGGCTTGCGCAACCTGCTGCACCGCCTCTCGGTGCCGATCGAGGAGCTCGACGAGCAACGGCTCCGCGACTTCTGTGCCGGACGTGCCGACGCCGTGCCGATCGGCGCGGTGTCCCCGCGCACGCTGGTGACCGTCGTGGGCGAGGTCACGTCGGTGCGCTTCGTGCCGCGGGCCGGCACGGCCTGGCTCGAGGTCACGATCTCGGACGGCCGCGACCGCATGGTCGCCATGTGGACCGGCCGGCGCCGGCTCCGCGGGGTCGAGCCGGGGCGGCGCCTGCTGCTGGCCGGCCGGGCGTCGGCGACCGGTCCGGGGGGCCGGATGCTGCTGATCAACCCCCGCTACGAGCTGCTGCCGCTGGGCGCCGGCCGGTAGCGACCCGGCTCAGCCGACCAGCAGCCGCTGCACGAGCGGCTCGGACTCGGTCGTCACCAGCACGAGCACCTCGTCGCCCCGCAGCAGCACCGTGTCACCCCCCGGCACCACCACGTGGCCCTGGCGCACCACCGCGACGACCGTGGCGTCGCGGGGCAGGTCGAGCTCCATCAGCGTCCTGTCGGCGGCGGGACTCGTGTCGGCCAGCGTGACCTCGATGATGCGCACCCCGCCGCCCTCGAGCTCGAGCAGGCGCACCAGCGATCCGACCGACACCGCCTCGGTGACGAGCGACGTGAGCAGGTGCGGGGCCGAGACCGACACGTCCACGCCCCACGACTGGTTGAACAGCCACTCGTTGCCGGGGTGGTTGACCCGGGCCACCACCTTGGGCACGGCGAACTCCTGGCGGGCGAGGAGCGACACGACGAGGTTGTCCTCGTCGTCACCGGTGGCCGCCACCAGCACGTCGCACGTCTCCAGCCCGACCCGTTGCAGCGTGCGCACCTCGCAGGCGTCGCCCACCACCCAGGTGACCGGGTGGCGCGAGGCCGTGCGCTCGACCATGCGCTCGTCCCGCTCGATGATCACCACCTCGTGGTCGGCCCGGCTGAGGTCGTCGGCGATGTGGGTGCCGACGTTGCCCCCGCCGGCGATCACGACCCGCATGTCAGCTGCCCTCCGGTCCGGCGTCGAGCACGGTGTCCAGCTCGTCGCTGGCGTCCACGCGCACGAGGATGTGCAGGATGTCGCCTTCCTGCCCGACGAGGCCGCTCGTCGCGAGGCGGGCCTCGCCGGCGCGGGTCAGCGCGACCAGGCGGTGGCCGCCACGGCCGTCGCCGTCGAGCGGGGCGAGCGGGTGCCCGGCCCAGGCGATGGGCAGGTCACGCTCGACCAGCGCCAGCGAGCCGGTGGCGTCGGTCCAGTCGGTCACCGTCAGCTCGGGGAAGATGCGGCGGTAGATCTGGTCTGTCGTCCACGTGACGGTGGCGACCGTCGGGATGCCGAGGCGCTGGTAGATCTCGGCGCGGGCCGGGTCGTAGATGCGGGCGACCACGTGGGGCACGCCGAAGGTCTCGCGGGCGACCCGGGCCGACAGGATGTTCGAGTTGTCGCCGCTCGTCACCGCGCAGAGCGCGTCGGCGTCACGGATGCCCGCCTGCTCGAGGTGCTGCCGGTCGAAGCCGAGCCCCTCGACGAGCGTGCCGGCGAAGTCGTCGGGCAGCCGGCGGAACGCGCTGCGTTGCTTGTCGACGACCGCGACCGTGTGCCCGGACGCGGTGAGCCGCAGTGCCAGTTCGCTGCCGACGCGGCCACAGCCGACGACCACCACGTGCATGGGGCAGCATTTGACCCGCGTGCCGGTGGTGGCGCAAGCCGGGTTCCGCCTGCCGGTGGCGCCGCACGTAGCGTGCACGGGCGATGGCCACGTTACTGAAGCGCCTGCTCGTCGGCCGGCCGCTGTCCACCCACGAGCAGGAGCATCAACGCCTGCCGAAGCGCGTCGCGCTCGCCACGTTCTCGTCCGACCCGATCTCGTCGACCGCCTACGCGACCGAGGAGATCCTGTTCGTCACCGCGGTCGGCGGGTCGAGCCTGGCGCTCGGCCTCGCCAATCTCATCCCGATGGCGGTGGCGGTGGCGATCCTGCTCACGCTGGTGGTGATCTCCTACCGGCAGACGATCCGGGCCTACCCGAGCGGCGGCGGGGCCTACATCGTGAGCCGCGAGAACCTGGGGGAGTATCCGTCGCTGGTCGCCGGCGCCTCGCTGCTGGTCGACTACGTGCTGACGGTCGCCGTCTCGGTGTCCGCGGGCGTCGCGGCCATCCTGTCGCTCGACGCCTTCTCCGACCTCGAGGAACACCGGGTCGTGATGACGCTGGCCTTCGTCACCCTGCTCACGGCCGCCAACCTCCGGGGCCTCAAGGAGTCGGGTCGCATCTTCGCGGCGCCGACCTACATCTACATCGTGAGCCTGACGGCGCTCGTCGGCTTCGGCCTGCTCCGCGCCGCCTTCGGCGATGTCGACCCGGTGCCGTTCGATCCGGAGGCAGCCGAGGACGTGGTGAAGACGGGCGGCAGCCTCTCGCTGTTCCTGATCCTGCGCGGGTTCTCGTCGGGCGCGGTGGCGCTGTCCGGGGTCGAGGCGATCTCCAACGGCGTGCCGGCCTTCCGCCGCCCCGAGGCCAGGAACGCGGCGACGACGTTGACCGTCATGGCCTTCATCCTCGGCTCGCTGTTCCTCGGCGTGTCGATCCTGGCCCGCCACCTCGAGCCCTACCCCAGCCACGACGAGACGGTCATCTCGCAGATGGGTCGGGCCGTCTTCGGCACCGGGGCGATGCACACGGTGCTGCAGTTCGCCACCGCGGGGATCCTGATCCTGGCCGCCAACACCGCCTACGTCGACTTCCCCCGGCTGGCGAGCATCATCGCCCGCGACGGCTACCTGCCCCGCCAGTTCGCCAACCGGGGCGACCGGCTCGTCTTCTCGAACGGCATCCTCTTCCTCGCCGTCGCCGCCGCGCTCCTGCTCGTCGCGTTCGGCGGCCTCACCAACGCCCTGATCCCGCTCTACGCGGTGGGCGTGTTCACGTCGTTCACGCTCAGCCAGACCGGCATGGTGCGCCACCACCTGCGTGAGCGCGAGCCCGGGTGGCGACGGTCGACGGTGCTCAACGCCGTGGGCGCCGTCGCCACGCTGATCGTGCTGAGCATCGTGGCGGTGACCAAGTTCGCGGTGGGGGCCTGGCTGCCGATCGTGGTGGTGCCGGTGATCATCGTCGGGTTCCAGTCGATCCGCCGCCACTACCGCCGGGTCGAGCTGGCGCTGACCGTGCGGCCCGACGAGGTGCGCCCCGAGCCCCAGCGCCACAAGGTGGTGGTGCTGGTCGGCCAGGTGCACAAGGGCACCATCGCCGCCATCCGCTACGCCCGGTCGATCCGTCCCGACCACCTGACGGCCCTCTACGTCGCCTACGAGGACGCCGACCACGACCAGATGCTCGAGCAGTGGGAGGCCTTCGGCTTCGACGTGCCCCTCGAGATCGCCGCGTCGCCGTACCGCGAGCTGCCGCCGGCGGTCGAGCGCTTCCTCGACGAGCTCGACGAGCGGTGGCCGGACGAGACGACGACGGTGGTGATCCCCGAGTTCGTGCCGGGCTCGCTGTACGGGCCCACCCAGCTGCTCCACAACCAGAGCGCGCTCGCCCTCAAGCTGGCGCTGCTGTACCGACCCGGCACGGTCGTGACGTCGGTGCCCTACAACCTCCGTCCCGAACGCTGGGAGCAGGTGCGCGAGCGCGTGCCCGAGTGAGGGGCCGCGCCGCCACCGTCTACAGTCGCGGGGTCGGCCCGGCCGCGCCGGGCGCTGGGAGCAGGGCACACGGGGGAGCGAGCCGTGAGCGAGCCGAACGCAGGTGCCGGTGACCACCCGCGCGACCCGCACCGTGCACCCGACTGGGGCGAGACGCCGGGCGCGAGCGTGTTCGACCGGCCGGCCAGCCCACCACCACCGCCGCCACCCAGGTCGCCCCGGCTGGCGCCGCCGCCACCGGCCACCCCGTCGCATCCGGGCGGCGGGGCCTACCCGGGCCCGCCCGGGCACGAGCCGACGATCCGCTACGACCAGCCTCACGGCTGGCCGGCGTCCACCGATCGCCCCGCGTACGGGGGTGACCGCTACGCCGGTGCCAACCCGTACGGCGCGCCCGTGCCGCACACCCGCACGCAGCCCCGGCCGCAGCCCGAGGCGCCAGGGCGGCGCCGGCCGGGTGGCCCCGGGGGCGCAGCGCGCGGCGGCGCGCCCGGTCCCGACCGGCGCGACCGGGGCCGGCCGCCGGCGCCCGGCGGCGGTGGGCTGCCCGTGGGCGCGGGGGCGCTGATCGGTGCGCTCGGCGTCGCCTGCGTGCTGCTGTCGCTGATGGTCCTGCCGTGGTTCACCGCCGGCGGCGACGACGTGACCCTGGCCGACATCCGGTCGGGGTTCGCCGTCCGCGACGACCCGCCGCCCGATCCGGTGTCCGAGCTGGCCGAGGGGGTGCCGTCCACCCTGCCGGACGGGGCGCCCGCCCCGGGCGACGTGCAGGACGCCGTCGAGGAGCAGGTCCGCGACGCCGCGGCCGGCGCGGTCGCCGCCGCGGTGGAGGAGGGCAAGGCCCGCTACCTCGAGCTGTACGCCGAGCGGCTGTGGGTCGCCGTGGCGGCGGGCGCGGTGCTGGCCGTGGCCCTGTCGACGCTGCTGTCGCCGCGCTCGGCGGCGCTGTCGCTGATCCTGGGCTTTCGCTGGCTGTCGGGCCTGCTCACGCTGGCCGCTGCCGCGGCCCACGGCGCCGCGCTGTGGGTGGTGTTCGGCAGCGACGTCGCCCCGGCCATCGCCGTCGGGGCCTGGCTGGGCCTCGCCGGCCTCGGCGCCGTCTTCGTCGCCTGCATCGTCGGGCCGAAGGGCTAACCCGTCGCCCGGCACGCCACGCCGCGCAGGTCCCCGTCGTCGTCCCACCACGGCGAGACGGTGGCGAAGCCGGTCGCGAGGGCCGGCGCCAGGGCCTCGTCCTGGGCGCCGCCGATCTCCATCAGCAGCCAGCCCCCCGGCCGGAGGAGGCGGCGGGCGGCGGCCACGACCTGCCGGACGAGGTCGAGCCCGTCGTCGCCGCCGTCGAGGGCGCGGCGGGGCTCGTGGCGCTGCACGTCCGCCGGAAGCAGCCGGATGTCGCCGGTCGGGACGTAGGGGGCCACGGCCGTGACGACGTCGACGTACCGGCGACCGCGCAGGGGCCCGGCGAGATCGCCCACGGCCGTGGGCACTCCGTTGCGCAGGGCACACGCCGCTGCCCGGGGGTCGATGTCGATGCCGACGACCGTGGCCGTGGGAACCTGCGCCCGGAGGTGGGCGGCGACCGCGCCGGCACCGGTGCACAGGTCGACCGCCGACCCGCCGACGGGGAGGAGGGCCGCGGCGCGGTGGGCCAGCTCCTCGGTCTGGGCGCGGGGCACGTAGACGCCCGGCGACACGTGCAGCGGCCGACCGCAGAACACGAGCGTGCCGGTGATCCACGGCGGCGGCTCGCCCTGCTCGCGCCGCCGCACCCACGATTCGAGGGTGGGCTCGTCGGGCGCGGCGGACACGAGCTCGGTGGCCTCCTCGCCGGCGGCGACGCAGCCGGCCGTGACCAGGCGCTCGGTCACGGCCGCCACGAGCGGATCGGTCACTCGCACCCGGCGAGTATGGCGTCGCGACGGCGCCCGGCGACCGCCGCCCGGCGCTCGCCGGCCGGCAGCCAAGGTGTCGGCGGAAACCGACCGTAAGCGCGCTGTTCCACCGACACCTGTGCGAGCTCGGCTCAGGTACGCCGCACCGACGGCGGTGACGCGGGTGGCCGGCGCATGCAGGCCGGCCACCCGCGCCGGCGCAGCGCTAGGCGCC
>DASTFE010000095.1:0-7463 GCA_035708905.1 Acidimicrobiales bacterium | reverse complement strand
GGGCGGCAGCGAGGGCGAGGGCGGCAGCGAGGGCGAGGGCGGCAGCGAGGGCGAGGGCGGCAGCGAGGGCGAGGGCGGCAGCGAGGGCGAGGGCGGCGCCGTGCGCACGACCGAGCGCATCGTGGTGTACAACCCTGGTGGCGAGCGGGCCGAGGTCGACGTGCAGGTCGTGCCGCTCGGCGGGGATCCGGGCCAGGCGCCCCTGCCCTTCCGGCTCAGCGTCGGAGCCGGCGACCACCAGGTGGTCGACTACGGCGAGCACGACCGCGTCGAGCCGGGCGGCCGCCATGCGACGGTGGTGCGGTCGACCGACGGGCGGCCGGTGGTGGTCGAGCGGGTGACCGCCGACGTGGGGCCCGCCCCCGCGGGCGACGAGTCCACCGGTGACGAGTCCACCGGTGACGAGTCCTCCGGCGACGAGTCCTCGGGCGACGAGTCCTCGGGCGACCCGGCGGCCCGGCCGGGCTCGCTCGCCGTCGCCGCTGGGGCTCGACTCGGCGCCACCAGGTGGCTTGTCCCGTCGGTGGTCGCGCCCGGGGGTGGCAGCACGGTCACCTACACGGTGTTCAACCCCACCGACGCGCCCGTCGAGGTGTCGGTCGACCTGCTGGACGGGCCGGGGCCCGCCCGGCCGGCCGGCGTCCCGGCGGGCATCCCGGGCGCCGGTGGCGACGGGCCGGACCCAGCGGTCGTGCCCCCCGGGGGCGCCGTCGAGCTCGCGCTCGACAGCACTCGTGCGGATCGGGCGCTGGGAGGGGTCGTGTCGGCGGACGGCCCGGTGGTGGTCGGGTACGTCGTGCGAGCCGCGGACGGCCGGCGGACCAGCGCGGCGCCCGGGGTGCCCGTGGCCACCGGCACGATCACGCTCGCTGTGGCAGACGGCGCCGGTGTGTGGGGCGTGGCCGCACTCGGCTGATCCGACCCCCGAGCCACCGCAGGGGTGGACCGGCTACCCACAACCGCTGGCGCCACACCCACCCCGACCGCGACCCCACCCGGCGGCGACCACCCTGACCTTAGGTCGCACGTCCGGGCCGTCACAGGGTTGGCCCTCGGCCAGGCGGGGCGCGACCATCGGGCTGTGGAACGGATCGCGCTCGTGCTGGCGCTGGTGGCGGGGGCCGTCGTCGCCGCGGCGTTGCTCCAGCGTCGGCGGCGCCCGCCGGCCCCGACCACCACGGTCGCCCACACGCTGCCCGAGCGGGTCGAGCGCCGCGACTTCGTCCGCCCCGACGCGCCCTGGCTCGTGGCGGTCTTCACCTCGGCGACCTGCTCGACCTGCGCCGGCGTGTGGGACAAGGCCCGGCATCTGGCCAGCGACGACGTGGCGGTGCAGGAGGTCGAGGTGACCGCCGCCCGCGACCTGCACGGCCGCTACCGCATCACCGCCGTGCCCGCGGTCGTGATCGCCGACGCCGCCGGCGAGGTGCGGTCGACGTTCCTCGGCCCGGTGACGGCGACCGACCTGTGGGCCACCGTCGCCGAGCTGCGCGAGCCGGGCACCCTGCCCGCCGAGGGGTGCAGCCGCGGCACGGCGACCGCGTGATCGCGTGCCCGCAGCCCCCGGTCAGGTGGGCGGTGCGGGCGGCCGCGGTTGCGGCGAGCGCGAGCCGGCGAGCGCATCCTGCGCCGCGGTGACCGGGGCGTCGGGCCCCTGCCCGGGGCCGATGTCGATACCCTGCCTGGCCTCGCCGCCGTTGTCGGACACGGCATCGGCGGGCTCGGTGCGACCGGCCGCCAGGTCGATCAGCCGGGTGACCTCGGCGCCCTCGATCGTCTCGTGCTCGAGCAGCGCCCGGGCGACCAGGTCGAGGCCGTGCCGGTGCTCGCGCAGCGTCTGGCGGCAGCGGTCCTCCTGCTCGCGCAGGATGCGGCCGACCTCTTCGTCGATGACCCGGGCCGTCTCGTCGGAGTAGTCGCGGGTGTGGATCAGGTCCTCGCCCAGGAAGACCTGGCCGCTCGACCCCCAGGCCATCGGCCCGACGCGGGTGGACATGCCCCACTCGGAGACCATCTTGCGGGCCAGCTCGGTAGAGCCGACCAGGTCGTTGTTGGCACCCGTCGAGATCACGCCGAAGACCAGCTCTTCGGCGCAGCGGCCGCCCATGCGCACGACCAGGCTGTCCTCGATGTAGTCCTGCCGGTAGATGTGCTTCTCGTCGACCGGCAGCTGCTGGGTGACCCCGAGGGCCATGCCGATCGGCAGGATCGTCACCTTGTGGACCGGGTCCGCGTTGGGCAGCACCGCGGCGCAGACCGCGTGGCCGGCCTCGTGGTAGGCGATGACCTCCTTCTCGCGGTCGGACAGCGCCATCGACTCGCGCTGCTGGCCCATCAGCACCCGGTCGCGGGCCTTCTCGAAGTCGGCGTTGCGGATCTCGTCCTGGCCGGCCCGCACGGCGAACAGCGCCGCCTCGTTGACCAGGTTGGCCAGGTCGGCACCGCTCATGCCCGGGGTGCCACGGGCCACGACGTCGAGGTCGACGTCGTCGGCCAGCCGCTTGCTCTTGCAGTGCACGTTGAGGATCGCCCGGCGCTCGTCGAGCTCGGGCAGCGGCACCACGACCTGGCGGTCGAACCGGCCGGGGCGGAGCAGGGCCGGGTCGAGGATGTCGGGGCGGTTGGTGGCCGCCATCATGACGATGCCCTCGGTGGCCTCGAAGCCGTCCATCTCGGACAGCATCTGGTTGAGCGTCTGCTCGCGCTCGTCGTGGCCACCGCCCAGCCCGGCGCCGCGCTTGCGGCCGATGGAGTCGATCTCGTCGACGAAGATGATGGCCCGGCCCATCTTGCGGGCGTTCTGGAACAGGTCACGGACGCGGCTGGCGCCGACGCCCACGAACATCTCCATGAAGTCGGAGCCGGTGACCGACAGGAACGGCACCCCGGCCTCGCCTGCCACCGCCCGGGCGATGAGGGTCTTGCCGGTGCCCGGCGGGCCGACCAGCAGCACGCCCTTGGGGATGCGGGCGCCGATCTCGGCGAAGCGCTCGGGGTGCTTCAGGAAGTCGACGACCTCCTTGATCTCCTGCTTGACCCCCTCGTAGCCGGCCACGTCGGCGAAGGTCGTGCCCGGGCGCTCGGTCGAGTAGGTCTTGGCCTTGGAGCGGCCGATCGACATGATGCCGCCCATCTGGCTCTGCGCCCGGCGCTGGATCAGCCAGAAGATGCCGACCAGCAGCACGAGCGGCAGCAGCAGGGGCAGCAGGCTCACGAACCACGAGGGCTGCGGGTTGGTGAACTCGACCGCCACGTCGTGCTCGCGGAACAGGGCGAGGTCGTCCTCGGGCGGCTCGGTGGGGCCGTTGGACGAGAACTCGGTGCCGTCGGTGAGCGTGCCGGTGATCGACCCGCCGTCGTTCGACCAGGTGATCTCCTCGACCTGGTCCTCGACCACCTTGCTGCGCAGCTCGGAGTAGGGGATCTCGGTGCGGTCGTCGGTGGAGAACAGGCTGGGCAGCAGGAACATGGACAGCAGCACGCCCGCGAGCACCCAGATGGCCCAGCGCGGCATCTGCTCGCGGGCGCCCGTGCCCGAGCCGCGCGAGGGGCGCCCCGGCGAGGGGGGCGGCGGCGGAGGCGGCGGCGACTGCTGGCTCATGCCAGACAGGATACGGGCGCACCGGCGGTGATCGTCACCGTACCCGTCGGCGGGCGTTCCCACCGTGCCGGTGGCGCACCGCTAACTTCTGCCGCCATGACGCGCGCCCGCTCCCGTCCCGGCCGTGCCCGCCGGGGCCCGATAGCGCCTTCGGCAGGGCGCGAGCGGGCACGTAGCCTGGTCCGGTGCCCGAGCCCGACCAGATCGTGACCGCGCCCGCCGGCCGGCGTCCGGCGACCTGGGGTCTGGGCGACGCCGCCGTCGGGTGGCTGGTCGGCATCGTGTGCAGCCAGTTCACCGCCATCATCGCCTACACGGCGAGCGACACGCCGCTCGACGAACCCGACCGGCTGCCGCTCTCGTGGGTGGCGTTCGCCCAGCTCGGCCTCTGGGTCGGGTTGCTCGGGGCGCCGTACGTGGCCTCGCGCCTCAAGGGCAACGGCATGCGCATCGACTTCGGCCTACGGGCCGAGCGCCAGGACGTGTGGTTGGGCGGCCTCTTCGGGCTGATCGGCCAGTTCGCCATCGTGTGGATCGTCTACGTGCCCATGCGGTGGTTCACCGAGATCAGCACCGACGAGATCTCCGAGCCGGCCCGCGACCTGACCGACCGGGCGAGCGGGGTCGTCGGCGTCGTGCTGCTCGTGCTCATCGTGGGCATCGGCGCGCCCATCGTCGAGGAGATCTTCTACCGGGGGCTGCTCCAGCGGTCGCTCATCCGCCGGGTCGGCGTCCGCTGGGGCATCGCCATCACCTCGCTGTTGTTCGGCGCGGCGCACCTGCAGCTGCTGCAGTTCCCCGCTCTGGCCCTGGCCGGCGTGCTGTTCGGCGTCCTCGCCTACCAGGCCGGACGCCTGGGACCGGCCATCATCGCCCACGTGGTGTTCAACATGACCGCGGTCGGGGCGCTGCTGGCGGCGAGTTGACCATGCGACCGCGCGCCGGCCACCACGACATCGACACCGACGTCGACCACGACGTCGACATCGACGACCCGGGCCCGGCCACCGCTCCCCGGCTTCCCGCCGCCGCGCCGCCGGCGCCGCCCGGTCCCGGCCCGTGGGCCGACCGGTCTGACGACGGGGGCGACGACGGGCAGGCGGCGCCCGACGGCCACGACCCGGGCGCCGAGGCCCGGCGCGACCACCGGCAGCGGATGGTCCGCACCGTCGTCGACGTGGTGGTCGTCGCGAGCTGCGTGGTGTTCGCCCTGTGGCACCTGCAGCCCGAGCTGCTGGTGCGCGACACCACCCCCGCCGGCGGCGACATGGGGGCCCACGTGTGGGGGCCCGCCTATCTGCGCGACCACCTGCTGCCCGACGGTCAGGTGGCCGGGTGGACGGGTGCCTGGTACGCCGGCTTCCCCGCGTTCCAGTTCTACATGGTGGTGCCGTCGCTGGTCATCGTGCTCCTGAACGCCGGCGTGCACGGTTGGGCGGCGCTGGTGCCGGCGACGGCCGCGCTGGCCGCCGTCGTCCTGGCGGTGGCCCGGTGGCGCGACCGGCGGGCCCGCTACCTGGCCCTGACCGCAGCGGCGTTGGGTCTGGCGCTGGTCGGCCTGCCCTACGGCGTGGCGTTCAAGCTGGTGACGGTCAGCGGCATCGTCACCCTGCCGGTCGCCGCCTACGTGTTCGGCCGGCTGGCCGGCACCACGTTCCCCACCCCGGCCGTGCTGGCGGTCGCCACGCTGCCGTTCCTCTTCTACCGGGGCTACACGATCTACGGCGGGAACATCCCCTCGACGCTCGCCGGCGAGTTCGCCTTCTCGATGTCGCTCAGCCTCGGGCTCGTGTACCTCGGCGTGGTGCTCCGCGGCCTCGCCACGGGCCGCCACCGGGCGCTCGCCGCCGTGCTGCTGGCGCTCACCGGTCTGTGCCACCTCATCCCGGCGTTCTGGGCGCTGGGCGCGACCGCCGTGGCGGTGGTCGTGCGGTTCCGGCGGTCGACCGCCCCGTGGGCGCCCGTGCTGTTGCTGCTCGGCGGCGGCCTGGTGCTCGTCGTGGCGGGCCTGGCGGCGGGCGCCCCCGACGCGCGCGCCGGCCTGGCGCTCGCCGGCATCGGCGCCCTGGCGGTGGCCGCGGGGCTGTGGCTGGCGTCCGAGAGCGTGCGCTGGCTGGTGCCCGTCGGGGTCGTGGGCGGGCTGCTGTCGATGTGGTGGGTGGCGCCGTTCTACCTGCGCTCCGACTACCTCAACGACATGGGGTGGGAGAAGCTGCCCTACGACGACCCCGACAAGAGCCGCCTGGGCGAGTGGCTGCAGCACCTCGTGCCCCATGCCACGCCCGACGTCGACCTGCGCTGGGCGTTCGGGTTGGCCATCGTCGGAGCGGGGCTCACCCTGGCCCTGCGGATGCGGGCGGGGGTGTTCCTGCTGCTCGCCACCGTGGGGGCCGGCGTCGCCTTCGTCGTGGCCCCCGAGGGGCGGCTGTGGAACGGTCGCCTGCTGCCCTTCTACTACCTGACCGTCCTGCTGCTGGCCGGGCTGGCCGTGTCCGAGACGGTGCGGGTGATCGCCGAGCTGGTGCGGAACGGTCGGCGCGAGCCGGTGGCGGCCGGGGTGCCGGTGGCCGTCGCCTCGCTGGCGGCGGTGGTCGTGCTCGTGGGGGTGCCGCTCGGGCAGCTGCCGTTCAGCGAGTCGCTGGCCGGCGCCGGCTACTCGTGGCCCCGGTTCTCGCCGTGGCAGGTGACGGCCACACCCGCCAGCTTCATCCCGTCGTGGGCCCGGTGGAACTACAGCGGCTACGAGGAGAAGGACGCCTACCGCGAGTACCACGACGTGGTCACCACCATGGGCCAGCTCGGCGAGCAGCGGGGATGCGGCCGCGCCTTCTGGGAGTACGAGAAGGAGCTCGACCGCTACGGCACGCCGATGGCCCTCATGCTGCTGCCCCACTGGACCGACGGCTGCATCGAGTCGATGGAGGGCCTCTACTTCGAGGCGTCGGCCACCACGCCGTTCCACTTCCTCGTGCAGGTCGAGCTGTCGACCTCGCCCAGCGCCGCCCAGCGCGACCTGCCCTACGGCCAGTTCGACATCACCAAGGGCGTCGACCACCTGCAGATGATGGGGGTGCGCTACTACATGGCGACCTCCGACAACGCCATCGCTCAGGCCCGCTCCAACCCCGAGCTCACCGAGGTGGCCGCCTCGGGCCCCTGGGTCGTGTTCGAGGTGGCCGACAGCGACGTGGTGGCGCCGCTCGCCAACGAGCCGGCCGTCGTCACGGGGGTCGACGACAACCTGATCGAGTGGGTCGAGGAGCCGTTCGACGAGTCGGGCCGGTTCGGCGGACCGGCGGTGCGCTGGTTCGACGACCCCGAGCGGTGGGATGTGCCCCTGGCCCGCACCGGGCCGGACGCGTGGCAGCGGGTCGAGGTGGGCGAGACGCCGGGGGCGGTGCCGCTCGACCCGGTCGAGGTCGGCGACGTCGTGGTCGAGGACGACCGCGTGTCCTTCACCGTCGACCAGGTCGGGGTACCCGTGCTGGTGAAGATGTCGTACTTCCCGAACTGGCGGGTCACCGGGGCGGACGGGCCCTACCGCGTGGCGCCCAACTTCATGGTGGTGGTGCCCCACGACACCGAGGTCGAGCTCACCTACGGGCGCACGTGGGTCGAGTACCTGGCGTACGCCCTGACCCTGGCCGGGGTCGTCGGGCTCGTGCTGCTGGCCCGCCGGCCGCCCTACGTCTTCACCCGGGACGAGCGGCGCGGCAGCGGGCGTGACGACGGCGGACCGGCCGAGGGCACGGAGGTGGCCGGCTGAGGGGTCGCCTGCGCCGGCTGGCCATCCTGGCCCTCGTGCCGACCGTGGTCGACGTCGGGCTGCTCGTGGTGTTCCGGCAGCGGCTCGGGTGGCCTC
>DASTFE010000094.1:0-3181 GCA_035708905.1 Acidimicrobiales bacterium | reverse complement strand
CAGCTCCTCGAGCGCACCGTGACCGCAGCGACGTTCGCGGAGCTGCCCACCCCGTTCCAGTGCGTCGCCACCGATGTCCGGGAGGGCGCCGAGGCCTGGTTCGGCAGCGGCCCGCTGATCGACGCCGTCCTCGCATCGGCCGCGATGCCCGCGATGTTCCCGTCCGTCGAGATCGGCGGGCGCCGCTACCTCGACGGCGCGATCGTCAACGACGTGCCGGTGCAGCGAGCGGTCGAGCTGGGTGCCCGCACGCTCTACGTCCTCGAGGTCGGGCCGCTGTCCCGGTCGTGGTCGGAGCCGAAGCGGCCACTGGACACGGTGATGCAGGCCTACTGGATCGCGCGGCGGCACCGCTTCCGGTCGGCACTCGCGGCGCTGCCCGGCGACGTGACGGTCCACCTGCTGCCGCACGGCGAGCCGCCCAAGATGCGCTTCCACGACTTCAGCCGGAGCGCCGAGCTCATCGCTGCTGCGTACGAGGCCTCCTCCGCCTACCTGGCGTCGCAGTCGTCCGGGGTGGCGGCGGCACGGTCGTAGTCGACGCCGCCGCGAGGACCGCGGTTCCTGCCGTGCGGGACCGCATCACCGTCACGTGGAGCCAAGCGACCGCGCCCGGAAGTGGGACCTCGAACGTCGAGAGCGCTGGTGGCGGCTGGAGCTCGAGAAGCAGGCCCGCACGGCGAGGCGGCGGCTCGAGGACACCACCGCCAAGGCCAGGATCGACCTCGACCAGCGGATCAGGAACGCGGACCGGCAGGCCAACGAGGTGGCGCGCCGCGCCGGCGGGTCGACGCCCGGCGGCCTCGCCGCCCGCGATCGCCAGGCGTCGTGGCAGGGGGCCGACGACGTCGCGCTGGTCGCGGCGCTGCCGGTGGCCGCCGTCGCGGCCGTCGTCCTCGCGGTCGGCCACCTGTCCGCCATGCTCGTGCACGGAGGTTGGCCCGCCTACCGGCTGGCCGACGTGCCCGGCATCCTCGGACGCCTGCTGGGGAACCTCGGCGACCCGGGCCGGGCGTGGGAGCCGGTCAACACCGGTGCGGCCGTCCCCGGACCGGTGGCCTGGTGGGGCACCTTCGCGGTCGTGGCGGCCATCCTCGGGCTCGTCGCCGTCCTCGTCTGGGCGGCGGTCCGGCCGACCACGGCCGTGTCCGGATCCGGGGCACCACGCTGGGCCGGGCGCCAGGAGCAGCGGGGCCTGTGGGTGCGCAAGGGCGATCCCCACCGCCTCGTGGTCGGCGTCGCCGACGGCCACCGGCTGGCCGTGCGGGACCGCCACAGCCTGCTGGTGGTGGGGTCGGCGCACACCGGCAAGACCAGTGGGGTGGCCGTGCCGGCCGTCCTCGAGTGGGAGGGCCCGGTGATGGTGGCCGCGACCAAGGGCCACCTCGTCGACGAGACGATCGGGTGGCGCAGCCGGCAGGGCGACGTGCACGTGTACGACCCGGCGGCCATGACGCGCTACTACCGCTCCGGGTGGTCCGTCCTCGCCGACTGCGCCACGTGGGAGGGAGCCATCCGCACGGCGGCCGACCTGACCCTGGCGGCACGGGCCGCCGTGGGGGCCACCGATGCGGGCGACGGCATCAGGGCCAAGGACCGGGGCGACATCTGGCGCAGCTCGATGGCGATGTCGCTGGCGCCCTTCCTGTTCGCGGCGGCGTCGAGCGGCCAGTCGATCGGCGTCGCCGCCGAGTGGATCGAGCGGGAGGAGCGTGACGAGGTGCTCGACGTGCTGAACAACGTCGACCGGACGGCGGCGCGGGCCCACCGATCGACCTTCATGCGCTCCGACCCGTCGAGGTCGACGTTCCTGCACGCCATGCACGAGATCCTGAGCGTCTACGAGGATCCGGTCGTGGCCGCGTCGTTGTCCCGGCACGAGATCATCCCCGACGAGCTGCTCGACGGGGGCGCCCACACGCTCTACCTCACGGCCCCGGAGCACGACCAGGACCGGTTCCGCCCGCTGTGCGCCATGGTCGTGCGACGGGTCCTCGCCGCCGCCTACGAGCAGTCGGCCCGTGACGGAAGCCCTCTCGACCCGCCGTTGCTCGTGGTGCTCGACGACGTGCCCGGCATCGCCCCCATCTACGACCTGGCCGCGCTGGCGTCCACCGCCGCGCCCCGCGGCGTGCAGGTGGTCAGCGTCGTCCAGGACGCGGCCCAGATCGACGAGCAGTACGGCGACGCCGCCGACCTGGTGATCAAGAACCATGCGGCCAGGCTCGTCCTACCCGGCGGCCCCGGCCACACCAGCGCCGCCGACGAGCGCATCGTTCCCCGGGGGCTGCTCGAGGACCTCCGCCCGGCCGAGGCCGCCCTGCTGTACGGCACCCGGCCCCCGATGCGGGTGCGGCTGCGGCCCTGGTTCCGCGACCGCGACATGAAGGTGCGGGTCGCCACGCCGCAGGACGCGGTGCGCCCGGCCGAGCGCGTCGACTCCAGCGTCCCGCTGACGGTCGCCGAGCAGTCCGCGCTGTGGCTCCAGCGGGTGACCGGTCGCTCCGTCCCCGAGGCCCACGACCCCACGATCCCGCTCGACACGAGCGACCGGGACTTCGTCGAGGTGTTCGGCTCGCTCGACGACGACACGATCCCGCAGAACGTGACGCGGCTGCGCGACCAGCGCCGGCCCGAGAGCTGAGCGCACCGCTGGGCCTCCGCCCCGAGCCGCCACACGGCTCCCGGGCGGCGACGGGCCAGAATGGCCGCATGGCGAGCGCCGCACCCTCCGAGCGACCGGTCTTCCTCTTCGACGGCGACTGCGCCTTCTGCTCGTCGTGCGCGCGCTTCATCGAGCGGCGCATCCCGACCACCGCCGAGGTGCGCGCCTGGCAGCTCACCGACCTCGACGCCCTCGGGGTCACCCCGGCCGAGGCCGAGGAGGCGGTCGTGTGGGTGGCGCCCGGTGGGGCGACGGCCACAGGGCCGGTCGCCATCGCCCGGCTGCTGGTCGACGCCGGCTCGGTGTGGCGGCCGCTCGGGTGGCTGCTCGACCTGCCGCCGGTGCGCTGGCTGGCGTGGCCCGTCTACCGGCTCGTGGCCCGCAACCGTCACCGCATGCCGGGCGGCACCGCCGCCTGCTCGCTGCCCCAGGCCGAGCGCGACCGCCGCCGGTCGGCCTGAGCAGGGCGGCGCCCGGCCTGGACGCCACGGGGCCGTGCTGCGGCGTCCGCCCGCC
>DASTFE010000093.1:0-20565 GCA_035708905.1 Acidimicrobiales bacterium | reverse complement strand
GACGCCCGCGCGCTGACCTTCGACGCCGAGTTCGACGCGGCGATCTCACTGTGCCAGGGCGCGTTCGGCCTGGCCGGCGGTCCCGGCGGCGCGCTCGACGGCGACGGCGACGTGCTGGCCGGCATCGCCCGTGCGCTGCGGCCGGGCGGCGTGGCGGCGGTGTCGGCCTTCTCGGCCTACTTCCAGGTGCGCTGGCTCGAGGACACCGACAGCTTCGACGCGGAGGCCGGCGTCAACCACGAGGTCACCGAGGTCCGCGACGCGTCGGGTGCCGCGGCCCCCGCCGATCTGTGGACGACGTGCTTCACGCCGCGCGAGCTGCGCCTGCTGGCCGCCCGGGCCGGCCTGGCCGTGCGCGCGGTGTGGTCGGTGACCCCGGGCGACTACGCCCGCCGGGCCCCCACGATCGACAGCCCCGAGCTGCTGCTGGTGGCCGAGCGGCCGGCACCGGCCTGACGTGCCGCGCCCGGCCGCCTGCCGGTGTCAACCGGGCGTCACGGGCCGTAGCGACGTTCGGTGAGGGGCTGCTACCCTGCCTCTCCGCGCTTCCGGCGCGTTCCCGCGCTGTTTCCTCGCTCCGTGTGGGATGCAGCACCCCCAGGTCCCTGTCCCCGAAGAAAGCCGACCAGTTCGTGTCCGACGTCCAGACCACCGACTCGACCGCTCCCGACCCTGACGCCGATGCCGCCGCCACCGCGGCCGGTGAGGCCCAGGCGTCCGAGAGCGGTTACACACCCCGCCAGATCATCGACGACGATCTCGGCGGCAGCTTCGCCGACGCCATCGACGCCACCCTCGTCTCCGTCGAGGACGGCGCCATGGTGACCGGCACGGTGGTGCGGGTCGACCGAGACGAGGTCCTCCTCGACATCGGCTACAAGTCCGAGGGTGTGATCCCCAGCCGCGAGCTGTCGATCCGCAATGACGTCGACCCCAACGAGGTCGTGTCGCTGGGCGACGAGATCGAAGCGCTGGTCCTCACCAAGGAAGACAAGGACGGCCGCCTCGTCCTGTCCAAGAAGCGGGCCCAGTACGAGCGGGCGTGGGGCGACATCGAGCGCATCAAGGAAGAGGACGGCGTCGTCGCCGGCCCGGTCATCGAGGTCGTCAAGGGCGGCCTCATCCTCGACATCGGCCTCCGCGGCTTCCTGCCCGCCTCGCTCGTCGAGCTGCGCCGGGTCCGCGACCTGCAGCCTTACGTGGGCAAGTCGCTCGAGGCCAAGATCATCGAGCTCGACAAGAACCGCAACAACGTCGTGCTCTCCCGGCGGGCCTGGCTCGAGGAGACCCAGCGCGAGCAGCGCGAGGACTTCCTCGCCAACCTCAAGCCCGGCGAGACCCGCAAGGGCGTCGTGTCGAGCGTCGTCAACTTCGGCGCCTTCGTCGACCTCGGTGGCATGGACGGCCTCATCCACGTGTCCGAGCTGTCGTGGAAGCACGTCGAGCATCCCGGCTCGGTCGTGTCGGTGGGCGACGAGATCGAGGTGCAGGTGCTCGACGTCGACCTGTCCCGCGAGCGCATCAGCCTGTCGCTCAAGGCCACCCAGCAGGACCCGTGGCAGGAGTTCGCCACCAGCCACCGGGTGGGCGAGCTGGTGTACGGCCGGGTCACCAAGCTGGTGCCGTTCGGTGCGTTCGTCCAGGTGGGCGACGGCATCGAGGGTCTGGTCCACATCTCCGAGATGTCGGCGCACCACGTCGACCTGCCCGAGCAGGTGGTCACCCCCGGCGAAGAGCTGTGGGTCAAGATCATCGACCTCGACCTGCAGCGCCGCCGCATCAGCCTGTCGATCAAGCAGGCGGCCGAGGGCGGCATCGTGGCGGCCGAGTACCAGGAGCACTTCGGCGAGCACGCCTACGACGACCAGGGCAACTACATCGGCCCGTCGGTCGAGCACTCGCCCGAGGCCGACGAGGCCTGGGCCGAGTACTACGCCGAGTCGGGCGAGGCGCCCCCCGCCGAGGGCGCCGGGGCGGCCGAGGGCGAGGCCCCGGCCTCCGACGACGCCGCCGAGTAGTCCGCGGGCGGGCCGCCCGCGCCGCCGGCGCGGCGGCCCGCACTAACGTCCGCCGCGATGCTGGTCATCGGCCTCACCGGCGGCATCGGGTCGGGCAAGTCCACCGTGTCGGCCCTGCTCGCCGCGAAGGGCGCCGTCGTCGTCGACGCCGACGCGATCGTCCGCGAGGTCCAGCAGCCCGGCACCCCGGTGTTCGCGGCGATGGTCGAGCGGTTCGGCCCCGGCATCGTCGCGCCCGACGGCACGCTCGACCGGGCCGCCGTGGCCGATCTGGTCTTCGGCGACGCGGAGGCGCTGGCCGACCTCAACGCCATCGTCCACCCGGCGGTCGGCGCCGAGATCGCGCGCCGCATGGAGGCGTTGGCCGCCACCGACGAGGTGGTCGTCCTCGACGTGCCGCTGCTGGTCGAGTCGCGGAACGCCTACCCGGTGGCCGGGCTGCTCGTGGTCGACGTCGACCCCGAGGTCGCCGTGCGTCGGCTGGTCGAGCACCGGGGCATGCGCGAGGACGACGTCCGGGCCCGCATGTCCCGCCAGGCCGGCCGCGACGAGCGGCTCGCCCGGGCCGACCGGGTCGTCGACAACAGCGGCACCCTCGACGACCTGTCCGCCCAGGTCGACGCCGCCTGGGCGTGGATCGAGGGCCTGCGCACCTGACGCGCGCCGGTGGCCGCGAGGCTGGGCGCAGCGCTCGCGGCCACCGTGGGGGAGACGTGGTGGCGGTGGGGCGATGTCAGCCGTCGCGGCCGTGGTCGTCGCCGGGCGGGTCGTCGCTGCCGTGCCCGCCCGAGCTGTCGTCGTCGTCGTGCCCGCGGTCGTCCCAGCCAGCGTCGTCGTCGTGGTCGTCGTGGTCATCGCCGCCGTGCCCGCCCGGGTCGTCGGTGCCGTCGCCCTCGGCCCGGACGATCGCGCCGTCCTCGGCCTCGACCCGGGTGCCGGTGGCGTCGTCGCGGTAGCGGACCCGCTCGCGGACCGACCCGTCCTCGAGCTCGACGTTCACCTGCACGCGCTCGCCGCCCCGGCGGAAGTCGACCTCGACCTCGCCGCCGGCCGCCTGCTCGACCTCGACCGACCACCCGGCGGCCGGGGAGGTGGAGACCAGCTCGAGCCGGTCGGACGTCTCGGCGACCTCCAGCGATCCCGCCGGGCCGGCCTGGACGACCCGGCTGGCCATGACCGGCGCGCTGGTGGACGTGCCGCCGACGGTGGTCCCGGTCGTGTCGCCGGTGGTGCTCGTGGTGGTGTCGCCCGAGCCACCGGCCGATGCGGTCGACAGCAGCGACGGTGCGGGGCCCAGCCCGGTGGCCAGCGCCAGGCCGGCGCTGCCGGCGATCAGCCCGGCGACGACGCCGATCTTCGTCTTGAGGGAGGGGGTGCTCATGGTTCTGTGTCCTCGTCTCGAACGGGATGTCCTTACGAGGTCCAGCGTGCGGCCGGGCGGGCTAACGCCGCGTCGACCCTGGGCTAAGCCCGGGCAAAGCCGGCCGCCCATCAGTCGTGATCGTCACCGTGGTCGTCGTCGCCGTGGTCGGTGCCGTCGGCGTCGCGGATGCGGCAGCGCGGCCCGCCGTCCCACCAGCCGTCGATCCGGCTGCGCCCTGCCTCGCCCTCGAACTCGACCCGCCAGCCGTTGCCGTCGCCCGGCTCGTCGCTGACCTCGTAGCCGGTGTCGGGCCTGGCCCACCCGAGCGTCACGCCGTCGGGGCCGAAGTCCAGCGCAGCCGAGCCTCCGGTCACCCGGAACGTCTGCCTGCCCGCGCCGTCGCCCGGGCACGCGGCCCCGGCCGTGCCGGAGGGGGATGCCGGCGGCGTGGCGGTCGTGGTCGAGGTCGGCGGCGGCGTGGTGGTCGGCCCGTCGGCGGCCGTGGTGGCGGTCGTGTCGAGGGCCGCCTCGATCTGGGCGGCGCTGAGCGTGGCCGGCCGCCGGCTGGTCACCTGGTCGCCGATGAGGCCGACGCCCTGCCAGGCCACCACGGCGGCGGTGACCGCGGCCACCAGCCAGACGAGGCCGAGCGTGATGAGCCGTCGCACGGGGTCATCATGGCGCCGCTTCCCCAGGTGGTCGCGAACCGCGCCCTAAGAATCGGTTAAGCGGCGCCTGCTGGGCGGCGCGGCGGCCGCCGGGGCCGCGTCCGGCCGGGTCGGCGGACGTACCGTGGCGTGATGGCGTCGGTGCTGGTGATCGAGGACGACCAACCGATACGCGAGTCGCTGACCCGTGGCCTCGTGGCGGCCGGCCACGCCGTGCGCACCGAGGCGACCGGCGCGGGGGCGCTCGCCGCGGCGGTCGAGTGGCGACCCGACGTCGTCGTCCTCGACCTCGGCCTGCCGGACATCGACGGCGCGGACGTACTGCGGATGCTGCGGGGCGTTTCCGCCGTGCCGGTCATCGTGGCCACCGCCCGCGACGACGAGGCCGAGATCGTCCGGCTGCTCGACCGGGGCGCAGACGACTACGTCGTCAAGCCCTACTCGGCGGCGCAGCTCGAGGCCCGCATCCGGGCCGTCCTGCGCCGGGCCGACCAGCCCGGGTCGGGCGACGGCGGCGACGAGGTCGTCGTCGGCGGGCTCGTGGTGACGCCCGGGCGGCGGGAGGCGACCGTCGACGGTCGGGCCCTCGACCTCACCCGCCTCGAGTTCGACCTGCTCGCGCACCTGGCCCGCCGCAGCCCCGAGGTCGTGACCCGGCGGGAGCTGCTGGCCGAGGTCTGGCACCAGCCCTACGGCGGCGGCGACAAGACGGTCGACGTGCACCTGTCGTGGCTGCGGCGCAAGCTCGGCGAGACCGGCAGCGAGCCGCGCTACCTGCACACCGTCCGGGGGGTCGGCGTGAAGCTGGTCGCGCCGGATGCCGGCGGACCGGGCTGAGGTCGGGCCGTGCGCCGCCGCCTCGTGCTCGTCGCCTTGGCCACCACCAGCCTGGTGGTGGTCGCCTTCGCGCTCCCGCTCGGGGCGCTGGTGCGCTCGGTGGCGCGCGACCGGGCGGTCGATGCCGCCGAGCGCGACGCGGCGTCACTGGCGCCCGTCCTCGCCCTCGGTGCCGACGCCGACGCGGTGGCCGGCGTGATCGCCACGACGGGCACCGGTGCGGACGGACGGCTGGCGGTGTGGCTGCCCGACGGCACCGCGGTGGGCGACCCGGCGCCGCCCGACGACAGCGCCCTGGCCCTGGCCCGGCAGCAGGGGCGCGCCTTCGCCCGCGAGGACGGCGGCGGCATCGAGCTGTACATGCCGGTCGTCACCGGTGGGGAGGG
This sequence comes from Acidimicrobiales bacterium, assembly GCA_035708905.1. Classification (GTDB taxonomy): domain Bacteria; phylum Actinomycetota; class Acidimicrobiia; order Acidimicrobiales; family VFJN01; genus ZC4RG19. The sequence continues at coordinate 15,293 of DASTFE010000093.1, read as the reverse complement.
CGTGCCGGTCGTACGGGCGCGGGTCCCGGCGGACCTGCTCGAGTCGGGGGTGGGGACGGCCTGGCTCGCGCTCGCCGGCGTGGCGCTGGTGCTGGTGGCGGCCGCGGTGGTGATCGCCGATCGCCTGGCCCGGTCGGTGACGCGCGACGCCAGCGAGCTGTCGGCCACCGCCCGGTCGCTGGCGTCGGGTGACGCGGGCGCCCGCGCCGACCTGGGCCCAACGCCCGAGCTGGCCGACGCGGCGCGCGCCCTCAACCTGCTCGCCGATCGCATCGACGAGCTGCGCGCCGCCGAGCGCGAGCGCGTGGCCGACCTGTCGCACCGACTGCGCACCCCGCTGACCGCGCTGCGGCTCGACGCCGAGGCCGGGGGCGACACCGCGCTGGTCGCGGGGGTGGCGCGGCTGGAGGGCGCGATCACCGAGCTGATCGACGACGCGCGCCGGCCCCTGCACCCCGGGGTGGTGGCGGCGACGTGCGACCTCGCCGCCGTCGCCCGCGACCGGGCGCGCTTCTGGAGCGCGCTGGCCGACGACGACGGCCGGCCGTGGACCTTCGACGACGGCGGCACCGAGGACGGCGCGCCGGTGACCCTGTCCGGGGACGAGGCCGCCGCGGCCGTCGATGCGCTGGTCGGCAACGTGTTCGCCCACACACCCGACGGGACGGCGTACGCGGTGCGGGTCAGAGCCGACGGCGGCCGGGCGACGCTGGTGGTGGAGGACGCCGGGCCGGGGATCGAGGCACCGCGGGCGGCCGTGGGCCGCGGTGCCAGCCGGGCGGGGTCGACCGGCCTCGGCCTCGACATCGCCCGCCGGGCCGCCGAGGCGGCCGGCGGCGGGCTCGCCATCGACCGGTCGCCGCTCGGCGGCGCACGCGTCACGTTCGACGTCCCCCTCGCCGATCGCCGTCCGTGACCCGGCTGGGGCAGGCTGGGCGGATGCCTCGACCGCTCTCCCGCCTCGCCGTCGTCGTGGCCCCTCGGCGTCGCGCTCGCCGGCTGCGGCCGAGGGACGGACCCTGACGGGCCCGCAGCCGCGCCGCCCCGGGCGCGGCCGCGTGCCGATCGCGTGACGATCGTCACCGCGACCGTCGGCGTTGGCTTACGTTACGTGTGCCTGGCCGCACCCTTGGTCGACGGGGATCATCACGGCTCGCGGCACGGCCGTCGGGTTGCCTCACGAGGGAGGGCATGTGATGCACCGCTTGACCGGGCGCGGGACGAGGGCTCTCGCGTCCGCGCTCCTGGCCGCCACGCTCGCCGTCACCGGCCTGGTCGGTGCCGCTGCACCGGCATCGGGGCAGTCGGCAGCCGACCCGATCCTGTTCGTCCACGGCTGGAACAGCAGCGCGTCCGCGTGGAACACGATGATCGACCGGTTCGTCGCCGCCGGGTACCCGCGCAACCGGATGCTGGCCATCACGTACAACAGCAACCAGTCGAACGCGACGATCGCCAACCAGGTCCGCGACGCCGTGGCCTCGCTGCGGGCGAGCACGGGCGCGGCGCGCGTCGACATCGTCACCCACTCGATGGGGGGCCTCAGCAGCCGCTACTACCTGAAGAACCTGGGAGGTACGGGGGTCGTCGACGACTGGGTGTCGCTGGGCGGGCCCAACCACGGCACGAGCACGGCCTACCTCTGCTACCTGTTCTCCGCCGGTTGCCGGGACATGATCCCGGGGTCGGGGTTCCTCAACAACCTCAACGCCGGCGACGAGACGCCGGGGGCCGTCAACTACGGCACGTTCTGGTCGTCGTGCGACGAGGTGATCAACCCCGACTCGTCCACGCTGCTGTCGGGTGCCACCAACGTCGGGGTGGGCTGCCTCGGGCACAGCGAGCTGCGCACGAACGCGAGCGTGTTCACCCAGGTGCGCAACTTCGTGGCCTGACCGGGGGCCGGCCGGCGTGCCGGCGGCGACCGCCGCGCCGCCTCAGGCGGGGGCGGTGGCGTCGTCGCCGGCACGTCGCCGTCGCCGACCCCGTCGCGGGCCCCGTCACGGGCAGCCCGCCGGTCGAGGTAGAAGAGGAGCCCGGCGGCGGCGAACGACCCGCCGGCCCACAGCAGGTTCCTCCGCCCGCTGCTCTGGTAGGCGTCGCGCTGGTCGTCCGCGTCGCGCACGCCGCCGTCCTCGCCGAAGGTCATGCAGGTGTCGCCTGCCTGCATCGTCTCACCGCCGCAGTCGACCTCGTCGCCGGAGGCCGACGAGAAGTCCTGCACCGCGAAGAAGGTGAACACGAGGCCGAAGACGACCCCGGCGACGATGTACAGCTTGTTCCTCATCGGACGCGCCTTTCCGCGCGCGCGTCGGCGCACGAGTCACGATCTGTTCGGTTCCCCAGTCGCCCGCGCCACGACTCTCCCAACCCGCGCACGACGATTCCAGTCACCCCCCGAGACCTGGGAAATCGATGCCGGCCCCGCCGAGCGCGCCTGGTCGAATGGCGGGATGCTCCCCGCGCTGCTCACCGGCCTGGGCCTCGGCGCCCTCGTGGCCGCCCAGGTCGGTCCCGTGTCGCTGCTGTGCATCCGCACCACCCTGCGGTACGGGTTCGCGCCTGGCCTGGCCGTGGGCGCCGGCGCGGCCGCGGTCGACACCGCGTACGGCGCGCTGGGCATGCTCGGGGCCGCCTCGCTGGTGGCGATCGCTCCTGTGCGGGTGGTGATGGGCCTGGCGGGCGCCGGCGTGCTCGGCGTCATGGGCGTGCGTACGCTGTGGTCGGCACACCGGGCGCGCCTGGGGCTCGAGGTGCCGTCCGAGGTGGTGACGCCGGCACGCGCCTGGCGCACCGCGCTGGCCGCCACGGCCTCGAACCCCCTGACGATCGCCTCGTGGGCGACCGCCTTCGCTGCGGCCTCGACCGCGTCGGTCGTCGGCGGGTGGGACGACGGCGCCGCGCTGCTCGCCGGCATCGGGCTGGGCAGCATCGGCTGGTTCGCCGTCCTCACCGCCGGGGTGGTGGTGGCGGGGCGGCGGCTCGGCGACCGCTCGCTGCTGGCGGCCGACGTCGTGGCCGGGGCCGGGCTCGTGGGCTTCGGGGCGCTGCTCGGCGCCCGCACGCTGCGCGAGGCGTGAGGCGAGCGCCCGACGTTCGGACACCGTCTCCGCCGCCGGCACCTCGGCGCCACCAGGGGTTCACGCGCCGGTCCGACTGTCACACCCCGCCGGTACAGTCGTTCGGCGATGGCGCCCCGCAACGTCCCCTTCGAGATGGTGTCCGAGTTCGCGCCGGCGGGCGACCAGCCCGCGGCCGTCGCCGCGCTCAGCGCGGGCATCGCCAACGGCGAGCGCTACCAGACGCTGCTCGGCATCACCGGCTCGGGCAAGAGCGCCACCATCGCCTGGACGATCGAGCAGGTGCAGAAGCCCACCCTCGTCATCGCCCCCAACAAGTCGCTCGCCGCCCAGCTCGCCAACGAGTTCCGCGAGTTCTTCCCCAACAACCGCGTCGAGTACTTCGTCAGCTACTACGACTACTACCAGCCCGAGGCCTACATCGCGTCGTCCGACACCTACATCGAGAAGGACTCCTCGGTCAACGACGAGATCGACCGCCTGCGCCACTCGGCCACGGCGGCCCTGCTCACCCGGCGCGACGTCATCGTCGTGGCCTCGGTCTCGTGCATCTACGGCCTGGGCTCGCCCGAGGAGTACCGCGAGAACGTCCTGTTCCACCTCGTGGGCGAGCAGATCGACCAGCGGGCGTTCCTCCGCAAGCTCGTCGACATGCAGTACGAGCGCAACGACACCAACCTCACCCGGGGCCGGTTCCGGGTGCGGGGCGACACCATCGAGGTCCATCCCGCCTACGAGGAGACGGTCCTCCGCATCGAGCTGTTCGGCGACGAGATCGAGCGCATCACCGAGATCGACCCCGTCACCGGCGAGCAGGTCAAGACGCTGGAGGACCTCTGGATCTACCCCGCCACCCACTACGTGGCGGGGGCCGAGCGCATGCAGGCGGCCATCGCCCGCATCGAGGCCGAACTGGCCGAGCGCCTCCAGTACTTCGAGCGCGAGGGCAAGCTGCTCGAGGCCCAGCGGCTGCGCATGCGCACCCAGTACGACCTCGAGATGATGCAAGAGGTCGGCTTCTGCAACGGCATCGAGAACTACTCGGCGCCCATCGACGGTCGCGGTCCCGGCGAGGCGCCCCACACCCTGCTCGACTTCTTCCGCGACGACTACCTGCTGGTCATCGACGAGAGCCACGTGGCGGTGCCCCAGCTCCACGGACAGTACGAGGGCGACCGCAGCCGCAAGGAGCAGCTGATCGAGCACGGGTTCCGCCTGCACTCGGCGGCCGACAACCGGCCGCTGCGCTTCGACGAGGTCATCGAGCGCATCAACCAGGTCGTGTTCCTGTCGGCCACGCCGGGACCCTACGAGCTCGACGTGTCGTCGCAGGTGGTCGAGCAGATCGTGCGCCCCACCGGCCTGGTCGACCCCGAGGTCATCGTCCGCCCCACCAAGGGCCAGATCGACGACCTGCTGGTCGAGGTCGGCAACCGGGTCGAGCGCGACCAGCGCGTGCTCGTCACCACGCTCACCAAGAAGATGGCCGAAGACCTGACCGACTACCTGCTCGAGCAGGGCCTGCGGGTGCGCTACCTGCACTCCAACATCGACACGATCGAGCGCATCGAGATCCTGCGGGCGCTGCGGCTCGGCGAGTTCGACGTGCTGGTGGGCATCAACCTGCTGCGCGAGGGCCTCGACCTGCCCGAGGTCTCGCTGGTGGCCATCCTCGACGCCGACAAGGAGGGGTTCCTGCGCAGCGAGACGTCGCTCATCCAGACCATCGGCCGGGCGGCGCGCAACGTCGACGGCCAGGTCGTGATGTACGCCGACACCGTCACCGACTCGATGCAGCGGGCCATCGGCGAGACCCAGCGCCGGCGCCAGCTCCAGATCGCCTACAACGCCGAGCACGGCATCGAGCCCCAGACCATCCGCAAGGCGGTCAACGACATCCTCGCCCACCTGCGCCCGGCCGAGGGGGCGCCGGTGCCGGGCGAGGGCCGCCGGCGGGGCCGGCCCGGTGCGGCAGCCAGGCTGCGCGACGAGCTGACCGACCTGCCGCCCACCGAGCTCGGCCGCCTCATCCAGACCCTCGAGGAAGAGATGCACGAGGCGGCCGCCGACCTGCGCTTCGAGTACGCGGCCCGGCTGCGCGACGAGGTCAACGAGCTCAAGCGAGAGCTGCGCGAGGCCGGCGTCTGAAAACGCGCGATGATCGTGAACCCCAGGCGGACTCGATGTGTCCGTCCGGTGACGTCGCTTCGTGGGGTGGCACGTCGACCGTCGACGCGCCCGATGCACCGGGGCCCGCCTGGCGACCGACGACACCACGGGAGGAGACGTTGAGCAACGTCCTGTACGACGAGATCGGCCACGACTTCGACGCCGTGCGCGACCGCCGGCCGGAGGGCCGCCGGGTGTGGCTGGACCGGCTGGCCCACCACCTGCCCGACCCGCCGCCGGCCGCGGTGGTCGACGTCGGCTCCGGCACCGGCATCTGGTCGCTGGCGATCGCCGAGCGGTTCGGCTGCGCGGTGCACGCCGTCGAGCCGTCGGAGGGCATGCGCGCCCGGGCGCGCCAGGCGCACCCGCATCCTCGGGTCGACTACGTGCCGGGCACCTGCGACGCGCTGCCGCTCGCCGACGAGTCCGTCGGCGCCGCGTGGCTCTCCACGGTGATCCACCAGTTCCCCGACCTCGATGCCGCCGCCCGCGAGCTGCGGCGCGTCGTCGAGCCGGGCGGGCAGGTGTTCGTGCGCAGCGGCTACCCCGGCCGGCAGGACGAGATCGAGCTGTTCCACATCTTCCCCGGGGCGATGCGGGTGGCCGAGCAGTGGCCCCGGCTCGGGCGGGTGATCTCGGCGTTCGAGGACGCGGGGTTCGTGTTCGCCGACATCGAGCGGGTGCGCGAGCCCACGTTCGACACCTACGACGAGGTGCTCGAGCTGCTGCCGGTGATGCGGCGCAGCGACTCGGCGCTCGTCGACCTCGACGACGAGCAGTGGGAGAAGGGCATCGCGGCCGTCCAGCGGGCGATGGCCGCGGGCGAGCGACCCTGGCCCCTGGGCATGGACCTGCTGGTCATGCGCTAGCTCGATCCGTGCGACACCCTCCGGGCTCCGCGCCGCATCGAACATGCGTTCCTTGGTTGCGCCGACCCGATAGCCTGTCCCGTCGTGGCTGATTCGCTGGTGATCCGGGGTGCCCGCGAGCACAACCTGCGCAACGTCAACCTCGAGCTGCCGCGCGAGCGGCTCATCGTGTTCACCGGCCTCTCGGGCTCGGGCAAGTCGTCGCTGGCCTTCGACACGATCTACGCCGAGGGCCAGCGACGCTACGTCGAGTCGCTCTCGGCCTACGCCCGCCAGTTCCTGGGCCAGATGGACAAGCCCGACGTCGACTTCATCGAGGGCCTGTCGCCGGCCATCTCCATCGACCAGAAGAGCGCGTCGCGCAACCCGCGCTCGACGGTCGGCACCATCACCGAGGTCTACGACTACCTGCGGCTGCTGTTCGCCCGGATCGGCGTCGCGCACTGTCCCGAATGCGGCGCCGAGGTCACCCGCCAGACCCCCCAGCAGATCGTCGACCGCATCATGGAGCTGCCCGACGGCACCCGGTTCCAGGTGCTGGCGCCTGTGGTGCGGGGCCGCAAGGGCACCTACGAGACCCTGCTGGCCGACCTCGCTGCCCAGGGGTTCACCCGCGCCCGGGTCGACGGCGAGCTGCACGAGACCTCCGACAAGATCGAGCTGGCCCGCTACGAGCAGCACACCATCGAGGTGGTCGTCGACCGGCTGGTGCGCCGCGAGGGCATCGAGCGCCGGCTCACCGACTCGCTCGAGACGGCGCTCAAGCTGGCCGACGGCGTGGCCGAGGTGCAGATCGTCCCGCGCAACGGCGGCGGCGCCGACCGGGTGCCCGGCGGTGGCGAGAGCGACCACACCGAGCCCGGCGACGTCGAGGCCGGCGGCGGGCCCGAGACGCTCACCTTCAGCCAGCACCTGGCCTGCCCCAACGGGCACGGCAGCTTCGACGAGCTGGCGCCCCGCAACTTCTCGTTCAACTCGCCCTACGGCGCCTGCGAGACCTGCGACGGGCTCGGCACCCGCTACGAGGTCGACCCCGAGCTGATCGTGCCCGACCCCGCGCTCAGCCTCGAGGGCGGGGCCATCGCCCCGTGGGCGAGCGGCCACCAGCGCTACTTCCAGCGGCTGGTGGTGGCGGTCGCCGACGAGCTGGGCATCGACATGGACGCGCCGTTCTCGTCGCTGTCGGCCAGGCACCGCCAGGCCGTCCTCCACGGCAAGGGCGTCGGCAAGGTGTGGGTCAGGTTCAAGAACCGCTACGGCCGCGAGCGCACCTACCACGCCAACTACGAGGGCGTGGTGCCCTACCTCCAGCGGCGCCACGCCGAGGCCGAGTCCGACAGCGCCCGCGAGCAGATCGAGGGCTACATGCGCGAGGTGCCGTGCGCCGCCTGCGGGGGTGCCCGGCTCAAGCCGCTGTCGCTGGGCGTCACGATCGACGGCCACACCATCGCCGACATCGGCAACATGTCGATCGGCGAGTCGGCCAAGGCGCTGGCCGCGCTCCAGCTCTCCGAGCGCGACAGGCTCATCGCCGAGCGGGTGGTCAAGGAGATCAACGCCCGCATGGGCTTCCTGCTCGACGTCGGCCTCGACTACCTCACGTTGTCGCGCTCCGCGGGCACCCTGGCCGGCGGCGAGGCGCAGCGCATCCGGCTGGCGTCGCAGATCGGCTCGGGGCTCGTCGGGGTGCTGTACGTGCTCGACGAGCCGTCGATCGGGCTGCACCAGCGCGACAACCGCCGGCTCATCGACACGCTCGTCCGCCTGCGCGAGCTGGGCAACACGGTGCTGGTGGTCGAGCACGACGAAGAGACGATCAAGGTCGCCGACCACGTCGTCGACATCGGCCCCGGCGCCGGCGAGCACGGGGGCGAGATCGTGCACTCCGGCCCGGTCAGGCAGCTGCTGCGCAACAAGCGGTCGATCACCGGCCAGTACCTGGCCGGCAAGCGCAGCATCCCCGTGCCGGCCGCACGCCGGCCGACCGGCGATCGCTGGTTGACCGTGCGCGGGGCCCGGCAGAACAACCTCAAGAACATCGACGTCGCCTTCCCCCTCGGGAACTTCGTCGCCGTCACCGGGGTGTCGGGGTCGGGCAAGTCGACGCTGGTCAACGACATCCTGTACCGGGCGCTGATGCAGCGGGTGTACCGCTCCAAGGTGCCGCCGGGCCTGCACACCCGGGTCGACGGCATCGACAACCTCGACAAGGTCATCGACATCGACCAGTCGCCCATCGGCCGCACGCCCCGGTCGAACCCCGCCACCTACACGGGTGTGTTCGACCACATCCGCAAGCTCTTCGCCCAGACGCACGAGGCCAAGGTGCGCGGCTACCTGCCCGGGCGGTTCAGCTTCAACGTCAGCGGGGGCCGGTGCGAGGCCTGCGCGGGCGACGGCACCATCAAGATCGAGATGCACTTCCTGCCCGACGTGTACGTGCCGTGCGAGGTGTGCAAGGGCGCCCGCTACAACCGCGACACGCTCGACATCACGTTCAAGGACAAGAACATCGCGGACGTGCTCGACATGAGCTGCGAGGAGGCGCTCGACTTCTTCGCCAACCAGCCGGCCATCGCCCGCCACATGCAGACGCTCGTCGACGTGGGCCTGGGCTACGTGCGGCTGGGCCAGCCGGCCACCACGCTGTCGGGCGGCGAGGCCCAGCGGGTCAAGCTGTCGAGCGAGCTGGCCAAGCGCTCGACCGGCCACACCATCTACATCCTCGACGAGCCGACCACCGGCCTGCACTTCGAGGACATCCGCCGGCTGCTCACCGTGCTGTCGCGCCTGGTCGACCAGGGCAACACCGTGCTGGTGATCGAGCACAACCTCGACGTCATCAAGACGGCCGACCACATCGTCGACCTCGGCCCCGAAGGGGGCAACGGCGGCGGCACGGTGGTGGCGTCCGGCACGCCCGAGCAGGTGGCGGCCGAGCCGTCGAGCTGGACGGGCCAGTTCCTGGCGCCTCTCCTGGCCGCCGACCGCCCCGGCGCGGCCTGACCCGGCGGCCGGGCGTCGCCCGTGGCCCGGTGGCTCAGGCCGGCGGCGACCAGCCGGGCTCGGCGAGCTCGAAGCCCTCGAACGTGAAGCCCGGCGACACCGTGCAGCCGACCAGGCTCCACGCTCCGGTGGGCTCGGCCGCCTGCCAGGCACCGGGCGGCACGACCGCCTGGGGCACCTGACCCGCCGCCAGGTCGGTGCCGAGGACGACGTCGTCGGTGGGCCCGTCGCCGTGGTGGATGCGCAGGCGCAGCGGGTCGCCGGCGTAGAAGTGCCAGATCTCGGTGGCGTCGACCCGGTGCCAGTGCGACCGCTGGCCGGCCGCCAGCAGGTAGTAGATGGCCGTGCCCGCGGCCCGGCTGCCGTCGCCCGGGTCGTGGCGCCACGTCTCCGCGTACCAGCCGCCCTCGGGATGGGGGCGCAGGCCGAGGTGGTCGACGACGGCGTGGTGGTCGCGCACGGGGCCAGTGTCGCGTGGCAGGGGCCGACGCTACGCCGCCGGGCCCCGCCGCTAGTTTCCGGGGCTGCCCCTGACCGCGTTCCGGGAGCCCCCTGGCGATGACCTACAGCCCGCCCGAAGACCGACCCGGGTGGCGCACGGCGCCGTCCGACGGGTCGTCGTCGCACGACGCCGTCCCGCCGCACGCGCCGGAGGGCGGCCACCGGCGCACGGCACTGCTGGCAGCCGTCGGCGGCGTGGTGGCGCTGGTCGTGGTGGCGGGCGTGATGCTCGTGTCGTCCGGCGGCGACGGCAACGGAGACGGCGACGTCGGCGGGGGCGGGGCCGACGTCGGCGGGGCGCTGGCCACCGCGACGACCGCGGCCCCGAACGCGGGCACCGTCCGCGACGACGCCACACCGACCAGCGAGGCGACCACCGAGCCGGCGGCCGATCACCCGCCGGCCGGCGCCGACCTGCCGCCGGTCACCATCCCGTCCGAGGCGTCGGCGCCGACCACCATCCCCGGCTCCGAGCCCAGCTCGGTGCCGGTCGACATCTTCTCCGGCGAGGAGGCGCCCCTGTTCGGCCACCTGGTGGTCGACCTCGAGCCCGGCGGCTACCAGGACTTCGCCGTGCACCTGCGGGACGACCAGGAGATCCAGCTCCTGTCGCTGGCCGACGACGGCATCAAGACCGAGATCGAGGTCTTCGCCCCCGACGGCAGCAGCGAGGGCTGGTGGGAGGGTGGCGAGCCCGGGGTGGTGAACGGCCTCGAGTGGTACCTGCCCGACGAGCCGCTGCCGGCGACGGGCACCTACGTCGTCCGGGTCATCCACACGGGCGGTAGCCACGACAGGTTCGTGCTGGGCTTCTTCGGGACGGCGTGAGCGTGCACGGGTGGGCCCCGATCAGGTAACCATCCGGCCATGAGCACGGACGGTGCCGCCAGCCCGAGCGGTCGCAGCATCTTCGCCGTCGACCCCTGGCGGGTCGTCGAGGAGGAGCTCCACGTCGACGCGCTGGCCCGGTCCGAGTCGGTGTTCGCGCTGTCCAACGGACACATCGGGTTGCGGGGGAACCTCGACGAGGGCGACCCCCACGGCGTGCCGGGCACCTACCTCAACTCGGTGTACGAGGCGCGCCCGCTGACCTACGGCGAGCGGGGCTACGGCTATCCCGAGTCGGGCCAGACCGTCATCAACGTGACCAACGGCAAGATCTTCCGGCTGCTGGTCGACGACGAGCCGCTCGACGTGCGCTACGGCACCCTGCGCGCCCACCGGCGGGTGCTCGATCTACGGGCCGGCACGCTCGACCGCGAGGTCGAGTGGCAGTCGCCGGCCGGCGACGTGGTCAGGCTGCGGTCGACGCGGCTGGTGTCGCTCACGCAGCGGGCGGTGGCCGCCATCTGCTACGAGGTCGAGCCGGTCGACACGTCGCTGCGGGTGGTGGTCCAGTCCGAGCTGGTGGCCAACGAGGAGCTGCCGCATCCCGGGTCCGACCCCCGCACCGCCGCCGTGCTCGATCGGCCGCTCGAGAACGAGGAGCACACGGCGTCCGGCACCGAGGCGGTGATGGTCCACCACACCCGCTACAGCGGGCTGCGGGTGGCGTCGGGCATGCGCCACACGGTCGAGGGCCCCACCAACACCGAGCTGGACATCTGGAGCTCGCCGGACGTGTGCCGGCTCACGGTCGCCACCCGCCTGGCGCCGGGGCAGCGGCTGCGGGTCGTGAAGTTCCTGGCCTACGGCTGGTCGAGCCGGCGCACCCGGCCGGCCCTGCACGACCAGGTGGTGGCCGCCCTCGCCGCCGCCCGGCTGACGGGGTGGGACGGCCTGCTGGCCGAGCAGCGCTCCTACCTGGACGAGTACTGGACGGGTGCCGACGTCGAGATCGACGGCGACGTCGAGGTGCAGCAGGCCGTGCGGTTCGGGCTGTTCCACATCCTGCAGGCCGCGGCCCGCGCCGAGCAGCGGCCGATCCCCGGCAAGGGCCTGACCGGCCCGGGCTACGACGGCCACACGTTCTGGGACACGGAGACGTTCGTGCTGCCGGTGCTCATCCACACCAAGCCCGAGGCGGCCGCCAGCGCGCTGGCCTGGCGCAAGCTCACCCTGCCGGTCGCCGAGGAGCGGGCGAGCGAGCTCAACCTCGAGGGCGCCGCGTTCCCGTGGCGGACGATCCGGGGGCGGGAGTCGTCGGCGTACTGGCCGGCCGGCACCGCCGCCTTCCACATCAACGCCGACATCGCCGACGCCGTCGTGCGCTACCTCGACGCCACCCAGGACGAGGCCTTCGAGCGCGAGGTGGGGCTCGAGCTGCTGGTGAAGACCGCCCGGCTGTGGCGCAGCCTGGGCCACCACGACCGGGACGGCGCCTTCCGCATCGACGGCGTGACCGGGCCCGACGAGTACAGCGGCATCGCCGACAACAACATCTACACCAACCTGATGGCGCAGCAGAACCTGCGCGAGGCCGCCCGGCTGGCGACACGCCACCCCGACCTGGCCGAGCACCTCGGGGTCACGACCGAGGAGACGGCGTCGTGGCGCGACGCGGCCGAGGCCATGGTGATCCTGTACGACGACGACCTGGGGGTGCACCCGCAGAGCGAGGAGTTCACCGACCATGCCATCTGGGACTTCGCCGCCACCCGCCCCGACCAGTACCCGTTGCTGCTGCACTTCCCGTACTTCGACCTGTACCGCAAGCAGGTGGTGAAGCAGCCCGACCTGGTGCTGGCGCTGCACCTGCGCAGCGAGGCGTTCACGCTCGAGGAGAAGGAACGCGACTTCCGCTACTACGAGGCGCTGACCGTGCGCGACTCGTCGCTGTCGGCCTGCACCCACGCGGTCGTGTCCGCCGAGCTCGGCTTCCTCGAGCTGGCCCACGACTACCTGGCCGAGGCGGCGCTGATGGACCTGGAGGACCGCAACCGCAACACCCGTGACGGCCTGCACATGGCGTCGCTGGCCGGGGCGTGGACCGCGCTGGTCGACGGCTTCGGCGGGATGCGCGCCTACCGGGGCCGGCTGTCGTTCGCCCCGCGGCTGCCCGGTGGCATCGCCCGCCTGCGGTTCCGCGTGCGCTACCGGGGCAGCGGGGTGCAGGTGGCGACGGACGGCGACACGGCCACGTACCACCTGTGGAGCGGCGACCCGCTCACCGTGTGGCACGAGGGCGAGGCGTTCGAGCTGGGCGAGAAGGATGTGGTACGCCCCGTGACCCCGGTGCCCCACGGCCCGCGGCCGCAGCAGCCGCCCGGGCGCGAGCCCGAGCGGCGCGGCACGCGGCGCTGACCGTCCCCGGTCGGGGTCAGGTGATGTCGAGCATCCGCTGGAGGGCCACCCGGGCCCACTCGGCGGTGTCGGGGTCGACGGTGATCTGGTTGACGACCCGGCCCTCGACCAGCTCGTCGAGCACCCACGCCAGGTGGGGCTCGTCGATGCGGTTCATGGTCGAGCACGGGCAGATGAGCGGGTCGAGCGAGACGACCGTCTTGTCGGGGTGCTCGTGCGCGAGGCGGTTGACCAGGTGCACCTCGGTGCCCACGGCGACGGTGGCGCCGGCGGGGGCGTCGGCCAGCGCCCGGATGATGTAGTCGGTCGAGCCGACCTGGTCGGCGAGCTGCACGGTCTCGTGGGGCACCTCGGGGTGCACCACCACGATGCCGTCGGGGTGCTGGGCCCGGAACGCGGCGATCTGCTCGGGGCGGAAGCGCTGGTGGATCGAGCAGTGCCCCCGCCACAGCAGGAAGGTCGACTCCTTGCAGTCGCGCTCGGTGAGGCCGCCCCGGTCGTGGCGGGGGTCCCACACCGCCATGTCGTCGAGGCCGTAGCCCATGGCCACCCCCGTGTTGCGGCCCAGGTGCTGGTCGGGGAAGAACAGCACCTTGTCGCCGCGGCCGCCGCCGCTGCCCGGGCCACCGCCCAGCGCCCACTCGAGCACGGCGCGGGCGTTGGTCGACGTGCACACGGCGCCGCCGTGCCGGCCGACGAACGCCTTGATGGCGGCCGAGCTGTTCATGTACGTGATGGGCACCACCCGGTCGACGTCGACCACGGCACCCAGGCTCTCCCACGCCTCCTCGACCTCGTCGATGTCGGCCATGTCGGCCATCGAGCAGCCGGCGTTGAGGTCGGGCAGGACGACCGCCTGGTGGTCGCCGGTCAGGATGTCGGCCGACTCGGCCATGAAGTGCACGCCGCAGAACACGATGTGGTCGGCCTGCGGCCGCTGCTGGGCCTGCACGGACAGCCGGAACGAGTCGCCCCGGGCGTCGGCCCAGCGGATGATCTCGTCGCGCTGGTAGTGGTGGCCGAGGATGAACAGGCGCTCGCCGAGCGTGTCCTTGGCCGCGGCGATGCGCCGGGCCAGCTCGTCGGACGGCGCCGCGGTGTACCGCTCGTCGAGCGGGGTCTGGAGCCGAAGCATGGTGGTGGTACCTCCGTCGAGGTGGCTCCGGTTGAGGACGGTGGGGACAGCCCGGTCGCCTCTCCCACGGGGATGTCGTCCCCGGAACCGATATGCAGCCGGAATGCCGGGCCGGCTTGAACGGCAGTTTACGAAGCCCGGACGGCGATCCGACAACGCGTTCGGCGGCGGGGCGACGCCTTGGTACCGTCGCCGCCCCGACCACTGGAGGAGCCCGGATGATCGCTCGGATCTGGCACGGGCGCGTGCCCGCCGCCCGCGCCGACGAGTACGTGGCGCTCATGCGCACCGTGGCGCTGCCCGACTACCGGTCGACCGCGGGCAACGCCGGCGCCTGGTGCCTCACCCGCGCCGACGGCGACGTCGTGCACGTCGAGATGGTGACGCTGTGGGAGAGCCTCGAGGCGATCCGGCGCTTCGCCGGCGACCCGGTCGAGGCGGCCAAGTACTACGACTTCGACGAGGACTTCCTGCTCGAGCTCGAGCCCGAGGTCCGCCACTACGACGCGTACGACGCCTGACGTGCTCCGGGCGCGCGCCGCCCGGACCTACGATCGCGGCATGGCACGAGCGACCCGCCGGTGATCGTGGTCGGTGACGACCCCCGAGTGCGCGAGCTGCTCGACCGGTCGAGGGACATGCGGGTGGCGACCGTCTCGGGCGGCGGCGAGCCGCACCTGACCCCGCTGCGCTTCGTGCACGACGGGCGGGCCATCTACACGCTGGCCGAGGCCGCCTCGCCGGTCGCCGGCCACGTCGCCGAGCGGCCGGGGGTCGTGCTGCTCTTCGACGGCGGGCGCACCGGCCCGGAGGCGCCGGTGCTGCGCATGCGGGCGCAGGCCACGATCCGCCCCGAGCCCGACCTGCGCCGGTGGTACGAGCGGCGCGCGGCCGCCAAGTACCTCCTGCGGCCCGCCGGGCTGTGGAGCGTGCTGACCCGCTGGCGCGACCTGCCCGGCTGGCTGCGCCGGCGGCGGCGCGCCACGCCCGACGACACGATGGCGCTGATCGAGCTGGTGCCCGAGACCGCCGAGGTCGTCGCCGGCGCGTCGTAGCCGGCGACGCATCGGGTCGCGCCGGCGACCCTCTACCCTCGGCGCCGTGGTGCAACGTCCGCCGGCCGGCACGATCCCCGACGCCCCCGGGTCCTACCAGTTCAAGGACCGCGACGGTCGGGTGATCTACGTGGGCAAGGCCAAGAGCCTGCGCTCCCGGCTGTCGTCGTACTTCCAGGACCTCTCCGCGCTGCACCCGCGCACGCTGGCCATGGTGACCACCGCGGGCACGGTC
>DASTFE010000092.1:0-3894 GCA_035708905.1 Acidimicrobiales bacterium | reverse complement strand
ACCCGCCGCCGGGCGACGGCACCGGCCGGGCCAAGCGCCGGGTGGTGCGGGAGATGACGCAGCGGCTGCGCACCGACGTCCAGGCGCTCTACGACGAGGCCCGGCGCCGGGCGGGCTGAGCCCACCACCGACGCGTTCTCGCCGCGGGATCGGGGGTCCCCACCCCACGATCCGCGGCAGGAAGCGGCGTTCAACCGTGCAGCATGATGCCGAGCACCACCGCGGCGACCGAGGTGAGGCCGCCGAGGGCGCCGAAGGCGGCCAGGACGGCGGTCGACCGGGCGCCGGCGTGGATGGCGGCCGACATCCCGGCCAGCGCCACCACGGTGATCTTGACCAGCAGCGTGACCTGCCACTCGACGCCGAAGTCGCCCACCGGCAGCTCGACCAGATGCCAGATGCCGGTGGCCACCAGCACGGCGTACGCCGGCCAGGCGATGCGGGCGAAGCGGCGGGCCACGATGCGCGGCACGTCGTCGCCGAGGGCCCGCAGGCCGGGCACCAGACCGGCCAGCGTGAGCTGCCCGCCCACCCACACGGTGGCGGCCAGCACGTGCAGGCTGAGGCGGACGGTGTCGAGGGTGAAGGGCAACACGTCCGTCGCGCCTCGGGGGGCGTCAGGCCAGCATGGCCAGCACGTCGCTGGCGGCGAGCTGGCGGTCGTTGAGCGCGGGCCGGTCGGGCACCGAGCCCCCGAGGGCGAACGTGGCCATCACGTCGACGCCCGTGAGCAGGTCGCGCAGCTCGCGCGGGGGAGGGAAGTACTCGTCCTCGTCGGTGATGCGCACCTCGTCGACCCCGGCGACCGGGGCCAGTCGGGCGATCACGGCCTCGACCAGCTCCTCCGGGGCGGAGGCCCCCGCCGTGACGCCCACGGTGCCGTGCAGGTCGTCGGGCACCTCGTCGGCGGCGTTGACGCGGTGGACCTGGGGACACCCCGACTCGTGCGCCAGCTTCTCGAGGGCCCGGGTGTTCGACGAGTTGGCCGAGCCGATCACCACCACCGCGTCGCAGGCGGGCGCGATCTCGGCCAGTGCGGACTGGCGGTTGGTGGTGGCGAAGCACAGGTCGCTGCGGCCCGGGCGCCACAGGCCGGGGAACCGCTCGGCCGCCCGCTCGGCGATCGCCGACCAGTCGCGGTGCGACAGCGTGGTCTGCGCCAGCAGGGCGACCGGCCGCTCGGACGGGGGCAGGGCGTCGACCTCGGCCACGGTCTCGACGCGGTCGATGGCGTCGGGGGCGACGGCCATGGTGCCCACCGCCTCCTCGTGGCCCTCGTGGCCCACGTAGACGATGCGGAAGCCCTTGCCCGACCGGGTCTTGACCTCGTGGTGCACCTTGGTGACGAGGGGGCACACGGCGTTGACGACGTAGCTGCCCCGCTCGCGGGCGGCGGCCACGACCTCGGGGGCCGAGCCGTGGGCCGACAGCATGATGGGCCGGCCCTCGGGCACCTCGGCGATGTCGTCGACGAACACGACGCCGAGGTCGCGGAACCGCTCGACCACCAGCTGGTTGTGGACGATCTCGTGGTAGCAGTACACGGGCGGCTCGAAGGCGCGCACCATCCAGGCCAGGGCCTTGATGGCCATCTCGACGCCCGCGCAGAAGCCGCGGGGCGCGGCGAGCAGCACCTTGTCGACCGGCATCGGGCCAGCGTACCGAGCGGTCCGCGGGCCCACGCCACCCGGAAGGGCGCGGCCGGGCCGTAGACTGCCTCGTCTATGTCCGCGCCCCGTGTCGTCGCCGTCGCGCCCGGATCGCCGGCCGCCCGGGTGGGGCTGGTCGAGGGCGACGAGATCGTCGCGGTCAACGGCGAGGTGCCCCGCGACCTGCTCGAGTGGCGCGCCCTCGTCGACGACCCGCACCTGGCGATCGAGGTGCGCCGGGGCGGGCTCGAGTCGCTCGTCGCGCTCGACAAGCGCCCGGGCGAGCCGCTGGGGGTCGAGGTGCACTCGGCGCTGTTCGACCGGGTGCGCACCTGCGACAACCACTGCGAGTTCTGCTTCATCTACCAGCTGCCGCCGGGCCTGCGCCGCAGCCTCTACCTCAAGGACGACGACTACCGGCTGTCGTTCCTGTACGGGAACTTCACCACCCTCACCCGGTTCACCGAGGCCGACCTCGAGCGGGTGGTCGGCGAGGGGCTCAGCCCGCTCTACGTCAGCATCCACGCCACCGACCCCGACGTCCGCGCCGAGATGCTGCGCAACCGGCGGGGCGCCACCAGCCTGCGCTGGCTGCGGGCCCTGCTCGACCACGGTGTCGAGGTACACGGCCAGGTGGTGGTGTGCCCGGGGGTGAACGACGGCCGGGTGCTCGACGACACGCTGGCGGGTGTGCTCGACCGCTACTCCGAGCTGGCGTCGGTGTGCGTCGTGCCGCTCGGCGTGTCGCGCTTCAACACCGAGGCCCGCATGCGACCGCACACGGCGGCCGAGGCCGCGGCGGTGCTCGACGCCGTCCACGACTGGCAGGGCGTGTACCTGTCGGTGCTGGGCCGGCGCCTGGTCTTCGCCGCCGACGAGTACTACCTGCTGGCCGACCGCCCGTTCCCGCCGGCCGAGCACTACGGCGACTTCGCCATGTACGAGGACGGCATCGGCATGGCGCGGGCCTTCGAGGCCGAGCTGCTGGGCACCGGGGCGCGGGCCGCCGACGACCCCGAGCGGGGCGGCTTCTTCGCCGCGGCCGACGGGTCGTGCTCGACCGGCGCCGACTACGAGCCCTATCGGGGCGTCCGGGCCGAGCCCGGCCAGCTCGTGCAGATCGGGGCCCGGCGCGACGCCCCGGTCGCCATCCTGACCGCGCCCTACGGCGCCCGGGTGCTGGCGCCGCTGGTCGAGCGGCTCGGCCGCCCGGACGTGCGGGTGGTCACTGTCGACAACCGCTACTTCGGCGGCAACGTGGGGGTGTCGGGGCTGATGGTCGGCGACGACCTCGGCCGGGTGCTCGCCGGCCAGCCCGCGGGCCACCGCTACCTGCTGCCCGACGTGTGCCTCACACAGGGTCGCTTCCTCGACGGCACGGTGCCCGCCGAGCTGCCCCGCCCCGTCGAGATCGTGCCCACCGACGGCCGGGCCCTGCGCGCCGCGGTGGGATCGCCGGTGCGGTCGCCGGTGCCGGCGGCGAGCGGGGGATGACCGTGGCGCTGCCGGTGGTCGCCATCGTCGGGCGGCCCAACGTCGGCAAGTCGACCCTGCTCAACCGCGTCATCGGGCGCCGGGCCGCCATCGTCGAGCAGCGGCCCGGCGTCACCCGCGACCGCAAGGAGGTCGAGGCCGACTGGCTCGGCCGGCGCTTCCGGCTGGTCGACACCGGCGGCTGGACGGCCCGCGGCGACGACCTCGACGACAAGGTGAGCGCCCAGTCCGAGCGGGCCATCGCCGAGGCCGACGTCGTGCTGCTCGTCGTCGACGTGGTCACCGGGGCCACCGACGACGACGCCCGGGTGGCCGATTTGCTGCGGCGGTCGGGCACGCCCGTGCTGCTGGTGGCCAACAAGGTCGACGACGCGGGGCGCGAGGGCGACATGTGGGAGCTGCTGCGCCTCGGCCTCGGCGAGCCGTTCGCCGTCAGCGCCCTGCACGGCCGGGGCACCGGCGACCTGCTCGACGCGGTGGTCGACCGGCTGCCGGCGCCGGACGCCGACGAGCTCAGCCCGGTCGCCGAGCCGGCGCGAGCCGACGTGGTCGCCGACGCCGATCCGTCCGAGGTGCGCGTGGCCATCGTGGGGCGGCCGAACGTGGGCAAGTCGACGCTGTTCAACCGGCTCACCGGCGACGAGCGGTCCGTCGTGCACGACCGTCCGGGCACCACCCGCGACACGATCGACACGATCATCGAGACCGACCTGGGCCCGGTGCGCCTGGTCGACACGGCCGGCATGCGCCG
>DASTFE010000091.1:0-3355 GCA_035708905.1 Acidimicrobiales bacterium | reverse complement strand
GAGGTCAGCAGCGCCTCGAGCGCGAGCAGGCCCTCGACCACGAAGTAGCCGCCCCGCCGCTCGACCTGCCGCCGCCGTGCGGGGTCGTTCAGCGCCCGGTAGTCGTCGAGCGGGTCGGGCACGGGCACCCTCCGTCCGGTCGCCGGGCTACCGCCGACCTCTGGCGGCGCGGCCGCTGGCGGTCCGTCTGTGGAGCCTGCACACAGGCAGCCTAGCGCGCCCACTGGACCGACCGGTCCACTCCTCCGGCCGCCCGGGGAACCGGCGGCCCACTCCCCCGCCGGCACCGGGCAGGCCGAAGCCGACCGGCTCCCCGAGCCGCCCGCGACGAGTTTCGATGCGCATGCCGGTCTCTGATGCGGTGGAGGCACCCGTGCGCACAGCGGCAGAGGCGTCCGTCGGCGACGAGCTCGAGGCCCTGCGCGGGCCGATCACGGGCTACTGCTACCGGATGCTGGGCTCGGCCCATGCGGCCGAGGACGCGGTGCAGGAGACCATGGTCCGGGCGTGGCGCGGACTGAAGGGGCTGGACGATCGATCAGGGCTCCGCCCCTGGGCGTACCGGATCGCGACGAACGTCTGCATCGACGCCCTGAACGACCGCCGGCGGCGCGCCCTGCCGATGGACCTGGCGCGCGCGGACGACGGGCGCGGCGACCTCGGCCCGCCGCTGCCCGAGGCGACGTGGGTGCAGCCGATGCCGAGCCGGCTGCTGGGCGTCGGCGAGGACCCGCTCGAGCGGGCCGTCTCCCGGGAGACCATCCGGCTCGCCTTCGTCGCCGCGCTCCAGCACCTGCTGCCTCGCCAGCGAGCGGTGCTCATCCTCCGTGACGTGCTCCGCTGGAGGGCCGCCGAGGTCGCCGACCTGCTGGGCACCAGCGTCGACGCTGTCAACAGCTCGTTGCGGCGGGCGCGGGTCGCCCTGGCCAGGGCCCGCAGCGACGAGGGCCTCTCGCCGGCACCGGGTGAGCCGGTCGATGCGCGGTTGCTCGAGCTGTACATCGACGCCTTCGAGCGGTTCGACATCGACCGCATCGTGTCGCTGTTGCACCGCGACGCCGTCGTCTCGATGCCCCCGTTCGCCTTCTGGCTGCACGGCCGGGACGCGTTCCGCGTGTGGCTGACGTCGACCGGCCCGGCGTGCGGGCGCGAGCGGCACGTGCTGACCGAGGCCAACGGATGCCCCGCCGTGGCCGTCTACGCGCCCGGTGCCGGCGGGGCTCTCGTGCCCTCGGCGGTCCACGTGCTCGAGTGGCGGGACGGAAGGATCGCCGCGCTGCACGCCTTCCTGGACCCGTCGCTGTTCGCCGTCTTCGGGCTCGGCACCGTGGGCCCCACCGGGGAGCCGGTCTAACCGCCCCTCCCCGCGACGACTTCTCACCCCGGCCGCGGTTGTAGCCGGCATGGACACGACGACGATCGGACCGACCGAGCCGACGACCGACCTCACCGCAGCGGCCGACGCGCTGCGCATGCTGCACCAGCGCGGGAAGCCCCTCGTGCTCGTCAACGCCTGGGACGTCGCCAGCGCCCAGCGCGTCGTGGAGGCCGGGGGCCGCGCGGTGGCCACGTCCAGCGCGGCGATCGCGGCATCTCTCGGTGTGCCCGACGGCCCCACCGCCCCCGTCGAGACGGTGTTCGGCGCCGTGCGGCGCATCGCCGCCTCGGTGGACGTGCCGGTCAGTGCCGACCTGCTCGACGGCTACGGCCTCGGCGCCGACGAGCTCGTCGAGCGGCTGCTCGACGCCGGTGCCGTCGGGTGCAACCTCGAGGACTCCGACCACGCGCGCCCCGGCGCGTTGCTCGACCCCCCGGCGGCGGCCGAGCGGATCGCGGACGTCCGCGCGGCCGCCGGCCGGGCCGGCGTCGACGTCGTGATCAACGCCCGCATCGATTCGTACCTGCATCACGGCCCCGGCGCGACGCCCGACGTCACCGGCCGTGCCCGCCGCTACCTCGACGCCGGCGCCGACTGCGTGTACCCGATCCGCCTGACCGACGCCGCCGTCGCCCGCGACCTGGTCGAGCAGCTCGATGACCACGATGCCCATGTCAACGCCAACGTTGCCGGGCAGGTCACCGTCGCCGACCTCGCCGGCGCCGGCGTCAGCCGCGTCTCCATCGGGCCGGTGGCCTTCCGCTCGGCCCTCGCCGCCCTCGACCGGATCGCGGCCGACCTCCTCGGCACGCACGGGAGGGCGGGGGCATGACCGGGACCGTGTTCGAGCGCACCTTCCTCCCGGCACCGCCCGAGGACCTGTACGACACCTACCTCGACCCCGACCGGCACGCGGCGGTCATCGGGGCGCGCGTGCGCATCAGCGCCGCCCCGGGTGCCGAGTTCAGCGCGTTCGACGGCCACGTGCGGGGGCGCATCCTCCACCTCGACCGCGACCGGCTGGTGATCGTGCAGGCATGGGGAAGCGACCAGCTCGGGCCCGGGCACGTCGTCGTGCTCACCTTCGACGCCGTCCCCGGCGGCACCGAGATCTCGCTGCTCCACACGGGGATCCCCGATGACCAGCTGGCGCACATCGACTGGGAGGGCCGCTACTGGCGCCCATGGCGGGCGCTGCTCGACCAGTGACCCCGCGGCAGGGGCCGGGCGACATCGAACGGGCGGCGCCGGGGCGCGCACGCCCGCCGGCCGCGCCCGGTCACGCCAACCCGCGCACGATCGCCGCCGCGGCCGCCAGAGCGGCGAAGGCCAGGACGGCCGGCCGCAGCCAGCGGCCGTCGATCCGTCCCGTCAGCCGGCTGCTGACCGCGACACCCGCCAGGGTGCCGGGCAGCAGGGCAGCGGCCAGGCCCACGTGCCAGGGGGACACCGCCCCGGCCAGCGCCAGGCCGACCAGCGACAGCATGGTGCCGAGCGCGAACGTCGCCGCCAGGGTGGCCCGCAGCACGGGCCCCTCGCGGTGCTGGTAGAGCAGCGCCAGCGGGGGCCCACCGATCGAGGTGGCGGTGCCCATGGCCCCCGACACGACGCCGGCCGCCAGCGTCGTGCCCACCGTGACCCGCACCGCGGCGGTCAGCACGCTGGTGGCCACGGCCACCAGCACCGCGACCCCGGCCAGCACCGCCAGGGTGTTGGCGGCCACGGCGGCCACCACGACGGCGCCGATCACCGTGCCGGGCACCCGCCCCGCCATCAGCCAGCCGACCGCCGGCCAGTCGACGCCGTGGTGCTCGCGGCGCACCATCGCCGCGGCCAGCGGCAGCACCAGCAGCATGAGCGTGGTGGGCACCGCCTCGGGCTCGATCACGGCCAGCACCGGCGCGGCCAGCAGGTTGGCGCCGAACCCGATCGAGCCCTGCACGGCGGCGCCGACGGTCACGACCAGCAGGGCGACCG
>DASTFE010000090.1:0-17835 GCA_035708905.1 Acidimicrobiales bacterium | reverse complement strand
TGCGCGTCGCCGCGACCGTGTACCCGTTCGACCAGGCCGACCGGGCGCTGCGCGACCTGGCCCACGACCGGGTCACCGGCGTCGCCGTCCTGGCCGCGGGTGAGGCGCCGGGCGGCGGCGGTTGACCGGCGCAGCTCGCTCGACGAAGATTGACTCAATGTCCGTTGAGCGAGCGATCGGCGAGCGAGCGACCGTCGAGCAAGCCGTCGGTGAGCGAGCGATCGTCGAGCAAGCGGTCGAGGCCCAGGCGCCCGGCCAGCAGGCGAGCGTGGCGCGCCGGGCTGCCGTCCACGCCGCGCTGGGCGAGGCGACCCGCCTGCGCATCGTCGACGCCCTGGCGCTGTCCGACCTGGCGCCCTCGGAGCTGGCCCAGCTCGTCGGCATCGACTCCAACCTGCTGGCCCACCACCTCGACGTGCTCGCCGCCGCCGGCCTGGTCGAGCGGGCCCGCTCGCACGGCGACCGGCGTCGCCGGTACCTGCGGCTGCGGCACCAGGCGCTCGCGTCGATCGGGGTCCACCCGACCGTGCGCGCCCGCCGCGTGCTCTTCGTGTGCACGGCCAACTCGGCTCGATCCCAGCTCGCCGCCGCCCTCTGGAACGCGGTGCACCCCGTCCCGGCCACCAGTGCCGGCACCGAGCCGGCCGACCGGGTGCATCCCCAGGCGCGGCGGGCCGCCGAGCGCCGCGGGCTCGACCTCGCGGGCGCCCGGCCGGCCCCGCTCCCCGACGGCGACGCCGACCTCGTGGTCACCGTGTGCGACCGCGCCCACGAGCAGCTCCGCCGCCGACCACTGCGGTCACGCACGGTCCTGCACTGGTCCGTCGCCGACCCGGCCCGGGCCGGCAGCCCCGGCGCCTTCGACGCCGCCGCCGACGAGCTCGAGCGCCGCATCGCCCGCCTCGCACCCGCCGTGACAGGAGCAGACCGATGAGCTACGAGCACGACCACGAGATCCTCAGCCGCAGCGCCTCCGGCCTGGGGCGCCGGTTCGAGGGCACGTTCGCCATCGAGACGGTCGAGCGCCTGCTCCACGAGTCGTACGACCTGCTCGCCGCCACGTCGAAGATCCCCAACTACCTGCCGCTGCTCGCCGAGCGCTTCGCGGCCGAGCGGCTGCGCGCCATCGCCCGCACCCAAGGAGCCCTCGTGTCCGACACTCCCGAGATCCTCGTCGTGTGCACCCACAACGCCGGGCGGTCGGTCGCGGCCCGGGTGCTGCTCGACCACCACGGCGCGGGCCGCGTCGTCGTCCGCTCGGCCGGCTCGGCCCCGGGTGACGAGATCAACCCCGCCGTGGCGCAGATCCTGACCGAGCGCGGCCTCGACGTCTCCAAGGAGTTCCCCAAGCCCCTCACCGACGAGGCCGCCCGCAGCGCGGACGTCATCGTCACGATGGGCTGCGGCGACGCCTGCCCCGTCTATCCCGGCAAGCGCTACCTCGACTGGGACCTCGCCGACCCCGCGGGCAGGCCGGTCGACGAGGTGCGGCCGATCGTCGACGAGATCGACCGGCGCGCCCGCGCTCTGCTCGCCGAGCTGCTGGCCACCGAACCGGCCCGCGCACCCGGGCCCGCGCCGCGATCCGCGCCGTCATGACGTGAGGCGCAGGGCGGCGGCCAGGCGCGGTAACGCCTCGCGCACGTCGGCGACGATCCCGAAGTGCGCCAGCCGGAAGATGAACGCGTCGGGGTCGCGGTTGACGGCGAGGACCGTCCGGGCGGTCCGCATCCCCACGGTGTGCTGCAGCGCGCCCGAGATGCCGCACGCGACGTACAGGCGCGGGTGCACGGTCGTGCCGGTCTGACCGACCTGCAGGGCCCGCGGCGCGAGCCCGGCCTCGACCGCCCCGCGCGAGGCCGCCACCCGGCCCCCGACGGCCTCGGCGAGCTCCTCGACCAGGTGCCAGGCCGAGGCGTCGCAACCGGCGCCACCGGCGATGACGACGTCGGCGTCGGCCAGGCCCACCTCCGCGGTGCTCGTCTGGCGGTCCACCACGTCGACCCGCCGGTCGCCGGGCGCCAGCGCCACGGTCACCTGCTCGACGCGGGCGGGGCGGGGCCTGGCGCGCAGCTCGAACACGCCGGGGCGCACGGTCGCCATCTGCGGGCGCGCCTCGGGGCAGACGCACGTGGCGAGCACGCCACCGGCCATGGCGGGGCGGATCTGGTGCAGCAGCGCGTCGAACCGGACGCCCCGCCGCGCCCACGGCGCCACCGCGAGGTCGGTGCAGTCGGCGGCGAGGCCGGTGTCGAGCATCGCCGCCACCCGCGGCGCCAGGTCGCGCCCCGTCGTCGTCGCCCCGAACAGCACCGCGGACGGGCGGCGGTCGGCGGCGAGGTCGGCGACGACGCGGGCGTGGGGCTCGGCCCGGTAGGGGTCGAGGGCCGCATCGTCGGCGACGAGGACCACGTCGGCGCCGTGGCGGACCACCTCGTCGACGGCAGCGCCGACCCCGTGGCCGGCGACGACCGCCGCGACGCCTCCGCCGAGGGCGGGCGCCAGGTCCACCGCCTTCGACAGCAGCTCGAGCGCCACGCGGGCCGGCAGGCCGTCGCGCAGCTCGCACACCACCCACACGCTCGGCTCGCCGGCGAACGGCTCGCCCGCCGGGGCGGGCAGCGGCGGCGCCTCGTCCGGGCGGGGCCCGTCCCCCGCGGGCCCGGCCAGGGCACCCAGATCGGCCAGCGCCTCGGCCAGCCCCTCGAAGGTGAGGCCGTCGCTGCCCACGAAGCGGCAGGCCCGCTCGGGCAGCGGCGCCGGCTCCATGCGCGCCACCTTGGTGGGCGAGGCGCCGAGGCCGACGGTGGAAGCGTCGAGACCCAGGTCGCTCGCCGACAGCCGCTCGACGGTGGCCGCGCCCGCCCGTCGCCGCCCCATCACCGACGGGTACCGCGGGGCGAACCCGGTCTCGGCCACCGTCACCACCGCGGGCAGCGGGAGGCGCAGCCGCTCGAAGCCGCCCTCGACGATCCGCCGTGCGAGCAGGCCGGGGCCGTCGAGGTCGAGCGACTCGCAGCCCGTCGCCTGGGGCCAGCCGAGGCGGGTCGCCACCTCGGGCCCGACCTGCCCGGTCTCGCCGTCGAGCGCCGTCGCGCCGCACAGCACCACGTCGGCGCCGAGCCGGTCGACGGCGGCCGCGAGGGCGTTGGCGGTCGCCCACGTGTCCGACCCGGCCAGCACGCGGTCGCAGAGCAGCCAGGCCCGGGCCACGCCGAGCGCCAGCGCCTCGCGCAGGGCGGCCTCCGCCGCGGGCGGGCCCATCGACAGCGCCCACACCTCGTCTGCCACGGTCAGGGCCGCCTCGACGGCGTGGAGGTCGGCGGGGTTGGTGATCGCCGCCGCGGTCGTGCGGTCGATCGTGCCGTCGGCTCGGACGCCGATCGGCGCACCCCGGAGGTCCGGCACCTGCTTGACCAGCACGATCGCCCTCACGACCATCACTATTGCAACAATGAACGGGTCACCGACCTCGCCGCCCGAGGGTCGTTCGACCGAAGGGGCCGTGGATGACCTCGCAAGCACCCCCGATCGGCGCCGCCGACCCGTGGCTGGCGGACGCCCGCGCCGTCGCGGCGCGGCAGGGCACCGACCCGGCCCGGGGGCTGACCTCCGCGGAGGCCGAGGCCCGGCTCGCACGCGTCGGCCGCAACCGGCTCGACGCCGCACCGCCGGTCCCGGCCTGGCGCAGGTTCCTGGCCCAGTTCGCCGACCCGCTGGTGGTGCTCCTGCTCGTCGCCATCGCCATCTCGCTGGCGACGTGGGTCGTCGACGGCGCCGAGGGTCTGCCCTTCGAGGCGATCGTGATCGGCGTGATCCTCGTCGCCAACGCGGTGCTCGGCTACGTGCAGGAGGCCAAGGCCGAGCAGGCGGTAGCGGCCCTGCAGCGGATGTCGGCGGCGACGTCGGTCGTCGTGCGCGACGGGGTCGAGCGGCGCGTACCTGCCACCGACGTGGTGCCGGGCGACGTGCTGGTGCTGGCCGAGGGCGACGCCGTCAGCGCGGACGGTCGGCTCGTCGAGGCCGCCTCGTTGATGATCGCCGAGGCGGCGCTCACCGGCGAGAGCGAGGCCGTGCTGAAGGACGCCGCCACCCTGCCCGTTCAGGCCCCGCTCGGCGATCGGCTCAACATGGTCTTCAGCGGCACCGCCGTGGCCCGGGGGCGGGGGCGCGCCGTGGTGACCGGCACGGGCATGTCCACCGAGATGGGCCGCATCGCCAGCCTGCTCGAAGAGACGCGGGAGGAGCGCACGCCGCTCCAGCGGGAGATCGACCGGGTCGGCCGCGCGTTGGGCATCGGCGTCGTCGCCGTCGCCGTGGTGGTCGTCGCCGTCATCCTGCTGGTGTCCGACATCCAGCAGGCGTCCGACGTGGTCGACGTGCTGCTGATCGGCGTGTCGCTCGCCGTCGCCGCGGTGCCCGAGGGCCTTCCCGCCGTGCTCTCGGTGGTGCTGGCCCTGGGCGTCCAGCGGATGGCCCGCCAGAACGCGATCGTGAAGAAGCTGTCGTCGGTCGAGACCCTGGGCTCGGCCTCGGTGATCTGCACCGACAAGACCGGCACGTTGACCCGCAACGAGATGACCATCCAGAAGGTCGTGACCCGCTCGGGCGAGGTCGACCTGACCGGGACCGGCTACCGGCCCGACGGCCGGGTCGAGGCCGGCGGCGACCAGCTCACCGGCGGCCCGCTGCTGGAGGAGGTGCGCGTGGTGCTCGTCGGCGGCAGCCTGGCCAACGACGCCTCGCTGCGCGAGGAGGGCGGCGAGTGGGTCGTGGAGGGCGATCCCACCGAGGCCGCGTTCCTCGTGGCCGTCCGCAAGCTGGGCCTGGCGGACGAGCGCGGCGGCCGCTTCACCCGGCTGGGCGAGGTGCCGTTCACCTCCGAGCGCAAGCTGATGAGCACCGTCGAGGCCGACCGCGAGCGGGGCGGGCGCGTGGCGCTCGTCGCCAAGGGCGCACCGGACCTGCTGCTGGCCCGGTGCACGCACGAGCAGGAGGGCGACCAGCGGCGGCCGCTCGACGACCGGCGCCGCGACGAGATCCTGGCCACCGTCGACCGCTTGGCCGACGATGCGCTCCGCACGCTCGCGGTGGCGTACCGCCCGCTCGACGCGGCGCCGAGCAGCCCGCCCGACGAGGGGATCGAGCGCGACCTGACCTTCGCGGGCGTCGTGGGCATCATCGACCCGCCGCGGAGCGAGGCGCGCCGGGCGATCGCCGAGGCGCGCGGCGCCGGCGTGCGCACCGTGATGATCACCGGCGACCACCCCCGCACCGCCGCCCGCATCGCCGCCGAGCTCGGCATCATCGAGGCGGGGGGCCGCACCGTCACCGGCAGCGAGCTCGCGGGCCTCGACGAGGCCGACGCCCGGGTGGTCGTGGACGAGGTGTCGGTCTACGCCCGGGTGGCGCCCGAGCACAAGCTCCGGATCGTCGACGCCCTCCAGGCCAACGGCAACATCGTCGCGATGACGGGCGACGGCGTGAACGACGCCCCGGCGCTCAAGAGCGCCGACATCGGGGTGGCCATGGGCGTGACGGGCACCGACGTGACGAAGGAGGCGGCGAAGATGATCCTGACGGACGACAACTTCGCCACCATCGTCGCCGCCGTGCGCGAGGGGCGGGGGATCTTCTCGAACATCCGCAAGTTCCTTCGCTACCTGCTCTCGTCGAACGTCGGCGAGGTGCTCACCGTGCTGCTCGGCGTCGTCTTCGCCGGGATGCTGGGCCTCCGCGAGCAGGGTGGCGCCGTCGTCGCGCCGCTGCTCGCCACCCAGATCCTGTGGATCAACCTGCTCACCGACACGGGGCCCGCGCTGGCGATGGGCGTCGACCCGCCCCCCGACGACGTCATGGCCCGCCCGCCCCGGGGCATCGCCGACCGGGTGATCGACCGCGAGATGGTGGGCGGGGTCGCGTTCGTCGGGCTGGTGATGGCGGTCACGACGCTGCTGACCCTCGACATCGGTCTGCCGGGCGGGCTCGTCGACGGCTCGGACAGCCTCACCGAGGCCCGGACGATGGCGTTCACCACACTCGTGCTGGCCCAGCTGTTCAACTGCTTCAACGCCCGGTCCGACCGGGTGAGCGCGTTCGCCCACCTGTTCACCAACCCGCTGCTGTGGGGCGCCGTCGCCCTGTCGGTCGTCCTGCAGGTCGCCGTGGTGTACGTGCCGGTCCTGCACGACGCCTTCGACACCACGTCGCTCGACCCGACCGACTGGCTGCTGTGCGTCGGCACGGCCAGCGCCGTCCTGTGGGCCGACGAGCTGCGCAAGCTCGTGGCCCCCCTCGTGCGGCGGGCTCGCTGACCCGACCCGGTGCGAGGGGCTGCCGGCGGGTCAGGCACCCGCGTCGCCGCCCCGCCCACCGAACAGGCCGGCGACGGGACCCAGGCGCTCGATCAGCCCCGCCACCGAGCCGCGCAGCCGGTCGTACGTGGCGACGAGTGCGGAGTCGACGACCACGGGTGACGGCGGCGGGCTCGTGGAGCCGGCGAGCTGGGCGACCGCCTCACCGAGGGTGGGGGCGCGCCCGAGGGCGAGCAGGCCGAGCGCGGCCGCGCCGCGGGCCGTGCCGTCGACCCCGTCGACCACGACCAGGGGTCGGCCGAGCACCGCGGCCATCACCTCCCGCCACAGGCGCGAGCGGAAGGCCCCGCCCGTCGCCCGCACCGAGGTCACCGTCGCGACGGCGTCGAGCTCGTCGAGCACGAGCCGCAGCTGCATGCAGACGCCCTCGACCGCGGCGCGCAGGAGGTGCTCACGCGTGTGCTCCGGGCGCAGCCCGATGTAGGCGCCCGGCAGGTCGGGGTCCCACAGCGGCGCCCGCTCGGCGAGCAGGTAGGGCAGCATGACCAGGCCGTCGCTGCCGGCCGGCGCCTTGGCCGCCAGCTCGAGCACGGCGGCGTCGGGCCCCTCGTCGCCCGCCGCCACCCGGGCGTCGCCGGCGAACGTGCTGCCGGCCCAGCGGAGCGCGGCGGCGCCGTTGCTGATCGCCCCGCCCACCACCCAGACCGCCTCCGTCAGCGCGAAGCAGAACAACCCGCGCTCGGGGTCGGCGCGCGGCCCGTCCACCGCCATCCGCACCGCGCCGCTGGTGCCGAGCGACAGCCCCGCGACGCCCGGATCCAGCGCACCGGTGCCGAGGTTGCCGAGCGGGCCGTCGGCGGCGCCGGCGACCACGGGTGTGCCGGCGGGCAGGCCGATCCGGTCGGCCGCCGCCGGGGCCAGCGCCAGGACGGCGGTCGGCGCCTCGATCGGTGTCAGGTCGTCGGCAGAGAGGCCGCAGAGGTCGAGGGCGAGCGTGCTCCAGGTGCGGGTCGCGACGTCGAGCATCCCGGTGCCGGACGCCGACGACAGCTCGGTCGCCGGTGCACCGGTCAACCACCCGACCAGCAGGTCCTTGAGGCCGCCCCACCAGCGTGCCCGCTGCCACGTGGCGGGGTCGTGCCGGCGGAACCACAGGAGCTTGGTCAGCGGCGTCATCGGGTGGACGGGCACGCCGGTGCGCGCGTGCAGCGCCGCAGCCTGCCCCGCCCGGTGGAGCTCGCGGGCCTCGGCACGCGAGCGGGCGTCGGCCCAGGTGACCAGCGGGGTGACGGGGCGCCGGTCGGCGCCGAACGCCACCAGGCCGTGCATGCCGGCGCCGAGCGAGACGGCCACCACCTCGGCGGGGCCCGTGGCCTCGACGCACTCGGCCAGGGCGTCGGCGGTCGACGCGAGGATGGTCCGGGGGTCCTGCACCTGCTGACCGGGTGCCGGCTGCAGCAGCGGGTACTCGCGCATCGCCACCCGGTGCCAGGGCTCGCCGAGCCCGAAGGCTGCGGCCTTGACGCCGGTGGTGCCGACGTCGAGCCCGATGACGACCTGCGAGGGTGCCACGGCGTCAGGACGCCGCGGCGGCCAGCCGCCCCTCGGCCAGCGCGGCCAGGTCGACGCGGTCGAGGGTGTCGACCACGATGTCGGCGCCGGCGGCGGCCAGCAGGTCGGCGTCGCCGGCCCGGGCGATGCCGATGGCGGCCATGCCCCCCGCCTTGGCCGCCTGCACGCCAGAGGAGGCGTCCTCGATCACGAACGCGACCTCGGGGGCCACCCCCAGCTCCGCGGCGGCCGTCAGGAACATCTCGGGGTCGGGCTTGCCGCGGGCGAAGTCGCGGCCGGACACGTCGACGTCGAACAGGTCGAGCAGCGTGAGCCCCGGCCGCACCACCGGCGACGAGATCCCCTGCTCGGCGGCGAAGCTGTCGAGCCGGATCCTGCCGAGCATCATGTCGGCGTTCTTCGACGACGACGCCGCCGCCACCCGCACCCCGCGCTCCTTGGTGCCGATGATGAACCGCAGCGCGTCGTCGTACGCCCGGAAGTCGCCGGCCTCGATCAGCCGCACGATCATGGCCTGCTTGCGGGCGGCGTACTCGACCGCCCGCGCCTCGGCGTCGGGCACCCCGAAGTGCTCGAGGGCGGCGCGGGCCCCGCTCATCCGGGGCTTGCCCGACACGTGCTGCTGGTACACGAGCGGCGTGAACGCCTCGGGCGACCACGACGTGCGGTCGCGGATGTCGGCCCAGTCGCCCTCCATCAGCTCGCTCAGCGACTCGCGCCAGGCCCCCTCGTGCGGCGAGTCGACCAGCACGCCGTCGACATCGAAGATCGCTCCCTGGAACCTCGGCATCACGTCTCCTCCACCCGCCACCTTGTCACCTCACCGACGACCGGCGGCAGCACCAGCGAGAGCCCGACGCCGGCGGCGGCGCCGCCCAGCCCGATCCCCCAGCCGACGGGGCCGAGCGGTGTGCACCCGAAGAACCGGCTGACGCCCGGCGTCTGGATGACGCCCGCCAGCGCGGCAGCCGAGCCCGCGGCGGCCGCCACCACCATCGGGTCGCGCCCGCCGGCCACCAGCGTCTGGCCGAGCTGCGTACCGACGAGCCCGACCAGCGCGATGGTGCTCGCCCGCCGGGCGCGACCGGTGAGGCGCCCGCCAGCCCACGCCATGCCGGCTCCGGCGGCGGTCGCGAGGGCCCGGCTGAGGATCTGGCGCTCGAGCGCGACGCCGAGCGACGCCTCGGGCCCCTCGCGCAGCAGATCTTCGGGCCCCTTGTCCCGTGGCGTGCGCACGGCGATGGCCAGCGAGGGGACGGCATCGGTGAACAGGTTGACGAGCAGGAGCTGGCGGGGCGAGAGGGCGTTGCCGGTGAGCGCGCCCGCACCGACCGTGAACAGGATCTCGCCGAGGTTGCCGCCGACCAGGATGGCGAGCGCCTCGCGCACCGACGCCCACATCGCCCGCCCCTCGACGACGGCGTCGATCAGGGTCTCGATGCGCCCGTCGGTCACGACCACGTCGGCGACCGCCCGGGCCGCGGAGGTGCTGTGCTCGCCGAGCGCGACACCGACGTTGGCCAGGCGGATGGCCGGCGCATCGTTGGCGCCGTCTCCGGTCATCGCGACGGCGCGCCCCTGGCGGCGGTAGGCCTCGACCAGCCGCACCTTGTGGGCCGGCGTCACCCGGGCGAACACCGTGGTCTCGTCGAGGACGGCGTCCAGCGCCGGGTCGTCCAGCGCGTCGAGCTGAGGGCCGGTCACGACCCGGCGGCCGTCGAGCAGGCCCAGATCGGCGGCGATGCCCTCGGCGGTGCTGGGGTGGTCGCCGGTGATCATGACCGTGCGGACGCCGGCCGCCGCCAGCGTGGCCACCGAAGCCGCCGCCGTGGGTCGGACCGGGTCCGAGAGCGCGACGAACCCCAGCAGCCGCAGGTGGTCCACCCGCGCGTCGTCGAGGTCGGCGCCGCTCGACGCCTCGCGCTCGGCGACCGCCAGCACCCGGTGGCCGCGCCGCGCCAGCGCCTCGACGTCGTCGTGGAGGTCGTCCCGCACTTCGGCGTCCAGCTCGACGAGCCGCCCCCGGTGGCGCCACGACGTGCACCGGGGCAGCACGACCTCGGGAGCGCCCTTCACGCTCAGCAGGAACAGCCTTCCGTTGCGGCCGAGCACGGCGTGGTAGCCGCGGGCGGGCTCGAACGGCAGCTCGTCCCGCCGGTGCCAGCCGGCCACGCCGGTCGTGGCGTCGACGCCCCGGCGGGCGGCGCCCTCGACGACGGCGCGGTCGGTGAGGTGGGGCAGCGGGTCGGCGCCGGGGCTCACCAGCGGCGACGCCCGCAGGGCGGCGGCGAGGATCGCCCCGCCCGGCCCGGTGGGCTCCACCTCGACCTCGGTGCGCCCGTCGAAGACACCGTCGAGCTCGATCCGGCCCTCGGTGAGGGTGCCGGTCTTGTCGCAGCACAGCAGGTCGACCCGGCCGAGGGCCTCGATGGCCCTGGGGTTGCGCACCAGGGCGCCCCGGTCCGACAACCGGCGTGCGGCGCTGAGCTGGGCCATCGTCGCCAGGATCGGCAGTCCCTCGGGCACGGCGGCCACCGCCAGGCTCACGCCCGCGTGCAGGCCCTGCGCGATCGACCGGCCCCGCAGCATGCCCGTGGCCACCAGGCCCGCGCCGGCGACGCCGGCGAGCGGGAGCGTCACGCGGGTCAGGTCGCGCAGGCGGGCCTCGACCCCGCCGTCGGTGGTGCCGGGGGCCGACACGCCGCGCCGCGCCTCGGTGTCCCGGCCCGTCGCGACCACGGCGGCGACCACCTCGCCCGCGGCGACGAGGGTGCCCTCGTAGATCATCGAGGTGCGCTCGGCGAGCACCGGCGACAGCGACGCGTCGCTGCGCTTGGCCACCGGCATCGATTCGCCGGTCAGGCTCGACTCGTCCACCTCGAGCGCGGTGGACTCGATGATCCGGCAGTCCGCCGGGACCGAGTCGCCGGCCGACAGCGCCACCACGTCGCCGGGCACCAGCTCGGCGACCGGCACCGTGACCGCGTCGCCGCCGCGCCGCACCCGGACGCGCTGGTTGCTGGCCGCCTCGAGGCGCCGGACCGCCCGCTCGACCTGGTAGCGCTGGGCCCCGCCGACCAGCGCGTTGACGCCCGCCACCGCGCCGACCAGCCCGGCGTCGACGACGGAGCCGACCGCGGTGGACAGGGCCGCCGCGCCGGCCAACACCGGTGTGAGCGGGTTGGCCAGCTCCTCGAGGACGGCCACGGGGAGGGACACGGGCCCGTCCTCGACGGTGGCGCTCCGCCGCGCCCGCTCGGCTGCGTCGTCGGCGCTCAGCCCGTTCGCCGTGCTCGCCAGGTGGGCCAGCACCTCGTCGGGGTCGAGCTCGTGCCACGGCGGGTGGTCGTCGGCGGTCGCCGGCGGCTGGGCGGCCAGCGCGAGCGCGGCCCGGGCGCCGTTGGCCAGCGCGGCGATCGCCGCAGCGTTGACCGAGGTCATCGCCCGCGCCGTGGCACGCGCCGGCGCCGACGTGAGCGCGAGGGCGCCCCCCACCGCGGAGCCGGCCAGCGCCAGGGCCGCGCTCTGCCGGCTCACGTCGTGCGCGACCGCGAGGGCGTCGAGCACCAGCGCGGCACCGGTGAGGTCGTGGACGAGGACGTCCGCCTCCCACGGCACCCCGGTGCCGGCGAGCCCGACGCCCAGGTCGGCGACCGCCAGCGCGGCGCCGCCGGACGCGGCGAGCAGCGCCACGCCGCAACCGTCCTGCTGCAGCATCCGCACCGAGGCCAGCAGGCCCTCGGGCCCCGCCCCGCCCGCCACCCGGAGGTGCGCGCCGAGGCGGCCCGCGAGCTCGTCCGTCCCGGCGACGACGACCATGTGCCCGGCGTCGCGGGCGGTGCCGGCCAGCGTGTACGCCATCGGCTCGACCGCCTCGCATAGGCGCACCACTGCGACCGCCTCGTCCCCCCGGCGCAGGGCCAGCACGTCGCCCGACCCCTGCACGCCGGCGGCCAGGCGCCGCTCGGCCGGCGCCAGGGGCCCGAGCGACCAGCCGCGCCGTCGCACCGTCCGGGCCGGCCGTCGGGGGTCGAACAGGTCGCGGGCGCGACGGCGCACCTGGCTCGTGGCGGCGTCACCCACGACCTCGATCCCGTCGATGGCCAGCTCGCCGGTGGTGACGGCCGACGCGTCGAGCACGACGGTGTCGATGCGGTCGAGCCGGCGGAGCGCCCCCGTGTCGAGGCACAGGATGTCGCGGTCGGCGAGGGCGCGGCCGAGGTGGGCGGCGAACGCCTCGCGCCCGAACCGTGCGGCCTTGGGTGTCGTGGCCAGCGCGGCCGCCGCCGACCGCCGGAGGTCGGCCGTGGCGAGGAACGTGCCGCCGGCGGCCGCGAGCGACGCGACCGACGCCTGGTCACCGTAGGTCTCGACCGGGCCGTGGTGCAGCGGCACCGGACGGCTGCCGGGGTCGCCGGGGGCACGTTCCGCAGCGTGGTCGCCCCCGGTCGCCTCCCGCCCCGGCGCGTGCATGTCGGCCTGAACCCGGTCCCACGCCGCCTGGCGCGACCGGCCCTCGGCGACGAGCGACAGCCGGTGCCCGAGGTCGGCGAGGGGGCCGACGGGACCCTGGGCGGCCGCCTGCACCGCGGCGTTGAGGATCGAGAGGCCCGCGGTGGCGAGCGACGGCCCGGCCACCGACTCCACCGCGTTGCGCACGTGCCGTTGCGACTCGACCCACGAGACCAGCCCGCCGACCTCGGCGGGCAGCCGCGGCAGGCGGGCCAGGCGCCCCGCCGCCCCGGCGCCGATGGCGACGACCGACGCGGCGGCGGCGACCGCCTCGCGCGCGATCGGGGCGACGTCGGCGGGATGGTCGGCGCGGTCGAGCGGGAAGCCGTCGCCGGCGACATCGAGGGCGGTCTCGACCTCGGCGACGACGTCGACGACGTCGCCGAGGTCGACCTCGTCGTCGGCGAGCTCGACGATGACCCGCCCGAGCGGCCCGTTCACCCAGGCCCGGACCACCGAGGGCGCAGCGCGCAGCGCCCGCTCGACCTCGGCGCGCACCGAGGCGGCCCGGGGCCCGTCGAGGCCGCGCACCTCGACGTGGGCGAGCCGTCCCCGCCGCGCGGCCCGCCGGTGGCGGCGACCGCCCCACGCGACGAGCGAGCGCACGACGCCGGCAGCCGCCATCAGCGGGTGCGGTCAGGCGACGTCGACCTCCGGCCGCCGCCGGGGGCGACCGCGGCGGCGCGGCGGCAGGGTCGGGAGTCCCGCGTGCAGCAGCGGTGACGCCAGCGCGGCCACGGCCGCGGCGAGCAGCTCGAGATGGCCGGCGATGCCCGCCTCGACGTCTCGCCGGTGCCGCCGCCGGGGGCCGCCGGGGACCACGTGCTGGTGCCGTGCCATCCCCGTGGAGGGAACCACGCGCGCCTGTCGAACTGGTGGACCGGCGGTGACGCGCCGGTGAACACCAGCCGAACCTTGCCGTCCATGGCCTGGTCGAGCGGCCTAGGTGGCAGGGGGTGCGCCGGTGACGGGCCCGCCGCGGACGGCCGCCTCGAGGATGTCGCGTGCGCCGACGAGGGTGGCGCCGGCCACGCCCGCACCGGCGCGCGCGGCGGCTCCGGCCACGGACACGGCGCGACGGCGCAGGGGACCGACCAGCAGGATGGTGGCACCTGCCACGAGGGGAACGACGGGGAGATCGTCCATGTGTGCTCCTTCGGGCGACGGCGAACGCGCCAGCTCGGCGGGGAGGAGCCGAGATCACGGACGCTACACGTCCGTCGCCGGTCGCGGAACAGGCAGCCGGCCGCTCGGTGGGCAGGTGAGCGTGAACCGGCGGATCACACCCGCGACCATGGCCGGGTCGGTCTTGTGGGCGAAGTGGGCGTGCCCGTCGAGCACGCGGACCCGCGCCCCGGGGATGGCGGCCGCCGCCCGGCGGGTCGTCGCCGCGATGGTGGGCAGGCTGTCTGAGCCGGCCAGCACGAGTGTCGGGGCCGTGACCCCGTCGAACTGGCCGGGCCGGTAGACCCAGCCCTCCTCGACCCGGCACTCCCGCGGCACGGTGGCCGCAGCGGCGAGGCGGACGGGCCACAGCGGGCTCGACCGCAGGGCGTCGATCTCCTCGCCGGACATCTCCAGGGCGTCGGTCAGCACCGCCACGATGGCCGCCTCCCTGTCGCCGGCGGCCACCGCCTCCTCGATCGCGTCGATCGAGCCCGGCGGGTACGCCAGCCCGAGACTCGGCTCGTAGAGCACGAGGTGCTGGACGTTCGGCGTGAGGGCGGCGCCTCCCATCGCGCAGTTGGCGCCGTACGAGTGCCCCCACAGGGTCACCGGCCCGCCCGTGCGGGCGGCGACGGCGTCCACGACGGCGGCGACGTCCTCGAAGTCGCGCTCGATGGCGTACCCGGGGGCGTCGCCGCTGGCGCCGAACCCGCGGCGATCCATCGCCCACGTCGTCCACTCGTGGCGGAGCACCTCGACGAACGGAGCGAAGGTGGTGTGGTCGGCGATGGAGCCGTGCACCATGACGAGGGCCGGCCCGTCGCCGTCGACCCACACGGCGAGCGGCGTGCCGTCTGCCGACCGCACGTCGAACCGGTGCCCAGGGTGCACCGTGGCCGGGCGGCTCATGGTGTCGCCTCCCGGGAGGCGACCGCGGTACGGCGGTCGAGCTCGGCGGCGAACACGGCGAGGGCGGCAGCGAAGTCGTCGGGCCGCTCGGCGTAGGTGACGTGGCCGCTGCCCGCCAGCTCGACGAAGCGGGCGTCGGGCAGCGCACCCGCCAGGCGGCGGGCGATGGCCCGCAGCGACGGGTGGCTGATCTCGCCCGCCACGACGAGCGCCGGCACGTCCAGCCCCGCGAGGTCGGCGGGTGCGACCTGGAGCGACGGCCCGCGCAGATCGGCGAGCCCGATGTCGCCGTTGGCCCGGTAGCGGTCCTTGCGCTCCTCGTCGATGCGCGACCACAGCCCGGGGCACACGAGCGGGAAGAACGCATCGACGGCGGCGACCGGGCCCCCGGTCCTGGCCGCGGCCTCGACGCGCGGCGCGATCTCGTG
The DNA here is from genome assembly GCA_035708905.1 of Acidimicrobiales bacterium. Taxonomy (GTDB): domain Bacteria; phylum Actinomycetota; class Acidimicrobiia; order Acidimicrobiales; family VFJN01; genus ZC4RG19. The sequence goes on along the minus strand of DASTFE010000090.1, from coordinate 2,933 downwards.
CCGGGCGAAATGACCGCCGTCGGGGTCGAGCGAGAACAGCGGCGGCTCGCTGAGCACGGCGCCCCTGAGCAGGTGGCGGTGGCGCAGCGCGACCTCGACGGCGATGGCCGCACCGCCGCTGGATCCGACGATCAGACAGGGCGCGAGGTCGAGCGCCTCGATCAGCGCGGCGGCGTCGTCCGCGTGCAGGGTGCTGCTGATGGGGGCGTCGCCACGGGCGCTGCGGGTGTGGCCGCGGCGGTCGTAGCGCACGACGGTGTAGCGATCCGCCAGGCGTTGCGCCTGGTCGGCCCAGACGTCGGCGTCGCCGCACATGCCATGCACGAAGAGCACGGCCGGCCCGCGACCGGCGGACTCGTGGTGGAGCGTGGTGCCGTTGACTTCGATCGCCGGCATGGTGCCTCCCTGTTCCGGTTGCCTGCCGGTGAGCGTGGACCGGCGGGCGCCGCGGCGCATCGGGCGTTCGCCCCATGTCTGCCGGTCAGGGCGAGAGGAGGCCGTGCTCCATGGCGAACAGCGTGGCGCCGGCGCGGGTGGTCACCCCGGCCTTGGCGTAGATGTGCTCGACGTGGTGACCCACGGTCTTGGGCGAGATGCCGAGCGTGGCCGCCACCGCCCTGTTGGCGTGGCCGCGCGCGATCAGGCGCAGCACGTCGACCTCGCGCTCGGTCAGGCCGGCCGGGCGCGCCACCTGCGGTGGGCGGCCGGGCTGCCCTGCCGCCTGGAGGACGGCGTCGACCTCCGTGCGGCCGAAGCGGCCGGCGTCGACCTCGGCGAGGAGGCGTTCGGCGGCGGCCGCCGGGGTGTGGGCGGGGCGGTGGGGCCGGTCCTCGGTCATGGCGTGGTAGGCGTCGGCGGCGGCCAGCAGCCGGCCCCCGAGGCCGACCTGGTCGCCGGACGACCCGCGGTGGTAACCGGAGCCGTCGGCCCGCTCGTGGTGGTGGGCGGCGACGTCGGCCAGGGGCGAGAGCAGGGAGCACCGGCGCAGGACGCGCTCGCCGAGGTAGGGGTGCAGCCGGACCCGCTCCCACTGCTCGGCGGTGAGGGGGCCGGGGCGGTCCCAGATGCCGTTGGGCACGCCGACGCGCCCGACGTCGTGCACCAGCGCGGCCCGGCCCAGCGTGGTGGCCTCGTCCCGGGACAGGCCCGCCGCCGCAGCGGCATCAGCCGCCAGCGCGGCAACCCCGGTCGAGTGGCCCCGGAGGAAGGGCGACTTGAGGTCGGTGAAGTCGGCGACCGCGGCGAGCGCCTCGTCGAGCCGATCGCCGCCGATCGTCGACACCGGGCCCGGCTCGGCTTCGAGCACGGCCGCGCAGGGGTCGTCGCCGGGCTCGGCGAGCCACCTCTCACCGTCGGCGAGCAGGACGTCGACCACCGCCGGGTCGTACGTGCGACCGCGCCGGCGCCCGAGCACCTCGGCCGCCGCCGGCCAGCCCGCCCGGCGGGCCCACAGCTCGGCGTCGCGGGCCGGGGCGACGACCCGGATCGCCGCGGGCACGTCCTCGCCTTCCAGGCCGGCGGGGTGGCCCCTGCCGTCCCAGCGCTCGTAGGCGTGGGCGAGCGCGTCGCAGACGCTGTCGCCCATCCCGAGCCGACCGGCGAGCCGGGCGGCGACCTCGCAGTGGCCCGACAGGCTGCGGTGCTCCATCCCGGGGTCGGCCAGCGCACGGAGCACCCGGCCGGTCCGGCGGTGCGGGGGCAGGTCCTCGGCCAGGTGGCGCACGAACCAGCGCACGCTCTCGGCCGGGGGCGCGTTCAGGGCCGGGGCCATCACGGCGTTGAAGGCGAGGTCGTCGCCCCCCGCCAGCACCGCCGTCTCGGACGCGTCCGACGTGCAGCCCACGAAGCGCAGCAGGGCCACGTGGTAGACGCACGATCGAGCCGCCGGGTCCATGCCCAGCGCCTCGGCCGCCGCCAGAGACAGCCAGCACGTCCGCAGCCCCTGGTCCATCGGCTGACCGGTGCCGAGGTCGGTCGCCAGCGACAGGGCGATCGTCAGCTCCGCGACGCGTCCCGTCCCGCCGTCTTCGACCACCCCACCACTCTTCCAGGCGAGCGTGGCTCAGGGGCGGGCCAACCCCAGCTCGGCCGCGTTCACCGCGTAGGGCGGAACCCGGCCGGCGAGCGCGTCGACAACCTGCTGGGCGGCCTTGCGCTGCAGTTCCGCCACCGACTCCTCGCTGTAGAAGCTGGCGTGCGGCGTGACGATGACGTCGGATCGGGCCAGCAGGGGATCGTCGGGCGCCGGCGGCTCGTCCTCGAGCACGTCGAGCGCCGCGCCGCCGAGGTGGCCGGCGGCCAGGGCCTCGCGCAGCGCCCCCACGTCGACGAGGCCGCCGCGGGAGGTGTTCACGAGGACCGCGCCCTTGGGCATGCTCGCCAGCTCGCTCCGCCCGATCAGGTGGCGCGTCTCGGGGGTGAGCGGGGCGTGCAGCGATACCACGTGCGCCGACGCGAGCAACGTCGGCAGGTCGGCCGGCGCCGCGCCACCGCCGGCGATCGCGTCGTCGGTCACGAAGGGATCGTGGGCCATGACGCGCAGCCCCACGGCCGCCGCCTTCGCCGCCACGGCGCGGGCGATCCGGCCGAACCCGACCAGGCCCAGGGTGCGGCCCCGCAGGCGGTGCAGGGGCGCGGCGTCCATCGGGCTCCACCGGCCGTCGCGCACCGCGCGGTCGAGGCGGACCACGCCCCGGCCGAGGGCCAGGATCAGTGCCAGCGCGTGGTCGGACACCTCGTCGATGCAGTAGTCGGGAACGTTGGTGACGATGATCCCGGCCGACGTGGCGGCGGGGATGTCGATGGTGTCGAGCCCGATGCCGTAGCGGGCGATGATCCGGCAGCCCCGCATCGCCCGCGTGAGGTCGGGCGGGATCGGGGTGTAGCAGTTGAGCACCGCGTCGGCACCATCGACGGCCTCGGCGACCTCGTCG
>DASTFE010000089.1:0-6903 GCA_035708905.1 Acidimicrobiales bacterium | reverse complement strand
CGCCTCAGCACCTTGCCGATCATCGAGCGGGGCAGCTCGTCGACGACGACGATCCTGCGCGGCACCTTGTACGCCGCGAGACGCTCCTTGCAGGCCGTCCTGACCTCGTCCTCGTCGAAGGAGGCGCCGGGCTGGATGAGCACCGCTGCGGTCACCTCCTCGCCGCCCTCCGCCGACGGCAGCCCGACCACGGCCGCGTCGAGGATCCCGGGCACCTGGCGCAGGGCGTCCTCGACCTCCGAGGGGTAGACGTTGAAGCCGCCGGTGATGATCAGCTCCTTCGAGCGGCCCACGATGCGCAGGTACCCGTCGGGGTCGGCCCGGCCGAGGTCACCGGTGCGGAACCAGCCGTCGGGCGTGAAGGCGTCGGCACCGACCCCACCGAGGTAGCCGCCGAACACGTTGGGCCCGCGGACCAGGATCTCGGCCGACGGCTCGCCCGCGCCCTCGCGCCGGTCGAGCCGCACCTCGACCCCCGGCAACGCCAGCCCCACCGACCCCGCCCGGCGCTCGCCCTCGTACGGGTTGGAGACGAGCATCCCGGTCTCGGTCATGCCGTAGCGCTCGATCACCGGCGAGCCGATGCCATCGGCCAACGCCGCGAACGTCGACGGGTCGAGCGGCGCCGAGCCCGACACGCACAGCCGCAGGGCGGCCATCTCGCCCAGGCGCGGGCTGGCGGCGAGGCGCACCCACATGGTCGGCACACCGAACATCAGGGTCGCCCCGCTGGTGGCCACGGCGTCGAGCACGGCGTCGACCTCGAACCGGGGAAGGATCACCGCGGAGGCACCCGCCAGCAGCGTGCCGTGCAGGCCGACGCCGAGCCCGTGCACGTGGAAGAGCGGCAGGGCCAGCACCAGGCGGTCGTCGGCTGTCCAGCGCCACGCCACCTCGATCGACGCCGAGGTGGCCAGCAGGTTGGCGTGGCTCAGCGGCACGCCCTTGGGCGTGCCCGTGGTGCCCGACGTGAACACGAGCAGCCCGGTGTCGTCGGGCCCGGCCCCGTCGAGGGCCGGTGCGGGACCGCCCGGCAGCGCCACGTCCGGACCGGTCGACGGCACGCCGGGCAGCCGGCCCGGGTCGTCGAGGACGGCCAGCCGCGGCGCGGCCGCCGCGGCCACGGGGGCGATCTCGGTGGGACCGAACGCCGTGTTGACCGGCACGACCACCAGGCCGAGGCGCAGGGCGGCCACGTGCGCCACCGCCAGGTCGACCGAGGGCGCCGCGCTGACGAGCAGGCGGTCGCCCGCCGCCAGGCCGGCCGCTGCGTAGCGGGCGGCGACGGTCGCCGTCCGCTCGTCGAGCTCGGCGGCGGTCAGCCAGCGCCCGTCGACCCCGGCGAGCGTCGGGGCGGCGGGGGCGGCGTCCCACTGCGCGGCCCAGGCCCGGGGCAGGGTCCCCGCCGCGACCAGGTCTGCCGGGGCGCCGGCGAACCGGTGCCGGCGCCACGCCGCGGCCGCGGGCGGGAGCGTGCCGGCGTCGCGGGCCCCGGCGTCGTCGCCTCCACCGGCACGAGTACCAGCACCAGCACCAGCACCGGCGCCGGCATCAGCGCCGGTGTCGGCCGTGTCGACCTCGTCCTGCGTCACCGGGACACCTCCGGGATCGAGGGAGCGCTCGGGCCGCCACGGGAGCCGCCGCCGGCGTCGTCGTCCACGTCCGCACGGGTCGCGCCGCCGGCGAGGACCGGGTAGCCGGGACCACGGTCGAACATGCGGGTCTCGCCCCGCGCCGCGGCCAGCTCCGCCCGCAACGCCGCGGTGGCGGCCTCGTCGACCACGGGCTCGTCGCCCGGATCACGCCCGTCGCCGTCCACGAGCACGACCCCGTAGTCGTCGCGCGCCGCCGCCACGCTCACCTTGCCCTGGCGCAGGTCGAGCGCCACCCGCCACGGCTCGCGCTCGAGCGGGTCGCCCCAGCCGCCGCCGCCCGTCGTCTCGATGCGGATCACCTCACCCGCGACGATCGGCTCGCCGTCGCACAGGCCGGGCATCACCCGCTCGGCCGGTCCGCCGGGATCGATCGTGACGCGGAACGGCGTGCCGGCCCGGCCGCCCCGCACACCCCAGCACGACAGGATCGACCGGTCGGCCACCGACATGAAGGTGGCGTCGTGGAGCACCCTGATCTCCTTGCGGTAGCCCAGCCCGCCCCGGAAGGTGCCGGCACCCCCGGAGTCGGTGGCCAGCGCCAGCGTCTCGACCCGCACCGGGAACCGGGTCTCCACGAACTCGACCGGCAGGTTGCGCGACTCGGGCACGACGTGGATGGTGTCGCTGCCGTCGGCGTAGTAGCGCCCGCCCGACCCGCCGCCGAGGATCTCGCGGTTGAGGTACCAGCGGCCGTCGCCGTCGTGGCCCGAGATGCCCGTGTAGCGGATGGTCTCCTGGTCGGCCGGCATGTAGCCGTCGACCGCCTTGGCGATCACCCCGGCCAGCACGCCCAGCAGCCGCAGGATCACGAACGTGCGGGCGTTGGTGGGCGCCGGGAACTCGGGCGTCACCAGCGTGCCCGGCGGCGGGAAGCGGATGTCGATCAGCTCGACCACGCCCTCGTTGACGTCCAGCTCGGCCATGCGCTCGGGCGTGTCGGCCAGGTTGCGCAGGATGGGGGCCAGCCACTTCTTCAGGAAGTTGCCGTCCGCGTAGTCGCCGGCGTGGTTGATGGGCCCCTTGGCCTGGGGGCTCGTGCCGGTCAGGTCGAGCACGAGCCGGTCGGCCGTCTTGGTGAGGGTGATGCGCTGGCGGTGCAGCCGGGGCGCGTCGACGCCGTCGTGCTCGGCGTAGTCCTCCCACGTCCAGGTGCCGTCGGGGATCTTGGCCAGCAGCTCGCGGCGGAACGTCTCGGCGCACGACGCCACGATCGCGTCGAAGCAGGCCTCGACCGACGGGCGGCCGTAGCGGGCGAACAGGTCGGCCATGCGGTCTGCGCCCATCAGGCAGGCCGAGCACTCGGCGTCGAGGTCGCCGGCGATCGAGTCGGGCATCCGCGAGTTGCGGGCGAGGATGCGGAGCACGCCCTCGTTGGGTCGCCCGGCGTCGTGGAGCTTGACCGGCGGCACCATCAACCCCTCCTCGAACACCGAGGTGGCGTGCGACGGCATCGAGCCCGGGACCGACCCGCCGATGTCGTCGTGGTGACCGAAGGCCTGCACGAAGGCCACCACCGCGCCCTCGTGGAAGACCGGCACGGTGACGCACAGGTCGGGCAGGTGGCCGATGCCGCCCTCCGACAGGTAGACGTCGTTGTGGAAGTAGATGTCGCCCGGTCGCATCGTCTCGACCGGGAAGTCGCGCACCACCGGGTGCACGAGCGCCGAGTACGAGCGACCGGTCAGCTTGCGCAGCCTCCGGTCGTGGATGCCGGCCCGGAAGTCGTGCTGGTCGCGGATCATCGGCGAGCGCGAGGTGCGGCCGATCTGGTCTTCGACCTCGGCCTCGATCGACGCGAGGGTGCCCTCGACGATCTCGACCAGCACCGGGTCGACGTCGGTCACGGCGCATCCTCCCCTGCCGCCGGCGACCGTCGTACGACGAGGGCGCCGAGGCGGTCGACCGTCACGTGCACGCCGGGCGGCACCGGCAGCGTCGAGCCGTACTCCTCGATCACCGCCGGCCCCCGCACCTCGTCGCCGGCCCCCAGGTCGCCCCGCCACACGATCGGGGTGTCGTGCCACGCCCCGTCGAAGAACACGGGTCGGGCACCCGCGGGCACCACGTCGCCCGTGCCCTCGGAGGCGGGCGCCAGGGCCGGTGCGTCGAGCGGTCCGACCCCCGTCAGCCGCACGTTGACCCATTCGACGCCGTGGTGGGGCCGGTCGCGGTAGCAGTAGCCGTAGAGGCGCTCGTGCTCGTCGTGGAAGCGGCCGAGCACGGCGGCGGCCAGCCCGGCGTCTACCGGTCCGGCCGGCACGTCGACGCGCACCTCGAACGCCTGGCCGTCGTAGCGCAGGTCGGCCGACCGCAGGAACCGCTGGTCGGCGGCGTCGAAGCCCTCGGCGGCGAGGGCGCCCGCCGCCTCGCGCTCGAGGTCGGCGTACACCGCGCCGAGCGCGTCGAGGTCGAGGTCGGCGTGGGCTGCGACGAACGTGCGCACGTCGTCGATGCGCACGTCCACGGTGAGCAGGCCGAACGCGCACAGGTTGCCCGGGTCGGGCGGCACGACGGCGGCCGCCAGGCCGAGCACGTCGAGCAGCCGGCCGGCCTGCAGGGGGCCCGAACCCCCGAACGCGCACAGCGCCAGGTCGCGCACGTCGATGCCCCGGCGCACCGTCACCTGCCGGATGGCGTTGGCCTGGTTCCAGGCCCAGATCTCGAGGATGCCCTCGGCGCACCGCTCCGCGTCGAGCCCCAGCTCACCGGCCAGCGCCTCGACGCCCGCCCGGGCCGCGGCCGCGTCGAGCGGCATCTCGCCCGCCAGCAGGTGCGGCGGGATGCGCCCGAGCACCAGCGCGGCGTCGGTGAGGGTGGGCTGGGTGCCGCCCCGCCCGTAGCAGAGGGGCCCCGGTTCGGCGCCCGCCGATCGGGGGCCGACCTTGAGCGTGCCCTCGGGCGAGACCCAGGCGATCGACCCGCCGCCGGCGCCCACGGTGACGATGTCGATCATCGGCACCTTGGCCGGGAACCGGCCCACCGTGCCCTCGGTGGTGAGCGTCGGCGCGCCCGAGCGGATCACCGCGACGTCGGTCGACGTGCCGCCGCCGTCGAGGGTCACGACCTCGTCGAACCCGGCGGCGTGCGTGACCGCCGCCGCCCCCAGCGCACCGGCCGCGGGCCCCGACAGCACCGTGGTGATCGGCCGGCGGGCGATGCGGTCGGCGGACGTGACGCCGCCGTTCGACTTCATCACGAAGAACGGCACGCCCGCCCCCGCCCGCTCGGCCAGTTGCGACGCCAGCCGCTCGACGTAGGTGGCCACCGCCGGCTTGACGAAGGCGTCGACCAGCGTGGTGACCGACCGCTCGTACTCGCGGTACTCGCGCAGCACGTCCGAGCTGATCGACACGGCGCAGCCGGGGTAGGCCTCGGCGAACAGCTCCCGCACTCGCCGCTCGTGGGCCGGGTTGGCGTAGGCGTGCAGCAGGCAGACGCCGACGGCGGTCACGCCGTGGTCACGGAACCACGCCGCCTGCGCGACGACCGCGTCCTCGTCGAGGGGGCGCAGCACGGCGCCGCCGGCGTCGAGCCGCTCGGGCACCTCGCGCACGAGGTGGAGCGGCACGATGCGGTCGGGCTTCACCCAGAAGTACGAGTTGCCGTAGCCGTCGGGGACGCTCTGGCGGCCGATCTCGAGCAGGTGGCGGAAGCCGGCCGTGGTGAGGAACCCGAGCCCGGTCACCTCGCCCTGCAACAGGGCGTTGGTGGCGACCGTCGTGCCGTGGAACACCGCGCCGGCGTCCGTCCAGCCTGCGCTCGCCGCGGCCAGCGCCTTGTCGCCGGCGGTGAGGAACCCGACCGCGTGGTCGCCGGGCGTCGAGGGGGACTTGGCGACCGTGCGGGCGCCGGTGACCTCGTCGAGCAGGACGACGTCGGTGAACGTCCCCCCGGTGTCGATGCCCACCCGCAGCGACCGGGCCGTGGCCGCCGCGCCGGTCATCCGCCCTCCCCGGGTGGCGGCGCCGCCGGGAACGGGGACGCGGCCTCGGCCTCGAGCACGGCCCGGTGGCGCCGGTACAGCCCGACGTTGCGCTCGGCGAGGTGGTCGAACCCCTGGCGGACCGACGAGCCGGGGCTGATCGTGGCCATGGGGTCGAGCCCGATGGTGGCCGACACCCAGCCGGGCTGGCTGGTGCCGCGGGCCAGCACCTCGCCGGTGGGCCCGACGACCAGCGAGTTGCCGAAGTAGACGAACCCCCCGGGGTCGACGCCGACGGCGTTGGGCGCCACCACGTAGACGTGGTTGTCGTAGGCCCGGGCCCGGGTCGTGAGCTCCCAGATGTCGGCGGCCCGCAGGAACGCCGACGGGCGCACCACCACCTCGGCGCCGAGCCCCGCCTCGATGCGCACGAGCTCGGGGAAGTCGCCGTCGAAGCAGATCACGCTGCCCACCCGCCCGAGGGGGGTGGGCACGACCAGCACGTCGTCGCCCGGGGTCGCCCACTGCCGCTCGGCGGGGAACAGGTGCGTCTTGCGGTAGACACCGAGCACCTCGCCGTCGGGGCCGATGACGGCGGCGGCGTTGTGCACGACGCCCCGCTCGGCCCCGGCCTCGTAGGTCGGCCACACGAGCACGACCCCCAGCTCGGCGGCGAGCGCCTGGGCGGCCTCGGTGAGCGGCCCGGGGATCGGCCCGACCAGGTCCCACAGCTCGGGGGCGGCGAGGCCGGGCGTGAAGCCGGTGGTGACCGTCTCGGGCGCGACCACCAGCGCCGCGCCGGTGGCCTCGACGCAGCGCCGCGCCGTGTCGAGGGCCACGTCGACGTTGGTGGCGACGGTGGCCGCGGTGAGCGGTCCGGGCGCGGGGGCGACCTGCAGCGCGGCGGCCACGAACGGCGTCACCGCTCGTCCCTTAGCGTGCTCCCGCCGTGGCGGCGCACCCACTGCCGGCCGGCCACCAGCACCGCGCCCAAGCCGGCGACCGTGGCCGCGGCGCGAACGAGGCGACGCCGTCGTCGCGACGAGGCTGCGGCGCCCGGACCGGCGGCCTCCTGCCGACCGGTCGTGCCCGGTCCTCCCGAGGTCACGGGTTCCCGTGGGACGGACGGCTCGGCGGCCGCCGGGGTGAGGGCCGGGGCCGCCGCGGGCGCGGGCGGTGCCGCCAGGGCGGCCAGCAGGTCCTCGGCCGTGCGGCGGAGGGCGGCGGCCAGCACCGAGGTCCCGACCGTGGCGAGCGGGCCCTCGACCGTGCCCTCGACGGTCAGGGCCGTGCGGTCGGGCTCGGCGCGCACCACCACGTCGACGG
>DASTFE010000088.1:0-11206 GCA_035708905.1 Acidimicrobiales bacterium | reverse complement strand
CGTCGGCCCACAGGAAGACGACCAGCGCCCCGATCATCATCGCCAGCACCCACCCCCGGCCGGCGCTGCTCAACGCCCGCCGCACCGGCATGAAGCGCGGCTCCACGGCCACCGCCGCCGCCCGGCGGGCCTGGGCGTCGGCCCGCTCGCGGTCGCGGCGGCGCTGGTCGTCGGCTCGGCGCTCGCGCTCGACGGCGCGGGCGGCGTGGCGCTCGTCGTGTGAGCGGCTGCGGGCGCGGTCCGCCGTCATCACGGCGAGCATCGCCGCCGCCGGGTTGCGCCGGCCGTCGGCCGCGAGCTGCGCCCACCAGAGCTGGCGCCGGGCCGCGGTCCGGCGGGCGTTGGTGAGGCGCCGGTCGAGCTGGCGCTCGTGCTGGGGGTGCACCGCGCACAGCAGCAGCGTCGCCAGCGCCCGGTGGCGCTCGGCCGGCGACGGCAGCCCGGCGTGGGGGCTGATCCGGGCCACGAGCCGGTCGAACTCCCCCATCGAGGCGTGCCAGCGCTCGTCGATGGCGGCCGCACGCTCCATGCCGGGCAGGCCGCGCCACAGCCGCAGGACCCGGGCCTCGAGCAGGGCGGCCAACCGCTCGCCGGCGGCCGGGTCGCCGCTCGGCGGGCGCACCAGCCCGGCGACGCCGCCCCCGCCGCCCACCACGGCCCGGGCAGCGGCCTCGAGCCCCTCGGGCGTCAACAGCAGCGGACCGACCCGCGGGTCGATCCCCTGGTCCAGCGCCAGCACGAGCCGGGCCATCGACGCCGCCGGTGGGGCGTCGCCCGTGCCGCCCGCCACGATCCGGTCGGCGTCGCCGGCCCCGTGCGCCTGCAGGAACCCGCGCAGCTCGCCCAGCCAGATCGGGTCGCGGCGGCGGAACACCTGCTCGACGGCGTGGTCCCACCTCATCTGGAACGCGGCCGCCAGCGACCGCAGGTCGTGATGGTCCTCGCCGGCGTACCAGAACGCGGCCTCGACGCGCTCGGCGGGCTCGGGGCCGTACCCGTCGGGCACTGCCCGGGCCCGCCCGTCGGGACGGGACGGGAGCGCCTCGACGTCCCAGCCCAACGCCACGATCGTCGGCACGATCGCCGTGCGGTCGGCCAGCGTGCGGCCGAGCGCGGTCGGCTCGACCGGCTGTCCGGTCAGGCGCGCCAGCAGCGTGCCGACCTCGGGGCGGTGCTCGGGGTCCTTGGCGAGCGCCGACCGCACGAGCATGGCGAGCGGGTCGGGCAGCTCGGGCAGGGCGGGCTGCTCGTGGACGATCCGGTAGAACAGGGCGTCGGCCGTGCCCTTCCCGAACGGCGAGCGCCCCGACGCCGCGAACGCCACCACGAGCGCCCACGAGAAGACGTCGGCCGCCGGCCCGCACGGCCGGCCCTGTACCTGCTCGGGGGCCATCCAGCCCGGTGTCCCGAGCGCCATGCCGGTCCGCGTGAGGGCGGGTGCCTCGCGCAGCGCGGCGATGCCGAAGTCGATGACGACGGGCGTCTCGGGCGTGAGCAGGATGTTCGACGGCTTGAGGTCGCGGTGCACCACGTCGGCGTCGTGCACCGCCGCCAGCGCGTCGGCCAGGGCCACCGCCAGGGCGACCAGCCGGTCGCCGGACATCGGGACGCCCGTCGTGACCGCCTCGTGCAGCGTCGGCCCGTCGACGAACGCCGTCGCCAGCCAGGGCAGCGGGGCGTCGGGATCGGAGCTCAGCACGCGGGCGACCCGCGGGCTGTGCACCCGCTCGGCGGCCTGCACCTCGCGGCGGAAGCGCGCCCGGAAGGCGGCGTCGTCGGGACCGCCGGTGCGCACGAACTTGAGCGCCGCCGAGCCCATCTCGGGGTGCTCGCCCAGGTAGACGACGCCCATGCCGCCTTCGCCGAGGCGGCCGACGACCTCGAACCCCGCGATGTGGCGCGGATCCCCGGGACGGAGTCGGCCCACCGCACGCCAGCGCGTCATCTCAGGCACCGGCGTCGACGCTACTGCCACGGGGCGTGACCGCCCAGGCGACCCGCCGGCCTCACCAGGCAGTCGGCTTGCTGGCTGTGCGCAGCCACACGTCGAAGAACGTGCCGAGGTCCTGGCCGGACACCTCTTCGAAGACCGCCTCGAAGTCCTCGGTGGTGGCGGTCGAGTCGTCGTGGCGCACCAGCCACTCGCGCGCGGCTGCGTAGAACGCGGCGTCGCCGACCTCGAGCCGCAGGGCGTGCAGCGTCGCCGCCCCCCGGTCGTAGACCGCACCGTGGAACAGGCCGAGCGGGCCCGGGTCGGCGATGGTCAGGTCCCAGAACGCGTCGTCGGCCGGGATGTCCATGACCCCGTCGAAGAACGTCTGTGCCGAATCGCCGCCCGAGTGCTCGCTCCACAGCCACTCGACGTACGAGGCCCATCCCTCGTTGAGCCAGATGTCCTGCCACCGCTGCGGGCTGACCGCGTTGCCGAACCACTGGTGGGCGAGCTCGTGGGCCACGGTGGACTCGCGGGCCACGCGGGAGTACACGGGCCGGGTCTGGGTCTCGAGCGCGTAGCCGACGGTGTCGTCGTCGACGATCGAGCCGTAGGAGTTGAACGGGTACGGGCCGAACGTGTCGCCGAGGAACCCGATCATGTCGGCCTGCAGGGCGAGGCTGGCCTCGGTGATGGCGGCGTTGCCCGACGTGAGGGCGTCGTCGACGGCGTCGATGATCGGCAGCCCGTCGTCGGTCTCGGAGTGGCGCAGCTCGTAGTCGCCGACCGAGGCCGTGGTCAGGTAGCTGGCCTGCTCGTCCGGGGCGTCCCAGAACCACGTGGTCCAGCCGTCCTCGGTGACCGGGTCGCGGGCGGGCAACCCGTTGGCGACCGCGACCTTCCCCTCCGGCACGGTGATCTCGAAGCTGTAGGTGGCCTTGTCGGTGGGATGGTCGCTGACCGGGTACCAGGTCATCGAGCCTTCGGGCTCGCCCACCACCATGGCGCCGTCCCGCGTGGTCACCCAGCCGTAGAGCGCGCCCTCGATGTCCAGCGGACGGGTCGTGTCACCGCCGTAGGCGACGACGACCCGCGCCGTCTGGCCCGTCTTGATCTTGGGCCGGGGCTGGACCGTCAGCTCCCACACGCGGGCCGCGTCGTCCTGGACGTGCCAGTACGCCGCGCCCTCGACCTCGGCCCCCGGCGCGGGGGGCGACACCTCGTGGGCCGGCTTCCCGTTGACCGTGATCGACTGCACGTCCATGCCGCGCAGGTCGAGGTTGAAGCGATCCAGGTCCTGCGTGGCCACCAGGTCGATGGTGGCGATGCCGGAGAACTGGCCGGCGAGCGGCGCGGGGGCCGGCGCCGGCGGCGTGTAGGTGATGTCGAGGTCGTAGTGGTCGACGTCGTACCCGCCGTTGCCGGCGAACGGGAAGTACGCATCGCCCGCGCCGGGCGCACCCGCCGTGTACCTGGGCTCGCGTGGAGCGCCCTGGGCGGATGTCGGGCCCCCGGACAGGACCAGGGTCCCCGCCCCCACCAGCACGGCCGCCAACGCACCGAACACCTGCATGCGAACACGCACGTCGCTCTCCTCCCGCTCCGTGACTGGATCCGCACTGTAGAGGCCCGGCATGACCTGCGATACCCCTCGCAGCGCGCGGCCGGACGCCACGGAGCGGACACGCGAGCGCGGCGGCTGCCGGAGTACTACCGTCACCGGCGATTCCGGCCGACAACCTGCTGCCCGGGGTAGCGGGGGGTCGAAGGCAAGGGGGGCCGCGTCGTGGAGTCGCCGGGGAACGCAACCCAGGATCCCGTCCCCTCGTCCGTCGCGTCGCCAGGAAACGGCGACGCCGAGCGCGAGCTCGTCAGCACCTTCGTCGACCTGCACCGGCGCCGGCAGTTCACACCGGCGACCCGCCCCGTGAACGGCTACCACCAGTTGGCCAACACCCGCAGGATCGAGCGACAGCTCCTCGAGGACGACAACGGCGCCGGTCCTCGCGGGCCGGGCGGGGCCGGTCGCGAAGGTGACCAGCCGCCGGCCGCGACCGCGGCTCGTGCCCGCCCCGACCGTCCACCGCTGCCCGCCCGCGCCGCCCCGGCGGCCGCCGAGTGGGCCGAGGTCGAGCGCCGGCCCGGGGTACGGCGCCTGGAAGGGCACCTGTCCGACCTGCTGGCCGGTGCCGGCGCCATGGCCGCCCTGATCGCGCCCTGGGTCTGGCTCATCGGGGTCGCCGTCTTCTGCCTGGTCGTCGGCGGGGTCCGGTCGGTCGTCGCCGGCGGCCGGTCGCTCGGTGCCGGGACGGCCGCGCTCCCGGGCCGGGCCGCGGTGCGGGTGGTGCGGCTGCTCCGCCCGCGATCGCTCGTGTGGCTGCCCATCCTCACGGCGCGGACGGTCCTCGTGGCGGTCGCCGTGCCGGGGGCGGTGGGCGCCGCCTCGTGGCTGCTCGACAACGGGACGGAGGGGGTGTGGGCTGCCGTCCGCATCGCTGTCTGGGACTCGGGCCTGCGGGTGGGTGCCGCCGTCCTGTGCCTGATGATGTTGGCGGGGGTGGGCGAGGGACGCACGCGGCGCATCGCACTGGTGCGCCGAGCCGGCGCGCGCCTCTCCGACGGGGCGATCTGCGCCGTCGCCGCGGGGGCGGTCGCCGTGGCGCTCGCCGTGGTGCTGGCGGCGCCGCGCCTGTCGGGCGGTCCGCTGACCGGCGCCGACGGGTTGGGCTGGCTCCCCCCGGCCCTGCGCGGCACGGCCGACCAGGTGCGCGACGAGGTCGTGGCCGCCGAGCTCCGCGCCGTCGGGTCGTGCCTCACCGAGCGGCAGGGCGTCGTCTGGGCTGTTCGCTACAGCCACGACAACCCCGTCGACGCGCCCGACGTCGCCCGGCTGTCGATCCGCGATGCCGCCACGCCGGGCGTGCTGGCCACAGCGGCGGTCGCGGCCGACAACCAACTGGCGCCGTGGGTCGAGATCGTCGAGATCGTGGCCGGCGACAGCGTCGTCCTCGCCTACGACCGGGGTGCCCTGGCGCACGACCGCGTGCGCACCGACGCGGCCACGCTCGCGCCGGGCGTCGTCACCGGCGGGAACGGCCTGCCCGCAGCGGCGGAGCAGGTGGACCACTCGACCGTCCTCGTCTGCTCGGCCGGGCCCGTGCCCTGACGGAACGAGCCCTCGGCTCGTCGCCGCTACGACGGTTCGGTCACGTAGAGGCGATTGCCGTCCGGATCGGCGAAGCTGAACATCAGCGGCGCCGTCTCCCAGTCGAGGAGCTCGCCGACCGACAGGCCGAGCGCGCTCAGTTCGGCGTGGGCCGCGCGGGCATCAGGGGTGACCAGCCGGATGCCGGTGTCGATGCCGGCGGGCAGCTCGTCGCCGCTGGCGACCAGGGCGATCGAGGTGACCGCACCGGGCGGCGCCAGCTCGATCCAGCGGAAGCCGCCGCCCAGGTCGGCGTCGAACCGGGTCTCGAAGCCCACCCTCTCGAGGAGGGTCTTCGTCCGGTCCTGGTCGGTGACCGGGATCGCCACCGTCGAGAGTCCCGTGAAGGTCGTCGTCCGTTCCGTCATGCTGGGACAGACCGCGGGGCGACGCCGAACTCATCGATCGATGTCACATCTCCTCGTGCGAGGTCTCTCATCTCCTGGGCGGCGAGCGACGCCGCCCGGGACACTGAGAGGAGATGTCGATGTCCGAGTACCTGCAGGTGTGGCGGGCCCGGGTCGCAGAGGCGAGCGTGGCCCGGCTGTTGGAGGTGCGACCGGCGGCGATCGCCGAGGCGCAGGCGCTGTGCCCCGGGCTGCTCGGGGCGGAGCTCGTTCGCCTCGAGGACGGCACGTGGCTCGATGTGCTGCGCTGGAGCTGCCCCGACGGTGAGGAACGGCTCATGCAGCACGCCGACCGCTTCGACGCCGTGCACGAGATGCACGAGCTGCTCGAAGACGCCGACCAGGTCGGGCGCGGCGAGATCGTCGCCCCCACGCAGCGATGAGCAGCCGGCCGGACCGTGAGGTCACCGTCGACGAGCTCGCCCGCCGGGCCGCCGACGGTGACCGCGACGCCCTGTCGGCGCTGGTGCACGAGATCCAGCACCCGATGTACCGGCTGGCGTTGCGGTTCCTCGGCCATCCCCAGGATGCCGAGGACGCCTGCCAGGAGATCCTCGTGCGGATCGTCACCCGGCTCGGCACGTTCGAGGGCCGGTCGAAGTTCACGACCTGGGCCTACACCGTGGCCACCCGGAGCCTGCTACGGACCCGCAAGCGTGCCGTGGAGTCGTCCGTCCAGGGCGCCGAGCGGTTCGCCGCGTTCCTCGACGCCGGCATGGGCGACATCGACACGACAATGGAGGAGGCGGAGTACCGGCTGCTGTGCGAAGAGGTCCGCATCAGTTGCACCTACGGGATGCTGCTGTGCCTGTCACGGCCCCAGCGGGCGGCCTACCTGCTCGCCGACGTCGTCGGGCTCACCGACGTCGAGGGCGCCGAGATCCTCGAGTGCACGCGGGAGGCGTTCCGCCAGCGGGTCGCCCGCGCCCGACGGACGCTGCGCTTCGTGATCGACAACCGCTGCGGTCTCGTCGATCCGGCCAACCCCTGCCGCTGCGGCCGCCAGATCGCCGCCGGTCTCGACGCCGGCATCCTCCAGCGCGACCACCTCGTCCTGGCCGAGCACCCGCGCCACGAGGTGCGCGTGTGGATCGAGCCGGTCGCCAGGCAGCTCGACCAGGTCGTCGCCATCGGCGACCTCTACCGCTTAGACCGGTTCGCCGCCCCCGCCAGCCTCTGGGACGACCTGCAGCAGCGCTACCCGGAGCTGCTCACCGCCCGGTGATGGCCGCCTTCAAGGACGAGATCTCCGCCGAGCTCGCCGCCCACCTCGCACGCGAGCTGACCAGGGCATGGCCCGCGTTCCCACGGCGGCGGTTCACCCGTGGGCTCGACGACGCGCTGGCGCCGCTCGCGCTGATGGCGCGCATCGATCTGCTCACCGACCGCCTCGTCGATGCCCTGCCCGACGACTTCGACATCGCCGCGAAGGTGCTCTGGGAGACGCTCGAGTCGCTCATCTTCACCGGATGGATGACCCTGCCCTGCGGCAGCTACGTCGCCCGCGCCGGCATCGACCGACCCGAGATCGGGTTGCCGCTGCTCGCCGGCCTCACACCCCGCTGGTCCAGCGAAGGCCCCGTCCGACCCTTCCTCGAGCGCCACCCCGACATCACCTACCGGCACCTCCACCGCTGGGTGCTCGACCCCGACGAGCACGTCCGCCGCCTCGTCACCGAGGGCACGCGCCCCCGCCTCCCGTGGGCACCGCAGCTCCGCCGACTCATCGCCGACCCGAGCCCCAACATCGAGCTGCTCGACCACCTCGTCGACGACCCCTCCGCCTACGTCCGGCGCTCCGTCGCCAACCACCTCAACGACATCTCCGCTTCGAGCACGTCTCGATCCGCCGCCTCCGCCCCGGCCGGCACACCATCGACATCCAGGTCAACGGCCGCATCCTCGGCGCCGTCGACCTCGACGTGGTCGACCCGTGAGCGACGATGTCCTGCTCCGGCCCGACAGGTGCGTTCCGGTGCGAGCAGAGCGGGAACTCGGGGAGGTGTTCCGCACGTCGAACCGGGGTGAGGTTCGTGATCGCCGATCGGGTCGACCTCCGGCGCCGGGGCCGGTCGGCCCGCTCCGTCCGTGTCGTCGGCGCGGGGGTGCTCCTGGCCGCCATCGCGTGCGGAGCGCGGAGCGGCCCGTCGGCCGAGACGCCTCGACCCGAGGCCGCTGGCGACCTGGCGGGCGGACGCTGGTCGCAGCTGCCCGAGCCGCCGCTGTCGGATCGCGTGGACACCGCGGTCGTCTGGGCCGGCGACCGCCTCGTGGCCTGGGGTGGAGCCACTCCCCACATCGACGCTGGTGCTGCGCGGCTCGACGGGGCGACGTGGGCACCGGACACGGGATGGCGTTCGATGGCACCGCCACCCGCCAACCGCGGGCTCGCCCACGGAGGCTTCGCGGTGTGGACGGGCAGAGAAGTGGTCCTCGGCCCGATCGTGCCCGAGACCGATGACCCAGTCGCCGCCGGCCTGCTCGCCTACGCACCCACCAGCGACCGCTGGCGGCGCATCCCGCTCGACCCGGTTCTCGCCGCCGCCTTCGGCGACGCCACCAGCGGCTTTCATGGTGTGGTCGGCATCGTTGGCCAGGAGCTCGTCATCGGCTGGACCGGGGGCGGCGAGGGTGCCGCCCGCCAACCGGGGAGACTGGTGGCCGTGGATCCGGCCACGGGACGGTCACGGCCGCTCGACCCCGGTCCGTTCGATGCCTCGCCCTACACGGATCTGAGCGGAGAGGTCCTCGTCACGCCCGTGGGCGACCGCCTGCTGGCCGTGCCGAACTGGACCACCGAGGCCTGGCTCCTCGACCCGTCTGGTGGCGGTTCGTGGACCGAGACGTCACCGCCACCGGTCGACGGCCTGCACCTCAACGGCCCGGTGTGGATCGACGGCGAGGTGGTCTTCCCCGACGACAGCGTGGCCTTCGACCCTGCCGCCGACCGTTGGCGCGTGTTGGCGGAGCCGCCGCGTGACCTGGCCAGGCTCCGCCTCGACGGCGGCACAGGCCCCATCGCCGCAGGCGAGCAGGCCGTGGCCCGAGGTGGTGCCTACGACACCCGCAGCGACGTCTGGTACTCCCTCGCCCCGCTCCCGATCGATCGCGAGCAGGTGCTCCTCGATGCCTTCGTGGGATGGACGGGCGACAGCCTCGTCGTCTTCGGCGGCGGGCGCTACTCATGCCCGCTGGACGCGACCTGCGAGGTCGAGCTCACGAGCGTGGACTGGGACCAACGCGGCTGGGTGTATCGGCCTTGACGCGATGCGGGATCAGGAACCGATGCCGCACGCGCTGGAGCGCGCGCGCTGCGCGGGGCTCGGCGGCGGGAGTGCCGGGGCGATCAGGCCTTGGGGCCGGTCCGCCGCGTCGTGCCAGCCCGCGGTCGGGCCCGGCCGGCGGGGGATAAGGTCCCCGGCGTGGGGCTCCCGATCGCGGGCACCAGGGTGCTGGTCACGGGCGCATCGTCCGGCATCGGCGCCGCGACGGCCGTGCTGCTCGCCGAGCGGGGCGCGACCGTGGGGCTGGTGGCCCGCCGGGCCGAGCGGCTCGACGCGGTGCTCGACCGGTGCCGCCGGCACGCGCCCGACTCACGACGCTGGGCCGTCGACCTCGCCGACCCCGCCGCCGTGGCGCGGCTGGCCGGCGAGGCGTGGGATGCGCTGGGCGGGCTCGACGTGCTGGTCAACAACGCCGCCGTCCCGATGCGGCGGCCGGCGCCCCGGCTCACCGCCGACGACGTGGCCCGGGTCGTCCACACCAACCTGCTGTCACCGGTCCAGCTCACGCTCGCCCTGCTGCCGGGCATGATCGCCGCCGCCCGGGGCGTCGTCGTGAACGTGTCCAGCCTGGCCGGGCGGGTGGGCGTGCCGAACGAGGCCGCCTACTGCGCCTCGAAGTTCGGCCTCTGCGGGTGGAGCGAGGCGCTGGCCATCGACCTGGCGGGCACCGGGGTCGGCGTGCGGTTGGTGCTGCCCGGCGCCATCGACACCGAGATCTGGGACCAGCCCGGCAACGACCCCCCGGTCTACGACGGCCCCAAGGAGCCTCCGGAGACCGTCGCGGCAGCCGTGGCGGCGGCCATCGAGGGCGACGCCTTCGAGACCTACGTGCCCGACCTCCGGGCCATCGTCGAGCTCAAGACATCCGACCCCGACGCCTACCTGGCGGGCGCGGTGGCGTTCCGGGACGGGTCGGGGACTGCGACGTGAAGGCGCTGGTCTTCGGGAGTCCCATGGTCCTCGACGACCTGCCCGACGCGGTGCTGCGAGGGCCGGACTGGGCGGTGCTGCGCACACGGCTGTGCGGCATCTGCGGCTCGGACGTCAAGCAGGTGCGCCTCGAGGGCGACCCCGACAACCCGATGACCGCCTTCATCTCGTTCCCGCAGGTGCTCGGCCACGAGGTGGTGGCCACCGTCGTCGAGGCCGGCACCGAGGTGCTCGACGCCGGGTTCCGGGTCGGCCAGCGGGTGGTGCTCAACCCGTGGCTGTCGTGCGCGCCGCGAGGCGTCGACCCGCCGTGCCCCGCCTGCGCGGTCGGCGACTACAGCCTGTGCTGGTCGTTCCTCGACGGGCCGCTCGCCCCCGGCATCCACAGCGGGAACTCGTCGGATGCCACGGGCGGGTTCGCCGAGCTCCTCCCTGCGCACCTGCACATGCTGATACCGGTGCCCGACGACGTGCCGGACGAGGTCGCGGTCCTCGCCGACCCCTTCTCCGTGTCGCTGCACGCGGTGACGCGCACGCCGCCCCCGGCCGACGGGCATGCGGTGGTCTACGGCGCCGGAGCGTTGGGCACCTGCGCCATCGCGGTCATCCGCGCCCTGTGCCCCGACGTCCGGGTCGCCGCGGTCGCCCGGTGGCCCGCCCAGTCCCGGCTGGCGGCCCGCCTCGGCGCCACCGCGTTCGACCCCGAGCCCCGCGACGCGCTCGTCGAGCAGATCGCCGAGTGGTCGGGTGGGGTCGTGCGCCGCCCCTGGGAGGGCCTCCCGATCACCCATCCGGGCGCCGTCGATGTCGTCTACGACACGGTCGGCGACGCGGCGACGGTCGAGGTGGGCATGCGCGTGCTGGCCGGCCGCGGCAGCCTGGTGCAGCTCGGCGTCGGCCGGGTCGAGCGGTGCGAGTGGACGCCCTGGTACTTCAAGGAGCTGCGGCTGGTGGGCTCGAACGCCTTCGGCCTCGAGACCGTCGACGGCCGCACCCAGCACGCCATGGTCCACTACCTCGACCTGGTGCGGTCGGGCCGCGTCGACCTCGACGGCCTGCTGACCCACACCTTCCCGCTCGCGCGGTGGGAGGACGCCTTCGAGGTGCTGGCCGACCAGGCGGCCAGCGGCGCCATCAAGGTCGCGCTCGACCTGCGCCAGCCGGGCCCCGCCTAGGCAACCACGAGTCACCTGCACGAAGAACCTGGCCAGCGATGGCTTTGAGCTTCAGGATTTCTAAAGGGACGGGGTGTAGACCTCGGGTTGTAGCTGCTCGGAAGGAGGAAGGTGCCGGGTCCGGCGGACAGGGCCTGGCACGCCGAGTGATCTGGCCGGACCGATGGGTCCGGCGGAGCCGCGACCGGGTGCCCAACGACGCCGAGGTCCCGTAGAGCCTCCCCCGGCGGGGTCGTTCGACGTTTCGGGATTCGGTCATGAGACCCAAGGGG
>DASTFE010000087.1:0-4108 GCA_035708905.1 Acidimicrobiales bacterium | reverse complement strand
ACATGTTCGCCAACGTGCTGGCGCGCGTCGGCCCGGACGACTGGGAGCGCACCGTCGTCTACAACTACCCGACCGCGCAGGAGCGGTCGCTGCGCTGGGTCGCCGTGCACACCGTGCACGAGGTGCAGCACCACCTGCTCGACATCCGTCGCCAGCTCGGCGGGGCGACCTAGCGGCAGGCTGGCGGAGGCGTCAGGTGGCCGTCAGGCCGCCTCGCCGTCGGGGCTGGCCAGGACGACGGAGTAGCCGTCGGGGTCGCGCAGCCAGATCTCGCGGTGGGCGGGGCCGCCGGGTCCCTCGGGCGGGTTGCGGTGCGGCGGCAGCACCACGTCGGCGCCCAGCTCGCCGGCTCGCGCCACCGCCGCGTCGAAGTCGTCGACCTCGAACCACAGCAGCACGCCGTTGCCGTACGGTCGGGCGTCGGGGTCGCCGATGGCGCCGTGGTGGTGGTCGACGTCCCAGTCGTGCAGCTGCATCACGAGCCGGTCGCCCGCGACGAGGCGCTCGTACTCGGGCCCGCCGTGGGCGCCGGTGCAGCCGAGCAGCCGCTGGTACCACCGGCTGCTCGCCTCGACGTCGCGCACGGCGATGAGCGGTTGGGGTCGCACGGCCGTCGAGCGTACGTCTGCCACGGAGGATTCGCCGGGCGCAGCGCGGGTAGCGACGATCCGCGGCAGACGCGCACGACGGGAGGGTTCCATGTCCGCGCACAACGACCTGATCGAACTGGAGCGCTCGGCGTGGCGGGCACTGGCGTCGTCGGGCGAGGACGCCGCGGCGTTCTACGAGCGGATCCTCGCCGACCGCGTCCTCATGCTGCTGCCCGGCGGGCTGGTGATCGACGACCGCGCCCAGGTGGTCGACTCGATGCGCGGCGCGCCATGGGACGAGTTCGATCTGGCCGACGAGCGCGTGGTCCCCCTCGGCCCCGACGGCGCCGTGGTCGCCTATCGGGCCCGGGCCCGCCGGGGCGACTCGACCTACGAGGCGCTGTTCAGCAGCACCTACGTCCGCCAGGACGGCGCCTGGCGTCTCGCGCTCCACCAGCAGACCCCCGTCTGACCGGTGATCCTTCGACGCGGCGGGCGGCGCACCCGGCGCTCACGTCGACGGCGAGTCGTCGAACGCCTGGAGGAACATCGACGTCGTCCGGCGCAGGTGCGCGGCGTCGAGCGTGTAGCGGCGTTCCCTCCCGGCCTTCTCGACCCGGACCAGGCCGGCGGCCTGCAGCCGTTGCAGGTGGCGGGTCGTCGTCGACCACGAATGGCTGAACCGCTCGGCCAGCTCGCCCGCGGTCATGGCTCCCCCACGCGCGTGGAGCGTGACCAGGATGTGCCGCCGATGCTCGTTGGCCAGGGCGCCGAAGACCGCCTCGAGCTCGTCGAGCTCGCGGAGGCCTCTCGGTCGGCCGGTCAGAGGATCTCCCTCGTGCCGAAGTGCGGGAAGGCCATCCCCGGGCCCATCGCCCGGTCTTCGACCATGGTGGCCATGCGCTCCCACAGCGCGCCGATCCGGGGGTGCCGGTGGGCGCGGGCGGGGGCCTCGGCGTCGGCCCACTGGAAGATCGCGACGATGAGCGGCCCGGCGCCGTCCTGGTCCTCGCCGATGTACACCTCCTCCGGGCGCTCGGTCGCCAGGCCGAGCTCGGTGTACGTGGCGCGGTGCTCGCGGATCAGCGCCAGCAGCGCGTCGACCTCGCCGTCCCGCGGTCGGTACTGGCAGATGACCGTGTTGTCGATCCGTTCCCTCACACGACCATCATTTGCGCATTGAGCCAAATATGCAAGGGTTGTCGTCTCGGCCGGGGTCACTGCTGGTAGCGCTCGACGACCTCCTCCGGACGCACGGTCGCCTCGTCGGGGTCCTGCCCGGCGCTGCGGCGGGCCCGCCGCTGCCGCAGCAGGTCCCAGCACTGGTCGAGCGCCACCTCCACGGCCCGGAGCCGGTCGAGCTCGTCGTCGGACAGCGCCTTGCCGGCGTGGGCCTGCTCGAGCTGGTGCTCCTCGTCGGCCAGGTCGGAGATGCGTCGGACGATGTCGGCGTCATCCATCACCGGGTGTTCCTCTCGCTCGGCGCCCGGCCACACCTCGTGGTCGGCGGTCGCCCGCCATCCTCGCGTGCCGGTCGCCGCAGGACGAGGGGCCGGCGATGCGCACCTCGCCATGGCGAGCACCCGCACCCAGCCACGCCCGGCCCTCCTGCCTGCCACGCGAGCACGAGACGAGGAGCGTGGCACACCGGCCCGCCGACCCTGGCGAGCGGTGGCCGGTCACATCGACCGATGAGCCGGCGGTGCGGGGCCGGTCGGAATCGGTAGCAGAGGACAGCAACGGTCCGGGGGTGCAAGAAGGCGTGACACGATGAGCGCGAGCGACGCCCAGACGCGTGTCCAGACGGCGATCGATCGCCTGGTGGCCAGCGGCGCCGAGGTCGGCGTGCAGGTCGCCGTCGTGCGAGTCGGTCGCCTGGTCGTCGATGCCGTGAGCGGCCTGAGCGACGAGCACCGTGGGGTGGCCGTGACGCCCGGGACGCTGTTCTACGCCGCCTCCAGCGCCAAGGGCCTGGCGGCCGCCGTCGTCCACGTGCTCGTCGAGCGCGGCGAGCTGGACTACGACATGCGGGCGGTCGAGGTCTGGCCCGAGTTCGGCGCGCACGGCAAGCACCGGGTGACGCTGCGCCACGTGCTCATGCACACCGCTGGCGTGCCCGCCCCGCCCTACGACACGACGGTCGAGGACCTGTGCGACTGGCGCCACATGTGCGACGTGCTGGCGGACGCCGAGCCCTGGTGGGAGCCCGGCACTCGCTTCGGCTACCACGCTCAGACCTTCGGGTTCCTGGTCGGCGAGATCGTGCGGCGGGCGACGGGCCGGTCGTTGTCGTGGTGGCTCCACGAGGCGGTCACGATCCCCCTCGGGATCGAGGACGAGGTGCACTTCGGTGTGCCCGAGGATCTGCTGGCCCGCGTGGCCCGCCACGAGCCGGCACCCGGGCCGCCGCTCGATGCACCGGAGCCCGGCTCGCCGGCCGACCGGGCGATCCCGCCCGGCATCCGCCCCGACGCGGGCTTCGCCAACCGGCGCGACGTCCTCACCGCCGACATCCCGTCCGGCGGCACGATGACCGCCCGCGGCGCGGCCCGCGTCTACGCGGCCCTGCTCGGCCACGTCCCGGGCGTCGACCTCGTCTCGCCGGCGCGCCGGGCCGACATGGCGGCGCCGGCCTTCGAGGGCGAGGACGAGGTCATGGGCGTTCCGACGACCTGGGCGTTCGGGTTCAGCCCCCACCGTCCCGGCGGCGTCCCGTCCCGGCCGGGGTCGACGTTCGGCATGGTCGGGGCGAACGGTTCGGCGGCCTACGCCGACATCGACTCCGGCGTCGCCGTGGCCGTGATGCGCAACCGGTTCGGCGGCGCCGGCCTGGCGGCCGCCGCCGAGGTCGACCGCATCGTGGCCGACGCCTTTCCCGCCCACCTCAGCGAACCGACCACCGACGATCGGAGCGACCATGGATGAACCCGTGACCGAGCTCGACGAGCGCTTCAGCGATCCCGGCGCCACGGCCACGACCTGGGCGAGCGCCCGTGCGGCGCTCGACGCCGCCCAGCTCTCGTGGGTGTCGACCGTCCGCGCCGACGGGCGGCCGCACGTCACGCCGCTCGTGGCCGTGTGGCTCGACGGCGCGCTCCACTTCTGCACGGGCCCCGGCGAGCAGAAGGCGGTGAACCTCGCCGGCAACCCTCACGTCGTCGTGACGACGGGGTGCAACCAGTGGGACCGGGGGCTCGACGTGATGGTCGAGGGCGAGGCACGCCGCGTCACCGACAGGGCGACGCTCGAGCGGCTCGCCACCGCCTGGGCCACCAAGTGGGACGGGGGCTGGCAGTACGAGGTGGCGGACGAGGGCTTCCGGCACGGCGCCGGCATCGCGCACGTCTTCGCGGTGGAGCCGGCCAAGGTCCTGGCCTTCGGCAAGGGCCCCTTCAGCCACACGCGACACCTCCCGGCGGGGCGGTGAACGCGTCCTCCGCACTGCCCGAGTCGAATGGAGGTGTCGGCGGAAACCGACCGTAGGCGCGCTCTTCTACCGACACCTCTGATCTGGTTGG
>DASTFE010000086.1:0-5059 GCA_035708905.1 Acidimicrobiales bacterium | reverse complement strand
CCGTCCCGACCGTTGTCGGCTCCCGTGACATGGAGCGTATCCGGGACCACCGTGCGCGTTCCCCCGCATATATGCGCGCGAGCAGCGGCAGGTCGTCCGGCGGCCTGCCGCGGGCCGGTTGCCACGCGGGTCGCGGGCAGGACGCGTCGTCGAGTCGCGTGAGAGCCCGTCCGTACCGGGCGATTCGCTCGTGTGCTGACGACGCGGGCCCGGCGGGGCCGCGCCGGCGGGTCACGCCAGCAGCGTCGACAGCGGGACCTCGGGCCGGGCGCCGATGTGGCTGATGACCTCGGCGGCGGCGAGCGAGCCGAGCTCGCCGCACCGCGCCAGGGGCAGGCCGGCGGTGAAGCCGTAGAGGAACCCCGAGGCGTACAGGTCGCCCGCCCCGGTGGTGTCGACGACCTCGACCGGCTGCGCCGGCACCTCGTACGTCTCGGGGCCGGCCACCACCACCGAGCCCTTCTCGGACATGGTGATGCAGGCCACGGCCACCTCGGCCCGCGCCCGCTCGACCGCCGCGCCCACCTCGTCGCAGCCCCACAGGGCGCAGGCCTCGGTCTCGTTGGCGAACAGGATGTCGACCCGCTCGCGCACGAGCGGCAGGAAGTCCTCGTGGTGCCGCTCGACGCAGAACAGGTCGGACAGCGTGAGCGCCACCTTGCGCCCGGCCCGCTGGGCGTGCTCGGAGGCCACCCAGTACGCCTCCTTGGACTCGGGCCGATCGAACAGGTAGCCCTCGAGGAAGGTCACGTGCGCGCCGCGGACCAGCTCGGGGTCGACGTCGTCGGGGCCGAAGTACGCCGAGGCGCCCAGGCACGTGTTCATCGTGCGGTGGGCGTCGGGCGTGACCACGATGAGGCACCGGCCGGTGGCGGGGCCCTCGGTCGCGGGTTTGTTCTCGAACGTCACGCCCTGGGCGCGCAGGTCGTGGGCGAAGACGGCGCCCAGCTGGTCGTCGAAGACCCGGCCCATGTAGGCGGACCGGCCCCCGAAGCTGGCGACCCCGGCGATGGTGTTGGCGGCCGACCCCCCGGACATCTCGATGCCCGGCCCCATGGCGGCGTACAGCTCGTCGGCGCGGTCGGGATCCACGAGCGTCATGGCGTTCTTCACGAGCCCCTGGGCGGCGACGAACTCGTCGGTCTCGTGCGACAGCACGTCGACGAGCGCGTTGCCGATGCCGACCACATCGAGCGTGGCGTCTGCGGTCATTCGGGCGAGGCTAGCCGCGCCCGACCCGACGCTGTCAGGCGGCACCGCGATCACCGAAGCGGGCGGCAACCGCCGCACCCTCTCGGTACCGTGCATGCCCGTGTCCGCACCCGAGAACCCGCACCGGCTCCCGCGCACCGTCCTCCCCCGGCGCTACGACCTGACCCTCGAGCCCGACCTGGGCGCAGCGACCTTCTCGGGCGCCGAGACGGTGGCCGTCGACGTGGTCGAGCCCACCGCCGAGGTGGTGCTCAACGCGGTCGACCTCGAGATCGACGAGGCGACGGCCGACGTCGGCGGCGAGCGGCTGGTCGCCGCGGTGGCGCTCGACGAGGCGAACGAGCGCGCCACGCTCACCTTCGACCGGCCGCTGCCGGCCGGCCAGGCGACGCTGCACCTGCGGTTCCGCGGCGTGCTCAACGACAAGCTCGTCGGCTTCTACCGCTCGACGTTCACGGGCCACGACGGCAGCGAGCAGGTGCTGGCCACCACGCAGATGGAGGCCACCGACGCCCGGCGCGCCTTCCCCTGCTGGGACGAGCCCGACGCCAAGGCGGTCTTCGGCGTCACCCTGGTGGTGCCCGACCACGTGCTGGCCATCTCCAACGCCGGCGAGATCGCCCGCGAGCCGGCCGGCGACGGCAAGGTGGCGGTGCGCTTCGCCGACACGATGCCCATGTCGACGTACCTGGTGGCATTCGTGGTGGGCCCGCTGGTAGCGACCGCGGCGGTCGACGTCGACGGCAAGCCGCTGCGCGTCGTGTGCCCGCCGGGCAAGGAGCACCTGGCCGACTTCGCGCTGGAGGTCGGGGCGTTCGCCCTGCGCTACTTCACCGACTGGTTCGGCATGGTGTACCCGGGCGACAAGCTCGACCTGGTCGCCATCCCCGACTTCGCGTTCGGCGCCATGGAGAACCTGGGGTGCGTCACCTTCCGCGAGCGGCTGCTGCTGATCGACCCGGCCACGGCCACCCAGGCCGAGCTGCAGGCGGTCGTGGACGTCGTCGCCCACGAGCTGGCCCACATGTGGTTCGGCGACCTCGTGACCATGAAGTGGTGGAACGGCATCTGGCTCAACGAGGCCTTCGCCACCTTCATGGAGATGCTCTGCACCGACGCCTTCCGGCCGGAGTGGCAGCGGTGGGTCGACTTCGGCATGTCCCGCTCGGCGGCCTTCGACACCGACGCGCTCGCCTCGACCCGGCCCATCGAGTACCCGGTCGTGTCCCCCGCCGACGCCAACGGCATGTTCGACGTGCTGACCTACGAGAAGGGGGCGTCGGTCGTCCGCATGCTCGAGCAGTACCTCGGTGCCGACCGGTTCCGCGACGGCATCCGCCGCTACATGGCCCAGCACCAGTACGGCAACACCGAGACGTCCGACCTGTGGGACGCGCTCGAGGCCGAGACCGGCGAGCCCGTCCGCCGGATCGCCGAGTCGTGGATCTTCCAGGGCGGCTTCCCCGAGGTGCACGTGACGCGCGTCGACGGCGACGGCCGTCCCGACGTGGCCGTGGCGCAGCGCCGCTTCGGCTACGGCGAGGGCGACGGCGACGGTCGCTGGGCCGTGCCCCTGGTGCTCGGCACCCGCGCCGGGCGCAGCGACGGCGACGGGACGGGGGCCGGCGCCGGCGGCCCCGACGAGGCCCAGGTGGCGCGCCTGCTCGACGGTGACCGGGTCACGGTGCCCGAGGCCGGTGCGTGGCCCTGGGTCAACGCCAACCTCGGGGCCCACGGCTTCTACCGGGTGCGGTACGACCGGGCGCTGCTCGACGCCCTGCTCGACAACCTGGCCGACCTCACCCCGCTCGAGCGCTACACGCTGGTCGACGACGCCTGGGCCTCGGTGCTGGCGGGCTCGACCGACGCCGCCACCTACGTGGCCTTGACGACCCGCTTCGACGACGAGCGCGACCTGTCGGTCTGGCAGCGCATCACCGGCGCCCTCGAGCAGGTCGACCGGCTCGTCGAGGGCGACGCCCGGGTGGCGCTCCACACGCTGGTGGCGGCCCTGGTGGGGCCCGCCCGGGCCGAGCTGGGGGCCGAGGCCGCCGCCGGCGAGGACGACCGCACCCGCACGCTGCGGGGCGCGCTGCTGCAGACCGCGGCGCTGCTGGGCGACGACGGCGCCGCCCAGGACCGGGCCGCCGCGCTGCTCGACCGGTTCCTCGACCACCCGCCGAGCGTCGACCCGGCCCTGGCGTCGCCGGCGCTCACCGTGGCGGCCACGCTCGGCGACGTCGGCCTGCACGAGCGGCTCGTGTCCCACTTCCAGGCCGCCTCCAACCCGCAGGACCGCCAGCGGCTGCAGTTCGCCCTGGCCCGGTTCCGCGATCCCGGGGCGCTGGCGCGCACGCTCGAGCTCACGCTGTCGGACGTCGTACGCACCCAGGACGCCCCGTTCCTGCTGGGGCAGGCGCTGACCAACCCCGTGAACGGGGCCGCAGCCTGGGAGTTCATCGCCACCCACTGGCCGGACATCGAGAAGCGCTTCCCGGCCAACAGCCTGGCCCGCATGATCGGCGGCATCCGGTCGATCCGCACGCGGGCGCTCGCGGACGAGGTGGCCGCCTTCCTGGCCGACCACCCGATCCCCCAGGGCGAGCGGCAGGTCCGCCAGCACGTCGAGCGCTTGTGGGACACCGGGGCGCGGGCCGAGCGCGAGGCCGACCGGCTCGCCCGGGCCCTCACGCGATGACTCGGACCGGCGCTCACCGGGTACCGGGGTTTTGCGCTCCGGCGGGCCCACCGGCAACCATCACCCCAGCCACCCCGGCCCGACGGTGAGCCGATCACCGCGCTGAGGTCCGTCCGGGGGCGCTGACACCGATGCACCATCCGCCACTCGAGATCCCGCGCCTGCGGGCCCTGGCCCGCCACGCCCTGCCCAACCTGGTCGAGGCGAGTCTCGTCCCGCTCGCCGTGTTCTACGCCGCCCTGTGGCTGGTGGGTGTGTGGGGCGGGTTGTTCGCCGCCCTGGCGTGGTCGTACACCGCCATCGCCCGGCGGGTGGTCACCCGTCGCCCCGTGCCGGGGCTGCTGGTGCTCGGCGTCGTCGGGATCACCGCCCGCACGATCGTGGCGGCCCTGTCCGGCAGCGTGTTCGTCTACTTCCTGCAGCCCACGCTGACCACCGTGCTCATCGCCGGCATCTTCCTTGTGTCGGTCCCCGCCGGGCGCCCGCTGGCCGAGCGCCTGGCCGGCGACTTCTGCCCGCTGCCCGACACCTTCGTGGGCAGCCCGCCCGTGCGGCGATTCTTCGCCCGCATCACGTTGCTGTGGGCGTTCGTGCAGCTCACCAACGCCGCGGTGAGCATCTGGCTGCTGGTGACGCAGCCGATCAGCACCTACGTGGTGGCGAGGACGGCCACGTCGTGGGTGCTCACCGGCGCCGCCGTGGTGGCCTCGACGCTGTACTTCCGGCGGTCGATGCGCCGGCACGGCATCACCGTCCACTGGCGGGGCGCTCCCGCCGCCAGGGCTCCCCATGCCGCGTGACGTGCGGCCCCTGACGCTGCGCACCGCCGACGGCGTCGACCTCGCGGCGGACGTGTGGCTGGCGCCCGACCCCCCCACCACCGCGGTGGTGCTCGTCCACGGCTTCGCCGCCCACCGCCGCGACCCGTCGGTGACGGCCGTGGCGAGCGACCTGCGGGCCGCCGGCCACGTGGTCGTCGCCTACGACATGCGCGGCCACGGCGAGTCGGGCGGCCTGTGCACGCTGGGTGACGCCGAGCGCCTCGACGTCGCCGCCGCCACCGCCGCCGCCCGCGACCTCGCCCCGCGGGTCGTGCTCGTGGGTGCCTCGCTGGGCGCCGTGGCGGTGCTCCGCCACGCGGTCGACGAC
>DASTFE010000085.1:0-6969 GCA_035708905.1 Acidimicrobiales bacterium | reverse complement strand
CGACCTGCGGAAGGGATAAGCGCTGAAAGCATCTAAGTGCGAAGCCCGTTCCAAGATGAGGTTCCCCACAGGGTCAACCTGGTAAGGCCCGTGGTAGACCACCACGTTGATAGGCCGGAGGTGGAAGCACGGCAACGTGTGCAGCCGACCGGTACTAATCGGCCGAGGGCTTGGATGAACATCGATCTTCGTGCTCGCTATGGAGTGCTCAAGGAGCATGACAACAGGTTTTCGGTGGCTATGGCGGAGGGGTCACACCCGTTCCCATTCCGAACACGGAAGTTAAGCCCTCCCGCGCCGATGGTACTTGGCGGGAGACCGCCTGGGAGAGTAGGTCGCCGCCGGATTTCGCTTTCAACGAGGGCCGCCCTTCAGGGGCGGCCCTCGTCGCGTTTTCAGCCGTCGAAAGTAGGATGCGACCCCATGGCACCTCCCCCTTCTCCCCGCGGCGGTCCACCCGGTGACCGCCGGCCGCGTCCCCGGCGCACTGACGGCGGGGGAGAGGGTGGCCGCTCGGCGCGCCCCCGACCCGAGCGGGCGAGCGGTGCCGGCGGTCGGGGCCGGCCGGGGCCGCGGAAGCCTGGCCGCCGGCCCGGCGCGGATGCCCGCCGCCCCAGTGAGGACGGGCGCGGCCAGTCTCGGGCCCAGGGGGCAGGCCAGTCCCGGGGCCAGGCCCGCGGTCAGGGTCGGTCGCGCAGCGGTGCCAGCGGGCGCGGCGCCGACCGATCGGAGCGGGGCGCACGTCGCCCGGCCGGTGACGGCGCCGAGATGCGGGGCCCCCGGCGGTGGGGCGGGTTGGCCCGGCGGGGCGCAGGGCGCGAGGGCGGCGCGAGCGCGTCCGACGCCTGGCGGGCGGCGGGGCGCGAGGTGCGCCGCGACTCGCCGAGCGGCGGCGATGGTGGCAAGGCCACGACGTCGCCCCGGTGGCAGCCCGAGGAGTGGATCGACGAGGGCGAGCTCCGCGACGAGGCTGCAGGTGCCGTGGGGCGCAGCCGGTCCGGCCCCTCCCGGCCCGGTCCGCGCCGGCGTGACACGGCGCCGCCGGCGGCCGGCGCCCGGCGCGATCGCGACGGTGCGGCTGTCCGCGCTGACGGCGCCGCGGCCGGCGACGACGACGTGCGCCGAGCGGTGGCGCCCAACCGCCTCGCCCGCTTCGAGTCGCGCCTGAAGGACGCCTCGACCGCGTTCCGCCGCGAGCGCTACGAGGAGGCCCGCCGCATCCTCCGGCCGCTCGCCGAGCAGGCACCGGGCGCGGCGTCGGTGCGCGAGCTGTACGGCCTGACCCTGTACCGGCTCGGGCGGTGGGCGCAGGCCAAGCGCGAGCTCGAGGCGTTCCGCACCCAGACCGGCAGCACCGAGCAGCACCCGGTGCTGGCCGACTGCTACCGGGCGCTGGGCCAGTACGCCGAGGTCGACGAGCTGTGGGACGAGCTGCGTCAGGCCAGCCCCAGCGCCGAGCTGGTGGCCGAGGGGCGCATCGTCGCCGCGGGCGCCCTCGCCGACCAGGGCCGCCTCGACGACGCGATCAGGCTGCTCGAGGCCGCGGCCAAGCCCACCCGGCGGCCCAAGCTGCACCACCTGCGCCTGGCCTACGCCTCGGCCGACCTCTACGAGCGGGCGGGCGACCTGCCCCGGGCCCGCGAGCTGTTCGGGCTGGTCGCCACGAACGACCCCGACTTCGTCGACGTCCAGGCGCGCCTGCGGGCGCTGCGCTGACCGATCCCGCGGCCGGAGGTTCCCGCCGCGGGCACCGTGGTCCGGGCCGCCGGACCGGCCGGCGGCCGGGACGCGCCCACTAGCCTGAAGGGCAGTCCGCACCTGACCCGTCCCCCAGGACCGACGACGAGGGAGTCACGCCGTGGCCGACATCCAGAGCCTGCTGGGCGACGAGGCCGAGAGCCTCCTCACCCACGAGTCCAAGGGCATCCCCCGCGACGACCTGAACCTGCCGGGCCCCGACTACGTCGACCGGGTCGTGGCGCAGACCGACCGGTCGCCGCAGGTGATGCGCAACCTGCAGTCGCTGTTCTCGCACGGGCGGCTGGCGGGCACCGGCTACGTCTCGATCCTGCCTGTCGACCAGGGCATCGAGCACTCGGCGGCCGCCAGCTTCGCCCCCAACCCGCAGTACTTCGACCCGGCCAACATCGTCGAGCTGGCGATCGAGGGCGGCTGCAACGCCGTGGCGTCGACGTTCGGCGTGCTCGGCGCCACCGCCCGCCGCTACGCGCACAAGATCCCGTTCATCGTCAAGATCAACCACAACGAGCTGCTCACCTACCCCAACAAGTACGACCAGGTGCTGTTCGGGTCGGTCGACCAGGCCTTCGACCTCGGGGCCGCCGCAGTGGGCGCCACGGTGTACTTCGGGTCCGAGGAGTCGACCCGCCAGCTCCAGGAGGTCAGCGAGGCCTTCGCTCGAGCCCACGAGCTGGGCATGTTCACCGTCCTGTGGTGCTACCTGCGCAACTCGGCGTTCAAGAAGGACGGCGTCGACTACCACAACGCTGCCGACCTGACGGGCCAGGCCAACCACCTGGGCGTCACGATCGAGGCCGACATCATCAAGCAGAAGCTGCCCACCGTGAACGGCGGGTACAACGCCTTCGAGGGCTTCGGCAAGACCAACAAGGCCGTCTACGACACGCTGACGACCGACCACCCGATCGACCTGTGCCGGTGGCAGGTGGCCAACAACTACATGGGCCGCATCGGCCTGATCAACAGCGGCGGCGAGTCCAAGGGGGCCTCCGACCTGGCCGAGGCCGTGCGCACCGCGGTGATCAACAAGCGGGCGGGCGGCATCGGCCTCATCTCGGGCCGCAAGGCGTTCCAGCGCCCGATGTCCGAGGGCGCCGAGCTGCTCAACGCCATCCAGGACGTCTACCTCGACGCCTCGGTCACGATCGCCTGACCGTCGGCGCGTGCCGCGCCGAGCACTTCGCGCAGTGGGCCGGTCCCATCGGCCCGGTCTACTGGCGCGCCTGCTGGGCGCACGGGCCGTGAGCTGGCCATCTCTCACAGCGACCGTACACCGGTCGCTCATCTGGAGGCGGTAGGGTCAACCAAGGAACAAGGATCATCTCGTCAAGGGAGACGCGGTTGTCCGACACGACGCACAGACCCCGATCACCTGAGACCGTCGATCGGGTGATCATCCGCTTCGCCGGCGACTCCGGTGACGGCATGCAGCTCACGGGCGACCGGTTCACGGCCACCAGCGCGCTGTACGGCAACGACCTGGCGACGCTGCCCGACTTCCCGGCCGAGATCCGGGCCCCTGCGGGGACCCTGGCCGGCGTGTCGGCGTTCCAGGTCCACATCTCCGACCACGACATCACCACCCCGGGCGATGCGCCCAACGTGCTCGTCGCCATGAACCCGGCCGCGCTGCGCAGCCAGATCGGGCGGGTCGAGCCGGGCGGCACGATCATCCTCAACAGCGACGCCTTCGACGATCGCAGCCTGACCAAGGCCGGCTACGCGGCCGACCCCCGCGGCGACGGCAGCCTCGACGGCTTCACCGTGTACGAGGTGCCGATGACGTCGCTCACCCGCGGCGCCGTCGAGCCGCTCGGCGTCAAGACGCGCGACGCCGAGCGGTCCAAGAACTTCTTCGCCCTCGGCCTGGTGTCGTGGATGTACACCCGGCCGGTCGACGCCACGCTCGAGTGGATCCAGCGGCGGTTCGTCGCCAAGCCCAAGGTGGCCGAGGCCAACACCGTCGCCTTCAAGGCGGGCCACGCCTTCGGCGAGACGGCCGAGCTGTTCGACCACCCCTTCGAGGTCAAGCCGGCCACCCTGCCGCCCGGCACGTACACCAACATCAACGGCAACACGGCGCTGGCCTGGGGCCTCGTCGCCGCCAGCCGGCTGTCGGGGCTGCCGCTGTTCCTGGGCTCGTACCCGATCACGCCGGCCTCCGACATCCTCCACGAGCTGTCGAAGCACAAGAACTTCGGCGTGCGCACGCTGCAGGCCGAGGACGAGATCGCCGGCATCGGCGCCGCGCTCGGCGCCGCGTACGGCGGCCACCTGGGCGTCACCACCACCAGCGGTCCCGGCATGGCGCTCAAGGCCGAGACGATGGGCCTGGCTGTCAACCTCGAGCTGCCGCTGCTCGTCATCGACATCCAGCGCGGCGGCCCGTCGACCGGCCTGCCCACCAAGACCGAGCAGGCCGACCTGCTGATGGCCTACTACGGGCGCCACGGCGAGGCGCCGCTGCCCATCCTGGCGGCCCGCAGCCCCAGCCACTGCTTCGAGGTGGCCATCGAGGCGGGCCGCATCGCGCTGACCTGGCGCACGCCCGTCGTGCTGCTGTCCGACGGCTACCTGGCCAACGGCACCGAGCCATGGCGGCTGCCCGACGTCGGCTCGCTACCCGATCTGCACGTCGACTTCGCGACCGAGCCCAACCACGTGGGCGACGACGGCGAGCCCACCTTCTGGCCCTACCTGCGCGACCCCGAGACGCTGGCGCGGCCGTGGGCACTGCCCGGCACGCCAGGGCTGATGCACCGCATCGGCGGCATCGAGAAGGAGGACGGGTCGGGCAACATCAGCTACGACCCGGCCAACCACGAGCACATGGTGCGGCTGCGGGCCGAGAAGGTCGCCCGCATCGCCGGCTCGATCCCGCCGGTCGAGGTCTTCGGCGACGTCGACGACGCCGAGGTGCTCGTCGTCGGCTGGGGCTCGACCTGGGGGGCCATCGACGGGGCGGTGTCCCGTGCCCGCCGGGCCGGTCACCGGGTGGCCCACGTCCACCTCGTGCACCTCAACCCGTTCCCACCCAACCTGGGCGAGGTGCTGGCCCGCTACCCGCGGGTCATGGTCCCCGAGATGAACCTGGGCCAGCTCGCCCACCAGCTCCGGGCCGAGTTCCTGGTCGACGCCCGACCCGTCACCAAGGTGCGCGGCGTGCCGTTCACGGCGTCGGAGCTCGAGCAGGCCATCGTCGACCGGCTCAAGGACGCGTGAGGCAGATGACTGACACGATGATCCCGGTCACCACCCGCAAGGACTGGTCCAGCGACCAGGAGGTGCGCTGGTGCCCCGGCTGCGGCGACTACTCGATCCTCGCCGCGGTCCAGCTGCTGATGCCCGATCTCGGCATCCGGCGCGAGGACACGGTGTTCGTGTCCGGCATCGGCTGCGCCGCCCGCATGCCGTACTACATGAACACGTACGGCATGCACACGATCCACGGCCGGGCGCCGGCCATCGCCACCGGCCTGGCGTTGGCGCGGCCCGACCTGCACGTGTTCGTCGTGTCCGGCGACGGCGACGCGCTGTCGATCGGCGGCAACCACCTGATCCACGCGCTGCGCCGCAACGTGAACGTCACGATCCTGCTGTTCAACAACCAGATCTACGGCCTCACCAAGGGCCAGTACTCGCCCACGAGCGAGGTGGGCAAGGTCACCAAGTCGACGCCGTTCGGCAGCCTCGACCACCCCTTCAACCCGGTCAGCGTGGCCATCGGGGCCGAGGCCACCTTCGTGGCCCGCACCCACGACATGGACCGCCGTCACATGATGGAGGTCATCCGCCGGGCCTTCGAGCACCGGGGGGCGTCGCTGGTCGAGATCTACCAGAACTGCAACGTCTTCAACGACGGCGCCTTCGAGTCGATCACCGGGCGGGCCCAGCGCGACGACATGCTGATCCCGCTGCGCCACGGCGAGCCGATCCGCTTCGGCGCGGACGGCGGCCGCGGCGTGGTCATCGACTCGCAGCGGGGCGCGCACCTGGTCGACGTCGCCGACGTCGGCGAGGACGCGCTGCTGGTGCACGACGAGACCCGCGACGACCCGAGCGTGGCGTTCATGCTGTCGCGCCTCGCCACCGGGCCCCATGAGCCCACGCCGATCGGTGTGTTCCGTGACGTGGTGCGCCCCGACTACGGCGAGGGCGTCGAGCACCAGATCGCGGCCGCCCAGCAGGACCGGGGCACGGGCGACCTCGAGTCGCTGCTGCGCTCGGGCGCCACCTGGCAGGTCCAGTAGCCGGCCCAGTCGGGTAGAACGGGCGGATGCCCGTCGCGCTGCGCATCTTCACCGAGCCCCAGCAGGGGGCGACCTACGACGACCTGCTGGCCGTCGCGTGCGAAGCCGAGGCGCTCGGCTTCGACGCGTTCTTCCGGTCCGACCACTACCTGACGATGGGCGACGGGCTCGGCGAGCCCGGCCCCACCGACGCCTGGGTCACGCTCGCCGGGCTGGCCCGCGACACCGGGCGCATCCGGCTCGGCACGCTGCTCACGGCCGCCACGTTCCGGCTGCCCGGCCCGCTGGCGATCGCCGTCGCCCAGGTGGACGCCATGTCGGGTGGGCGGGTCGAGCTGGGCCTCGGCGCGGGGTGGTTCGAGCAGGAGCACGCCGCCTACGGGATCCCGTTCCCGCCCACCCGCGAGCGGTTCGACCTGCTCGAGGAGTCGTTGGCGGTGGTCACCGGTCTCTGGGAGACCCCGGCCGGGGAGCGGTTCGACTTCACGGGCTCGCGCGTCCGGCTCAGCGACTCGCCGGCGCTGCCCAAGCCCGTGCAGTCCCCGCGACCCCCGGTCCTGGTCGGCGGGAAGGGCAGGCGCCGGACGCCGGAGCTGGCGGCGAGGTACGCCGACGAGTTCAACATCCCCTTCGTCGGCCTCGACGAGAGCAGGGAGATCTTCGACCGGGTCCGCGAGGCCTGCGACACACGGGGGCGGGACGCGGGATCACTCGTCCTCTCCAACGCTCTGGTGCTGTGCTGCGGCCGGGACGACGCCGAGGTCACCCGTCGCGCGGAGGCGATCGGTCGCAGGCCCGACGAGCTCCGGGCCAACGGGTTGGCTGGCACGCCGGCCGAGGTGGTCGACCGGATCGGACGGTACGGCGAGGCGGGGGCGCAGCGGGTCTACCTGCAGGTCCTGGACCTCGGGGACCTGGACCACCTGGCCCTGGTGGCCGACCAGGTGGTGCCGCAGTT
>DASTFE010000084.1:0-2418 GCA_035708905.1 Acidimicrobiales bacterium | reverse complement strand
GGCCGGCGCGGGCTCGGTGGTCGCCGGTGCGGGCCGGTCGGCGAACCCGAGTGCCCCACCGGAGCCGTCGGCCAGCGCAGGCCTGCCGTGGTTCGGGGTCACCGGCGCCGCGACATCGGTGTCGGTGGTGAGCAGCGTCGGCGGGATGTCGATGGTGGCGGTGATGCCGTTGCCGGGCGAGTTGTCGAGCCGCACCCCGATGCCGTGGCGGGCCGCGAGGTTGCCGGCCACGTAGTGCCCCAGGTACTTGGACGGGGCGATGGTGAAGCTCTCCATGCCGGCCAGGCGCCGGTTGGCGGCCTCGACGTCGGCGGCGGGCATGCCGAGGCCCGAGTCGATGATGGCGAGCGTGTAGCCGTCGGGCCGGTTGCGGCCGCGGATGTCGACCGTCTGGTCGGGCGGCGAGAACACCAGGGCGTTCTCGATGAGCTCGGCCAGCAGGTGGGCGAGGTCGGCGGCGGCCGAGCCGAGGATGGTCGCCGGCTCGACGCCGCGGACGGTGACCCGCTGGTAGTCCTCGACCTCGCCGAGGGCGGCGCGGATGACGTCGGTGAGGCGCACGGGCGCCGCCCACTGGCGGGGCGGTTCGATGCCGGCCAGCACCAGCAGCGACTCGGCGTTGCGGCGCATGCGGGTGGCCAGGTGGTCGAGGCGGAACAGGTTGGACAGCGTGTCGGCGTTGGTCTCGTTGCTCTCGAGCTCGGTGATGAAGTCGAGCTGGCGGCCGAGCAGGTTCTGGTTGCGGCGGCCCAGGTTGACGAAGCTGTCGGCGATGTTGCGCCGCAGCACCGCCTGCTCGACGGCCAGGTCGAGCGCCGAGTCCTGCACGGTGTTGAGCGCGTCGGCCACGTCGGACACCTCGTCGCGGGTGTCGACGCGCACCGGGTCGACCGTGGGGACGGTGACGTCCTCGCCGAGCGGCGTCTCGAGGATGTCGGTGACCGCCTCGGGCAGGCGGTGCTCGGCCATCTCCTTGGCCTGGTGGGTGAGCGAGCGCAGCGGCTGGGTGATCGACCGGGACACGAGCCAGGTGACGAGTCCGGCGACGACCACGGCGGCGAGCGCCAGCGCGATGTACCGGCGCTGGGTGGCGGCCGCGTTCGCGTTCAGCTCGTCGGCCCGGTTGAGCAGCTCGCGGTCGATGGCGGCGCGCATGCCGTTGAAGCCCTCGTCGTCCTCGCGGGACAGCGAGCCCATCATCTCGGTGAGCTGCACCTCGCCGGTGTCGACGGCCTGCTGGACGTAGTCGAGGTAGCCCGACGACGTGAACTCGTCGATCGCCGTCTCGGTGGCGGGGCGGTAGCGGCCGATGCCCAGGTCGCGGGTCTGGTCGAGGTTGGCCTCGACCTGGCCCACGAGCCCGGCCGTCTCGGCGATCTCGTCGGGCTGGTCGAGCCCGCCGCCCACGCCGGCGAGCAGCACCACCCGGGTGAGCCGGGCGACGTTCTCGATCTGGTGGGTCGCCAGGTCGGTCAGCTCGACGCCGCGGCGCAGCGTGGGGTCGTCGATCGACAGGGGCACCTGGGCGTTGGCCCGGAACAGCTCGTCGATGAGCTCGGTGACCCCCATGAAGAACGGGTCGGAGACGTCGGTCATCTCCTGGTTGCGAGGTCCGTCGTACCCGGTGACGATCTCGCGCAGCGCCCCGATCTGCTCGCTGACCTCGCGCAGCGCGGGCGAGTAGGTGCGGCTGACCGCGCCGCCCTTGGCCTCGACGTCGGCGCGGAACTCGGCGATGGCGGCGTCGGTCGCCGTCATCGCCTCGTCGTACGAGGTGACGGGCAGCTGGAGGGCGCCCTCGAAGCCGAGGATGTACACGCTGCCGTAGTTGCGCTCGTTCTGCAGCGCGGTGATCAGGCCGCCGGGACCGACGGCCGCGGTGGCCAGCTCGGTCTGGTCGCGGGTGTCGCTCACCTGGCGGGCGCTCTGGGTGACCTCGAGTACCGACACGATCAGCAGGGCGCAGATCGGAACGGCCAGGGCGGCGGCGAGCTTGAGTCGGATGGGGATGCGTCTGGGCACGTTGCGGTCCTTCGGGGAGATCATGAGACCGGGCCGGATGGGCTGGTGAGGGGCTCGCTCCTGCTCGCGGGCACGGAGGGGTCGATGCCGGATTGCGCCGCCAGACGCGTCACCGCACCGATGTCGTCGGGCAGGCTGATCGCCCAGCCCAGCGTGCCGGGGTCGTCGGTGAGCAGCACGACGGGACGCCGCTCGGACGCCTCGACGATCGCGTCGAGCAGGCGGGCGCGGTGGTCGGGGTGCTCGACGAGCGGGTCGTCGAGCACGGCGGGGACGTCGCCGGCACCGATCAGGTCGAACACGGCCTGCTCGAGGTCGTCCTCGCCGATCTCGTCGGTGGGGACGACCGTGAGGTGGTCGTCGAGCTGCGCCTGCGTCTCGTCGATGTCGCGCCGG
>DASTFE010000083.1:0-5093 GCA_035708905.1 Acidimicrobiales bacterium | reverse complement strand
GAGATCGCCTCGAGCGCGCGCTGGCGCGACGGCACCAGCTTCTCCTCGGGCTCGGTCCCGACCGGCAGCCGCACCGCCTCGACCTCGCCGAGCACCCTGACCATCACCTCGACGCCAGCCATCAGCTCGGCGAGTCGCGAGTGGCTGGGCGCGGTCGCAGCGACCGGCGCCTCGCGACTGCCGTCCCCGTGGCCCGGCACCGCAGCGTCCGGCGACTCGGGCGTGACTGGCGGTGGCGGCGGCGGGGGCACCACGGGCCGGCGAGCAGCCAGGTCGGCGGGCGCCTCGCGTGGATCTTCGTCCGTGCGGGTGGTCGCACCGTCGAGCAGCCCGACCAGCGTGTGGACGTCGTCGGCGTGCAAGTGGCGGGGCACGACCGGTTCGTCGACGCCGTCGACCTGCAGCCAGCCGTGCTCGCCGATGACAGCGGCCCGCCCGTGGGGACGACCGTCCAGCGACGGCACGGTCACCACGGCGACGGCCGTGTTGGCCCGCCGTGCGAGCGCATCGACGCGACGCAGGTCGTCGGGGTCGTGCACGGGGACAGCGGACACGACGACCAGCGGGTCCCACGCCTCGGGCGTGGCACCCACGGCGCGGGCCTGGGCAAGAGAGGGGCACCGCAACGATCGCAGGGCAGCCTCGGTGCGGTCGGCGTGCTCCTCGGCCTGGTCGAGCGCCGCCGCCAGCGAGCCGGTGGACTGCACGCCCGGCAGCCGCTCCAGGTCGGGGTCGAGGCCCACCGGCACGATGCGCGGCTGCTCGCTCCAGGGAGACGTCGCCGCCGCGACGACCACGGAGCGGAGCAGCCCCAGGACGTCGCCCTCGGCACCGTGCACCGTGACGACGCGGCTCAGCTCGAGGTCGACGAGCAGTTCGGTCCCGTCCTCCGTCGTACCGATCGGCACCAGGGCCGGCGCGGGCGCGGACGCGTGGCTGGCGACGGCGTCGAGAGCGTCGACGGTCGCGGCGCTCACCCAACGGTCGGGGTGGACCTCGGCGAAGCCGGGTGGTGCAGGCGACGGGCTCACCAGCACCAGGGTCACGAGGTCGGGGGCGGCCTCGACCCATCGCAGCGGCGGCACCCCGGTCGCTCCCGCGCCGGCCGCCGCCGCCCGGAGAGCGACGTCCACCAGTCGGGCCCCGGCGACGTCTGCCCCCCAACGCAGGCGCCCCTCGCCGGTGCGGAGGCCGCTCGGCGGCAGCGGAACGACCCGGCCCGACCGCCGGTGCCGCTGCTGCGCCCTGCGCCGGCGCTCGAGGAGCAGCAGCGCGCCCGCCAGCGCGACGCCCCCGCCCGCCAGTCCGACCGGCACCCCGCTGCCCGGGTCGGCCGTGTCGCCGACCGCGCCGGTCGCGGGCGGGTCGGTTCCGCTCGGCGGCCTGTCGCCGGAATCCGCCCCCGGGGTCTGGGGACCACCGCCGCCCTCGCCGGCCGGCGGCACCGGTGCAGCGGTTCCCGCCTCGTCCCCGGTGTCGCCCGGGCGGGACGCGACCGTGGTCGACGACGTGCCCGCCCCGGCGTCGCCGGCACCCCCGCCCGCGTCGTCGGTCGGTACCGTGCCGGACTCGACGTCACCTCCCGAGGCGCCGATGTCGGCCGGGGGATCGTCGCAGTCGTCCTCGGCCGCGGGGTCGACGGTCAGGGCCCCGGCGGTGTCGCCCGGGGCGAGTGACTGGAGGCTCGTCGGGTCGCCCGGTGGCTCGGGCAGCGTGAACACCTGGCCGGGGTGGATCAGGTCCGGGTCGCCGGGCGGCACGAGCCGCTCGCGGTTCTGGTCGATCAGCATCCGCCAGTGCTCGGCGACCTCGGCATCGGTCGGGGCGCGCCCCCACGTCTCGGCGAGGTGCTCCTCGGCGAGCGACCAGAAGTTGTCGCCCCGCTCGACCGTGACGTCGGTCGGGACGGCGGGCTGCGGGGTGGCGGCCGGTGGCGTCTCGTCGCTGCTCGCCGGCGCCGAGGGCGCGGTGTCCTCCACCGACACCGGGATGACCGTGACGCCGGGATCGGGCGCGACGGCGCCAGCGATGGCGTCGTCGTCGAGCAGGACCATGCCGTCGTCGAGGCGAGCACCGGTCGTGTCGACCTCGCCGGTGACCTCGGTCGCGTCGGCGCCCTCGGCGCCCGCGGGCCACGCGGCGGCGACGGGCTGGACGTCGGGCGCCTGGGCGAGCTGCGCATCCGCCGGCAGGACGAGCTGCCAGCCGGGTTCGATGCGGTCGGGGTCGGTGAGGCAACCACCGTCGGCCTGTAGGCGTCGCTCGTTCAACTCGAAGATCTCGGTCCAGCGCAGCGGGTCGCCGAGGTGGCGCTCGGCGATGTCCCAGAGCGTGTCCCGCCACTGCACCTCGCAGACCGGGCCGGCTGCTGCGGCACCCACCGCCGGGGCGGCGGCCGTCGTGTCGCCCGGTGCCTCGGCGGCTGCCGGATCGGCCACGAGGGTGATGGCGGCCGCCGGCGTGGCGGCCAGGCTGCCGGGTCCCGCCGCCGGCCCGACGCCGGGTGCGCTACGGGTGCCGACGAGGACGCCGAGCAGCGCGATGGCGGCGACGAGCCGAGCGGCCGCCTGCTGCATCCCGCCGGCCAGCGGCACCGCGCCCGCCTTGCGGCCCCTCGCGT
Source organism: Acidimicrobiales bacterium (assembly GCA_035708905.1). Classification (GTDB taxonomy): domain Bacteria; phylum Actinomycetota; class Acidimicrobiia; order Acidimicrobiales; family VFJN01; genus ZC4RG19. The sequence goes on along the minus strand of DASTFE010000083.1, from coordinate 2,473 downwards.
AGGCCACCACCTCGACGACGAACGAGACGACGAGCTGCGCCCAGACCAGCCAGCACACGAGAGCCAGCGCCTTGAGGAGGAACTCGTCGGGGATGTAGGTGTCACGCAGCGCGTCGAGCACCTCGGACGGGGCGGGCACCGCGGCCGGTAGCGGCGACCCGATCCAGCGTATGAGCGCCACCGGCACGCCGGCGACGAGCACCGCTGCGCCGACGAGCGCGGCCAGACCCCGGAGCGCGTCCGTCGCTCGGCGCGGGGTGCCCGGCCTCGCCGCGCGCGTCACGCCCGCGGCCTCGCTTCGTTCCATCGACGCGAGATGCGCGCGGGACGGCACCGGAGCGCGGTCGGCCACCCACTCGTCGATCGATCGACTGTCATCGCTGCTCCGGTCCCCACGGCCCGGCCGTCCCCCGGCTGGAACGACGTCGCCACAGATCGTAGGGACGAACGGCGTCGGATGCCGCGCGGCCCTCGCACGTGCTCTGCGACGGTCCACCCGCCTGTCCCCACCGGACACCGCCCCCTCGTCGAGTACCACCTCTGACCAGGGCGGGGGACCTCCCAGGGGACCACGGCCCTGCATCGTCGGCGGCCTGGGAGCGACCGACGAGGGGGTGCCCGATGGCCAATGTGTTCGAGATGCTGGACCGCGAGTGGCGGAGGCTCAGCTGTGACCGGCGGGTCGTCCGCCACCTACGACCCGTGTGCGAGCTCGCCGGCGACGCCCACACCGCCGGCGACGTCGAGCGGTTCGTCCGGGGCGCGCCGCCCGCCGACGCCGACCGCGTCCTCCTGGCACTGGTGTCGCGAGCCGTCGACGGTGACGGCCTCGCGGCCCGCGTGCTGCTCCAGCTCCTCCTGCCGGGCACGCGCGCGCTGGCCCGCCGCTGGTGGGCACTGGGCGACCCCGACGAGCGGGCCGCAGCCGCCGTCACGGCCGTGTACCACCGGATCCGGCACTACCCGCTGTCCCGTCGCCCCGGGCGCATCGCCGCCAACATCCTGATGGACGCCGCGCACGAGCTCAGGCGGGCGGTGCCGCGGCTCGTCGCGGTGCCATCGGCCGAGCCCGCACGGCAGCACGCCGGGGCCCAGCACTCGACGGACGTGCACTCGCCGGGTGACAACCCCGCGATCGAGCTGAGCGAGCTGCTGCGCGACGCCGTGAGCGCGGGCATCGTCGAGCGCGACGACGCCGAGCTGATCGCCCGATCTCGCATCGCCGGTCACCGAGTGGCCGACATCGCGCACCACCGAGGACTGCGCCCGCGCACCCTCTGGGACCGGCGCCAGCGGGCGGAGCTTGCGCTCGTCGCCGCCCGGGCCGCCTGCTGACGCGTCGAGTGGCTCCGACCCGGCGACCCCCGCCGGCGGGTGCTCAGCCGGGGTCGAGCGCGAGGCGCAGGGCGGCGAAGCGCTCGGGGACGATGCGCCACCACGTCCACCGGCCCCGCTTCTCGCCGGTGATGAGCCCCGCCTCGGCCAGGGCCTTGGTGTGGTGGCTGATGGTGGGCTGCGACTTGCCGAGCGGCGCCTCGAGGTCGCACGAGCACGACTCCCCCGCGTCGGCCAGGATGCTGAGCAGCCGCAGGCGCACGGGGTCGGCCAGCGCTGCGAAGGCCGCTGCGAGCTCACCGGCGTCGGGCTCGGACAGCGGGGCGGTCAGCACGACGCAGCACGCGCCGGCCGCGTCCGCGGCGCCGTCGGCCACGGGGATCGTGGTCGTGGTCGTGGTGTCGGCCGTCATCTCGCCTCCGCGCGTGCCGCCGCCGGCCCGCCGGCCGGCGGTGTCGATGCATCGACAGCCCTCAATCTACCGGCCGGTCACGCGACCGTCACCGGCCCAACGCGGCCGCTTCAATGGTCGTCGTGGCACTGCAGGCCGTGCTCGTCGACGCCGGCGAACCGGCCGCACGGCGTGTCGACGGTCCACACGTGGATCATCGGCGGCGTGACCACCAGGAAGCCGGTCTCGCACACCCCGTCCTCGGCGATGCCCACGATCCTGCCGTTGGCGTCGAAGCACAGGTTGTCGTGCACGTGCCAGCCGGGCAGCCAGGCGATGTCGTCGGGGATGTTCGTCAGGTCGTAGCCCCAGGGCAGCATGTACATGGCCGCCTCGAGCACCGGGCCGTCGGCCGTGTTCCGGAACACCAGCGACTCGGGATACGCCGGGTCGAGCTCGTGGCCGTCGCCGAACCACCCGAGGTTGACCCAGTGCTGGTAGCCGTCCGGCTGGGTGCCGTCGAGGATCCACGTGAACCCGAGCAGGGGCAGGATGCCGGGGTTGCGGTAGCGCTCGAGCGCCGCCTCGGTGTCGGCGATCAGCGCCTCGGCGAAGGCGACCTGTTCCGGCGTCCAGTGGTCGGGGAACGAGTCGGCGGGGTCGTGGCGCCCGTCGCCGGGGTCGCCCGTCCCATCGGTGCCATCGGTGCCATCGCTGCCGCCGGCGCCACCGTCGCCGGGGTCGGCC
>DASTFE010000082.1:0-7410 GCA_035708905.1 Acidimicrobiales bacterium | reverse complement strand
CTTCGGCGAGCGGATGCTGCACGTGCGGGGCAACCACGACGCCTACCACGGCGAGGACTTCGCCTCGGCCGCGCCGCTGTCGCGCACGCTGCCGGGTGTCACGCTCGCCGTGCTCGACACGTCGATCCCCGGCAAGGCCTCGGGCGGCGTGTCGGCCGAGTCGCTCGAGTGGCTCGACACGCTGGCCGCCGAGGCCGACCGGCCGGTGCTCGTCTTCGGGCACCACCACGCCTGGAACCCCGACTCTGGCGTCCGGCCCGAGGCCTACTTCGGCATCAACCCCGGCGACTCCGAGCGGCTGGTCGACGTGGTCGCGCGGCGCCGCCGCATCGTCGGGTACTTCGCGGGTCACACCCACCGCAACCGTGTCCGCCGGTTCTCGGCCACCCGCGAGGTGCCCTGGGTCGAGGTGGCGTGCGTCAAGGACTTCCCCGGCGCCTGGGCCGAGTACCGGGTGCACGAGGGCGGCATCCTCCAGGTGTTCCGCCGCATCTCGGCCCCCGAGGCCCTGGCGTGGAGCGAGAAAACCCGCGACCTCTACGGCGGCATGTACGAGGAGTACGCGTTCGGCGCCCTCGACGAGCGCTGCTTCGCTGTCGCCACGCAGCGAGGCTGAGCCACCCGGCCGCCGGTCGTGCAGGCCCCCTCGAGCTCGGGCACTAGCCTGGCGGGCCGATGGAGACCGGTACGGCGACCGTAACGGTGGCCGCGCCGGAACGTTCCCCCCGCGTGGCGCCCATCACCCGCGCCGCGCGGCGAGGCCCGACGGTCGTCCTGTCCGTGCCCGTCGTCGCCTACCTCGTGGTGGGCTGGTCCAGACGCTGGACCGTCGACGACGCCTTCATCAACTACCGGGTCGTGAAGCACGTGCTCGCCGGGCACGGCCCGGTGTTCAACAGCGGCGATCGGGTCGAGGCCACCACCAGCACGCTGTGGGCGGCGTTGCTGGTGATCGCCGACATCCTCAGCCCCGCCCGCCTCGAGTGGACCGCCCTGGTTCTCGAGCTCGTGCTCGGTGCCGCCGGCCTGGCGGCCGGCATGGCGGGCGCCCTGCGCCTCGCCCGGCTGCGCGGGGGTGGGGAGGCGATGTGGCCCACGGTCCCCGTGGGCGCGCTGGCGTACCTCGGCGTGGCCGCGACGTGGGATTGGGCGACGGGTGGGCTGGAGAACGGCCTGGCGCTGCTGTGGCTCGGCGCGTCGTTCCTGGCGGTCGTCGTGCTGGGGGGCACGAGCACGCCGTCCCGACGCCGGGTCACCGCCACCGCCCTCCTCGCCGGCGTGGGGGTCCTGGTGCGACCCGACTTCGCGGTGTATTCCGTCGGCTTCTGCGTGGTGGTCGGTCTCGCCGCCTGGCGGCGTGGCGGCCGGCGCGGCCTGCTGGCCGCCGGCGCGGCAGCGTCGGCGATCCCCGTGGCGGCACAGGTCCTCCGCATGGGGTTCTACGGCCAGCTGCTGCCCAACACGCTCTATGCCAAGGAGGGCACGAGCGCCTGGTGGGGGCAGGGCTGGAAGTACCTCCTCAATTTCACGCTGCCGTACCTCCTGGTCATCCCCGTCGTCGCCCTCGCCGTCTGGCTCGTGTCGTCGTGGCATGCGACGGGGCCTGGCGGGCGCGCCGTCGAATGGCGCCTCGTGGTCCTGTCCGTCGAGGTCGCCGCGCTCCTCCACCTGCTGGCTGTCGTGCGGGTCGGCGGGGACTACATGCACGGCCGGCTGCTCCACGTCACCTGGTTCGCGGCGTTGCTCCCCGTGCTGGCAGTCCCGCTCGAGCGCCGGCGGGCGCCGGTCCGGACGCTGGCGGTCGCGGTCATCCTCGCCTGGGCGGGGGCTGCGGCCCTCCTGTGGCGCCCCCCGCCCGGGATGCTCCTCAACGGCAGCGCCGATGCCCTCGACGTGCCGGCGGTCAGGGGCGCGGTCACGGGCGTCGTCGACGGTCGCTCTCTCACCGTGGCCCTCGCGACCAACGACCATCCGGTCCTTGCGGAGCACAACGCCGCGCACGCGACCACTCTCGCCACGCTGTCGTCGGCGGGGTACCGGCCGGGCTACTACGACCCGGGCCAGCCGCCGGTCCCCGGCCGGAATCCGACGCGGATCGTGCTGACCGCCCACGGTCTGGGGGTGGTCGGCTACACCGCACCGCTCGATGCCCTGGTGTTCGACCGCCACGGCCTCGCCGACGTCGTGGTGTCGCACGTTCGACTCGACTGGCGGGCGACTCCCGGCCACGAAAAGGACATCGGCGCGCCGTGGATCGCGGCGGCCTTCCTCGACCCGGACACGCGGGTCGACCCGGCCACGTTCGCCCGCGTGCCGGGATTGACGGCGGCGCTGAGCGGCGTCGACTTGCCGGGCGAGATCGACGTCGAGGCCTTCGAGGCCGACCGGGCCGCTGCCGCCGAGGCCCTGGGCTGCGGCGAGCTGCGAACGCTCGTCGAGAACACGCGTGGCCGCCTGACCGTGGGCCGGTTCGCCGGCAACATCGTCGATGCCCTGCGCCTGCATGCGTTCCGGTTCCCCGTCGACCCGCTCGCCGCACGAGCGGAGGTGTGCGACTGACCGGTGTGGCTCCGCACCCGGGGTCGGCCTCACGCGGGTCGGCGCGCGACGGCTGACTGTCGGCGAGGTGCGACGGTGCCAGCGATGCCGACGACGCCGCCCGGCGAGCGGCTCACTCGCTCACGCCCGGGCGGCGCGACGGCGCCGGAACGGGCGCTCGACGAACCGGTAGGACGCCACGGCCGCGACCACGGCGAGCGTGACCCCCAGCGCCACGCGGGGCAGCGGATGCCAGCCCGGGGTGTTCCTGCCCACCATCTCGAAGATCGGCAGGTGCCACACGTAGAGCGAGTACGAGATGATGCCGGCGGCCACGAGGGGGCGGAGCGCGAGCGACCGGGTCAGGCGCCCCGGGCCCGCTCGCACGGCGGACAGCACACCGACCGCCGCGGCCAGCGCCAGCAGCGTGAACAGGCCCCGGTAGAGGGCCTCGTCGAGGGAATCGAGGCGCATCGCCGCCCCCACGAGGACGGCCAGGCCCACGGTGCCCCCGACCGCCGCCGCCCGGCCGCGGAACACCGGCAGCCACCCGGCGGCGGCCACCACCCCGGCGAGGGCACCGACCAGCGGCGCGTCGAGCCGTGACGCGGTGCCGACGTAGGCGAAGAACAGCGGCTCGCCCTGCTCGACCTGGGCGAGGCGCCACACCACCACGGCGACGATGCCTGCCGCCGCGGCCACGGCCAGCACCAGGTGAGGGCGGCGGGCGCGGACCGCCGCCGCCACGACCACGGCCCAGAGCACGTAGAACTGGGCCTCGACGGCCACCGTCCACAGGTACCCCAGCTCGACGCGCCATCCGGCGCCGATCGCCCAGTTGTGGCTGAACGTCAGGACGGTCACCGCCGAGCGCGCCATGACGGCGGGGTCGTACATCTTGCCGGCCAGCGCGATCGCCAGCAGCACGGCCATCAGGGCCACGAGGGCCGGGACCAGCCGCCGCACGCGCCGCGCCGCGAACGCGCCGAGGGACACCCCGCCTCCGTGCTCGGCCTCGGCGAGCAGCAGCGACGTGATCAGGAACCCGCTGAGGACGAAGAACAGGTCGACCCCGAGGAAGCCGCCGGGGGCGAGCCAGCCGGAAGCCTCGGGCCACAGCAGCCGGCCGACGTGGTAGACGACGACGAGGATCACCGCGATGCCGCGCACGCCGTCGAGCTGCGGCCGGTACCCGAGCCGGAACGGTGCGCCCCCGCTCTCGAGGGCGGTGGCCGTGCCAGGCGACGCCGAGCCGGCCCCGTGGGCGGCGGCCGCCGTGCCGGGCGCTGCCGGCGCCGGCGCCGAGCCGAGCTCAGGGGCGGCGGATGGCGGCGCGGCGGTCGGACCACCGCCCGCGATGCCCGCCGACGTCCCCCCAGACGACTTCATGGAACCCCCCCGGGTGCCCAGCTCGCCACGCACACGGCCGGTGCGGCGCCCCCGGATGTTACCAGCGGGTTCGCCCGCCGGCCGCCGCAGCCCGTACGGTCAACCGGGTGCCGGGCCCGCTAGCCGACATCCGGGTGCTCGACCTGGCGACGGTGGTCGCCGGTCCCGGCGCGGCGCGCTACCTCGCCGACTTCGGCGCCGACGTGCTCAAGATCGAGCGACCCGGCACCGGCGACTCGACCCGCGGCATGGGCCTGCCCGACCCCCGCGACGGCACCTCGGCGTACTGGAAGGTGGTGGGCCGCAACAAGCGGTGCGCCACCCTCGACCTCAAGTCCGACGAGGGCCGCGCCACCGTGCTGCGCCTGGTCGAGGACGCCCACGTCGTCATCGAGAACTTCCGGCCCGGCGTCATGGAGCGCCTGGGACTGGGCCCGGACGTGCTGCACGAGCGCAACCCCGACCTGGTCATCTGCCGGGTCACCGCCTTCGGCCAGGACGGCCCCTACGCGCAGCGGCCCGGCTTCGCCACCCTCGCCGAGGCGATGTCCGGCTTCGCCGCCATCAACGGCGAGCCCGACGGCGGGCCCCTCCTGCCGCCCATCGCGCTCACCGACGAGGTCACCGCGCTGGCCGCCGCCTTCGCCATCATGGCGGCGCTCCACGCCGGCGTGGGCCAGGTGGTCGACGTGACGCTCCTCGAGTCGCTGCTCCAGTGCATGGGCCCGCTGCCGCCGGCCTACGGGCTCACCGGGTTCCTGCAGGAGCGGCAGGGATCGAGCCTGCCGTACTCGGTTCCCCGCGGCACCTGGCGGTGCGGTGACGGCCGGTGGGTGGCCGTGTCGGCCTCGGCCGAGTCGGTGGGGCGCCGGGTGATGGAGTTGATCGGGTTGGGCGACCGCGAGGACCTGCGCTCGTTCGCCGGCCGCATCGCGGCCCGCGCCGAGATCGACGACCGGATGGCCGCGTTCTGCGCCGCCCGCACGGTCGACGAGGTCGTGGCAGCCTTCGACGCCGCCCACGCCGCCGCCGCCCCCGTGTACGACATGGCCGACGTGTTCGCCGATCCCCAGGTCGCCGCCCGGGGTGCCATCGTCGAGGCCGACGGCGTCCCCATGCAGGGGCTGGTGGCCCGCATGTCGCGCACGCCCGGCGAGGTGCGCTGGGCCGGCCGGCCCCTCGGCGCCGACGACCCGCCCCGCTGGGCCGATCCACCCGGCGCGCCGGACCCGCTCGCCTGACCGGCGCCGACGACCCGCCGCGCCGCCCCCAGCCCGAGGCAATAGCGGTCGATCTCGACAGCCCGAGGCCATAGCGGTCGGGGGCCGACGGCTATTGCCTCCGGGTGCCCGCAGCGACCGCTATTGCCTCGGCAGGCCTCAGGAGGCCGGGCCCTCGGCATGCCTCAGGAGGCCGGGCCCTCCGGAAGCCTCAGGAGGCCGGGCCCTCGGCAGGCCTCAGGAGGCCGGGCCCTCGGGAGGCCTCAGGGGCCGGGCCCGGCGGCTCGCGGCCGCTGGCGGCGTGGGCCGATGCAACCGACCGTTCATCCGCCGATCGGGCGATCGGCAGGCGGACGTCGCTTCGGCGAATTAGCGTCACCGTATGCGTTCGCGCTCGCTTCGTGCCCTGGTCGTCGCCCTGGCCGCCGGTTTGGCCACCCCCGCCGCCGTGCTCGGGGGCACCGCAGCACCGGCGGCGGCCGCCGTCCCCACCGACGTGTTCTTCTCCGAATACATCGAGGGGTCGAGCTTCAACAAGGCCGTCGAGATCTTCAACGGCACCGGCGCACCGATCGACCTCGCGGCGGGCGGCTACACGCTCGAGCTGTACAGCAACGGGTCGCCGACGCCCAGCCAGACGGTCGCCCTCACCGGCACCGTGGCCGACGGCGAGGTCCATGTGCTGTCCCACGCCAGCGCCGACCCCGCCATCCTGGCCCAGGCCGACCAGATCTCGTCGTCGGTCATCAACTTCAACGGCGACGACGCGCTGGCGCTGCGCAAGGGCGGGGCGGCCGTCGACATCATCGGCCAGATCGGGTTCGACCCCGGCAGCGAGTGGGGCACCGGCCTGACGAGCACTGCCGACAACACGATCCGCCGGTTGCCCACCGTCAGCGCGGGCGACACCGACGGCAGCAACGCGTTCGACCCGGCGGACGAGTGGGAGGGCTTCGCCCAGAACACCTTCGACGGGCTCGGCGCCCACACCTTCGACCCCGGCACCGGCAACTCGCCGGTGACGGTGACCTGCGGCGGGCCCCTCACCACGGTGGCCGGCACCGCCGCCAGCCGCGCCGTCACCGCCACCGACCCCGACGGCACGGTCGTCGACATCGACGTCACCGCGGTCGATCCGGCCCCGGCCGCCGGCACGATCGCCCGCACCGACCTCTCCCCCGCCACCGCGCCGGGCGGCACGGCCGAGGCGACGATCTCGGTCGGCGCCGACGTCCCCGCGGGCACCTACGCCGTCACGGTCGCGGCCACCAACGACGACGAGGCCCCCCAGACGGCGACGTGCACGCTGTCCGTCGCCGTCCAGGGCATCATCCCCATCGGCGAGGTGCAGGGCGCGGTGGGCGACACCGCCGACGGTCCCACGTTCGCGTCGCCGCTCGCGGGCCAGCAGGTCGTCGTGCAGGGCGTGGTCACCCAGAAGACGCTGGCCCGCACGTCCAGCGGGGGGCAGCAGCACGGCCTCTTCATCCAGAACACGCCGGCCACCGCCGACGGCGACCCCACCAGCTCTGACGGGGTGTTCGTGTTCCTCGGCGGGTTCACCACCCTGCTGCGGGCCGACGGCGGCCCCGCCCACCTCCCCCAGGTCGGCGAGGAGCTGGTGCTGCGCGGCACCGTCACCGAGTTCTTCTCGCTGACCGAGCTGACCAGCCCCCGGCTGATCGAGGTCACGGCCACCGGCCTCGAGCCCGACGCCGACGTCGCGGTCACCGAGGCCGCGCCCCCCGCCGACCTGGCCGACGCGGGCCGGTACTGGGAACGCCACGAGGGCGAGCGCATCCGCGTGCCCGCCGGCTCGATCGCCACCAGCGGTCGCGACGTGTTCCCGTCGACGGCCGACAGCGAGGTGTGGTTGATCCGCCCCGACGACCCGCTGGCCCAGCGCAGCGACCCGTACGCCCGCCGGGTCTTCCGCGACCCCCACCCGCTCGACAACCAGCCCGAGCCGCTGTTCGACGACGGCAACGGCAACCGCATCATGCTGGGCTCGCTGGGGGTCAAGGCCGCCAGCGGCGACTCGACGACGCTGCTGCCACCGGCGCGGGTGTTCGACACGCTGGTCGGCGACGCCGTCGGCGGCCTGTACTTCTCGTTCGGGAAGTACGGCATCCAGGCCGAGGCGGCCGCCTTCGACCCCGGTGCCGACCCGGCGCTGAACGCGCCGCCGTCGCCCGCCGACCGCCAGCGGGAGGTGGCGGTGGCCACCTACAACCTCGAGAACCTGTACGACTTCCGCGACGAC
>DASTFE010000081.1:0-33504 GCA_035708905.1 Acidimicrobiales bacterium | reverse complement strand
CGAGGCCCCCACGGTCGAGGTCGTGCTCGACGACCGCTCGTTCGCCTACTGGGACCCGGGCGTCCCCGACCGGGACGAGCTGGCCCGACGGGCCGCGGCGGTGCCGATGGCCGACCGCCACGGGGCGCCGGCCGAGCCCGGATGGCGGATCGACGCCGGCATCCATGCGCTGCACGTCGGCCGCAGCACCGCGGCCGTCGACCACGTCGTGACGGTCGAGGTCGCCGCCGACGCCGACACCCGCGTGCAGTAGCCAGTGGGGCCGCTGACCCGGCGCCGGCCTCGGGCCGGTATTGTTCTATCCAAGGCTAGAAGAACAACGACCAGGACCTCCGAGGAGGTCGACGATGACCAGCCCGACCCTGCCCACCGAACCGCTGCGCGCCGAGCACCGCGACCTCCTCCCCCACCTCCGCGCCCTCGACGCCGCCGCCGACGAGCTCGACCGCTGGGACCGCGACGAGGCCGTCCACGTGCTCGGCGACATCCTCGGGTTCCTCCGCGACCATCTCGTTCCGCACGCGACCGCCGAGGAGGCCGTGCTGTACCCGGCCGTCGAGGACGCCATGGCGGCCCCCGGCGCGACCGCCACCATGCGCGCCGACCACGCCGAGATCGTCGCCCGCATCGACCGCCTCGCCGATGCCACCGGCGCCGTCGAGCAGCGGTGGCCCGACGCCGCCCTGGTCCGCGACCTCGCCCACCAGCTCGTCGGGCTGTCGGCCATACTGCAACTCCACTTCCGCAAGGAGGAAGAGGTGCTGCTGCCGGTGCTCGACGAGCGGCTGGGCACCGAGGACGCGTCCGACCTCTTCGCCCGCATGGGCGAGGCCGCCCACGGATGAGGTAGCCGGGCGACCTGGACAGCCGCAGCCGGGTCCACGACCTCGTCGTCGGGCTGTGGCTCAGGCCCAGATCGCCTGCCGGCGGCCACCCGGCAGCGCCACGGGCGGGTCGGGCAACGAGCGGGCCTCACCGGCGTGGATGCGCCGGGCCGACCACGCCACTGCAGCGGCGTCGAGCACGTCGTCGGCCTCCGCCACGCGCCCCGCGGGGCCGATGTCGTCCGGCACGGCGATCCCCTCGGCCGCCAGCGCCGCCCGCCGGGCGGCCAGACCCGCCCAGCTCGCCTTGCGCGCCGCGATCGGCGCCCCGACCATGATCGAGAACGACACCTCGGGGTGCACCTCGTGCACCGGGCACGGCGCCGCGGGCCACCAGGCGTCGAGCTCGAGCACCTTGGCCCGCAGCGCCCAGGCCTGCCGGCTCGGTGCCTTGCCGGTGAGCCGCCGGGCGACCGCGCAGGCCTCGCCGTACGACGCCGCCCGCAGCGCCGGCTCCGGCGGCGTCACGAACAGGCTGGCGCCCTTGGCGCCGAGGTGGGACCTGGCCGCCAGGTCGCAGGGGCGGTGCCCGTCCGGCGTCAGGTGCAGCGGCATGTCCACGCCGATCGCCCCCAGATCGCCGGCCACCGCGACCGCCGCGTCGACCAACGCACCGATGTGGGCGCCGAACACGCCGCGCACCCGGGGCCCCGGCCCGAGCACCACGCCGACCCACCCGGCCCGGCAGCCGTCGACCCCCAACACCGGGGGCCCGGTCGTCACGGCACGGGCGCCGGGCCGTCGCCGGCCCGGCCGGCCGTGGCCGCCAGCAGGTCGTGGAGGTGCCCGTTGGTGTAGAGGCCGCCGTGCAGGTCGATCCGCCCCCCGCCGAGCGGGTCGGTGAACCGGCCGCCGGCCTCGTGCAGCAACACGACGCCCGGGGCGTGGTCCCACGGGTACCCGCCCTCCGAGAGCACCGCGTCGAGGTCGCCCTCGACCAGGTCGAGGATGGGCGAGCTGCTGTCGACCCACGTCGCGGTGGCGGCGACCGCGGCCCGCCACCGCGATCCCGGGCGCATGTAGCCTCCGACCCGGGCGGCCGCCAGCGACGACGTGGCCGACACGGTCAACCGGCGGTCGGGCGAGGCCCAGGCACCGAGGCCCGCCGCCGCCCACCACGACCGCCCCGCCTCGGGCCGGGTGATCACGCCCAGCACGATGTCGCCGTCGACCTCGAGCGCCACGTGGGTGCCCCAGGCCGTGCCCCCGGACAGGAAGGCGGCCGTGCCGTCGATCGGGTCGACCAGCCACCGGCGGCCGCCCACCCGGTCGTGGCCGCCACCCTCCTCGCTCAGCACGCTGTCGTCCGGGCGCTCGGCGGCGAGCCTGGCGACCACGGCCCGCTCGACCGCCAGGTCGGCCTCGCTGACCGGCGACCCGTCCGCCTTGTGCCCCCAGCGCAGCGGAGCCCCGACGTAGGGCAGCGCGACCTCGGCCGCCTGGTCGGCCAGCGAGCGGGCGAGAGCCAGGTCGGCGGTCAGGTCGGCAGCGAGGTCGGGCACCATCCGGCCCAGGATGGCGCAGCGGCGCCGCCGGCGTGGAACACGTATCCCCGCCGCGCTGTTGGCCTCAGCCGTGCCCGCCCTCGACGTCCCCCTGTCCGTCCTCGACCTCGCCTCCTACCGCCTCGTCGCCGGAGCCGCCGGCCTCGGCGCCGCCGCCGGCCCCCGCGACCGTCCGGTCGATGCCCCGGTCTGACGTCCTCCTGTTTCCTGCCGCGGTTCCCGGGGCCATGGCCCCCGATCCCGCGGCAGGAAACGGATGGCCCCGCCTCTCGCCGCGGTTCCCGGGGTCATGGTCCCCGGTCCCGCGGCAAGAACGGGCAGGCCCTGTTTCCCGGCGACGGAGCGGGTTAGCGTCATGCCGGCAACGAGCGACCCGAGGAGTCGAGATGCCTGACGTGATCACCGGTCTGACCGACGACGACATCGCTACCGAGTGGCGGCACGAGAAGGCCAGCACGACCGATGACGACGACGCCACCGACGCGCCTGGCCAGGCCGACGACGCCGACGGCGTCGACACCGACGACGACACCACCGACCGCGACGCCGACCAGACCGACTCCTGAGCCGCTGGCCGAGACGTCCCGGGCCGACGCGCTCGGCCGCTGCGTCGGCGACGTCCACGCGTTCCGCACGACCCGCTTCGGCGCCGCTCCCCACCTGTGGCGCGGGGGCGGGTCGTTCGACGACGTGCTGTCGCTGGCCGACGCCGACCGGGCGCTCACGGGCGCCGGCCTGCGGCACCCGGCGTTCCGGCTGGTCCGCGACGGCGAGGCGCTCCCGCCGTCGCTCTACACGCGCCGGGCCCGCACCGGCGCGGCGCGCATCGACGACCTGATCGACCCCGGTCGCGCCCTCGACCACTTCGCGGGCGGCGCGACCGTCGTGCTGCAGGGGCTGCAGCGCTGGTGGGCGCCGGCGGCCCGGTTCTGCCGCGATCTCGAGCTCGCGCTCGGCCACGCGATCCAGGCCAACGCCTACCTCACGCCCGGTGGGGCCGCCGGCCTCGCCCCCCACCACGACACCCACGACGTCTTCGTGCTGCAGGTGGCGGGCACCAAGCACTGGGTCGTGCGCGAGCCGGCGATCGACACGCCACTTCCCCGCCACGTGTCCGACCACGACACCGCCGCGGCGCGACCGGTGGTGTTCGAGGCCGACCTCACGCCCGGCGACACGCTGTACCTGCCGCGCGGCTACGTCCACTCGGCCGCGGCGCAGCACGGCGTGTCGCTGCACCTGACGCTGGGGGTGCTCGCCACGACCGCCAGCGACGTGCTGCGCACCCTCGTCGACCTGGCCGGCGACGAGGTGACCTTCCGTCGCAGCCTGGCGCCCGGCTGGGCGTTCGACGACGGCGCGGCCGCGGACGCCGTCAAGGCGGTGGTCGGCGAGCTCGTCGAGTGGCTGGGCCGGGTCGAGGCCGCCGAGGTGGCGGCCCGCCTGCGCGACGGCTTCGTCGCCGGCCGGGCGCCGCTGCTCGACGGCCAGCTCCTCGAGCTCGTCGGGCTCGACGGCATCGACGACGACACCGTGGTGGTGCGCCGGGCGGGGGTGATCGCCACGGCGACGCCGGCCCCGCCGGCCGGCGGCCCCGGTGCGGGCGACGGCGGGCCGCAGCTGCGGCTCATGCTGGGCGACCGCCAGCTCGTCATGCCTGCGGCGCTCGAGCCCGCCGTGCGGCGGCTGATCGACGGGGCACCCCACCGGGTCGGCGACCTGGCCGACCTGCTCGACGCCGGCAGCCGGGCCGTGCTCGTGCGCCGGCTGGTCAGGGAGGGCGCCGTGCGCACCGCCGATCCCGTCGGCGATGGCTGAGCGGCGCGCGCTGCGGTGCGCCACCGAGTCGTCGGCCCGTGGCGAGCCCCTGACCGGCACAGCGTCGCGGGTGCAGCGCTGGCTGGTGGTCGAGCAGCCCGGCGCCTGGGGTCGCGAGGCGCTGGTCGAGAGCGCGCTCGACCGCGACGTGGCGCTGGCGCTCCAAGACGGCGCCCGCCGACATCGGGTGCGGGTGCTGCTCGCCCGCCGGGCCGGCGACCGCCGGCGCAACGCCGAGCGCCGCGTGTTCCTCGCCCACTCCGGCCGCGAGCGGTGGTGGGTCGAGCAGCTCGACCTGCCCGCCGACCACCCGGCGGCGCTGCTCGACATCGACCTGGGCACCCTCGCCTTCCCCGACCCTCCCGGCCTCGGCAGCCCGGGGCCGCCGTCACTGCACCTGCTGTGCACCAACGGCAAGCACGATCCCTGCTGCGCCGACCTCGGGCGCCCGGTGGGCCGGGCGCTGGTCGCGGCCGGGGCACCGGACGTCTGGGAGTGCTCGCACGTCGGCGGCGACCGGTTCGCCGCCAACATCGTGTGCCTGCCCGAGGGCATCTACTACGGGCGCGTCGATCCCGCCGGCGCCGCCCGCCTGGTGGCCGAGCACCGGGACGGGCGGGTGGTGCTCGAAAACTACCGAGGGCGGAGCTGCCTGCCCCCGCTGGTGCAGGCGGCCGACCGCTTCGCCCGCGAGCACCTCGACGAGCGCCGCATCGACGGCCTGTCGGTGGTCTCGAGCGAGCACGCGGACGGTGACACGGTCGTGGTGCTGCTCCAGCAGCGCGGCGGGCAGACGGTCGAGGTGGTGGTGCGCCAGGAGCGGGTGCCCGATGCCGTGCAGCTCACCTGCAACGTGCCGCAGACCAGCCGGCCGTGGGCCTACCGCCTGCTCGAGGTGCGGGCGGCCTGATCGCCGTTCGACGACACCTCGGTCAGGCGGCGGTGCAGGCGGGCACGCAGCTCGTCGGGGTCGTAGTGGCGCTGGGCCCGGCGACGGCGGGCGATCACCACCCCGGTGGCGGCCACGCCGGCGAGACCCGCCAGGCCGATCAGCTTCCAGGGGATGCGCATCGGTTCCGTACGCTACCCGCCGTGAGCACGGCGATCCTGGCCCTGGACGAAGCGGTGACGACGGCGTCGACCGGCGACCTGTGGCTGTTCCGGGGACGGTCGGTGGCCGACCGGGCCATCCGCACCGTCACCAACAGCCCGGTGAACCACGTGGGCATGGTGGTCGCCCTCGACGACCTGCCCCCGCTGCTGTGGCACGCGGAGCTGGGCCGGTCGCTGCCCGACGTGTGGACGGGCGCCCACCAGCGGGGAGTGCAGCTCCACCGGCTCACCGACGCCGTCGCCACCTGGCGCGAGCGGTACGGGCAGCGTGCCTGGGTGCGGCTGCTCGACGGCCGCATCGAGCGCCACCACGAGGACCGGCTGATGGAGGCGATCGCCCGGTTCGACGGCCGCCCCTTCCCCACCACCCTCGGGCTGGCGCGGCAGTGGGTCAACGGGCGGCTGCGCCGGCACACGACGCTCGAGGCGGTCTACTGCGCCGAGCTGGTGGCCGCGACGTACCAGCACATGGGCCTGCTGCCGACCCGCCGGCCGGCGAGCTGGTACGACCCGGGGTCGTTCTGGAGCGGCGACGCGCTGACGCTCGCGCCGCCCTTCTCGCTGAGCGGCGAGATCCCGGTGACCTGATCGAGCGACCGAGTCCCCGGGTGGAGCTGGCCCGGTCAGGTCAGCCGGCGGTAGATCCCCTGGCGGACGCCCTGCGCGTACGCGGGGCCCACCCGGTCGATCAGCTCGAGCCAGCCCTCGTCGGCCGCCAGCGCCCCCTCGGCGCGCTCGAGGGCGCCGATGTCGGGGAAGCCGGTCGACCACATGCAGCCGCCGTAGGCGCCGGTGACGCCGGACATGAAAGCCGTGCGGGCCCCGGTGATGCGGGTGGCCGCCTCGGCGACCTCGACACCACCGGCCATGGCGGCGGCCACGTGGCCGTTGGCCGCGGCCCCCATCGCCGTCACGACGTAGCTGGGCAGCGGCTCGGACGGGTCGGGCTCGCCCGCCAGCACCTGCGACAACCGGTCGGACAGCGGGCCGGACAGCAGGTGGCCGCCCGACTCGAACAGGTCCCTGACGGCGTCGGAGACGGTCAGCTTGTCGCCCGCCTCCTCGAGGTGGGCGAGATCGTCGACGAACGCCGCCCAGACGATCGTTCCCAGGTCGGGGGACATCTGCGAGGCCCAGGCGTGGACGTCGAGCCCGCTCTCCTGGCGGACCTTCTCGGTCATCGCCCCGACGAAGGCGGTCACCTCTCTGTTCCTGCCGGGAGCGAACCGCCCGGCGCGCGTGAACAGGTACATACGCCCTCCCTTCGCCGGCATGACGCCGATCGGGGAGACGCTGGCGTCACGCCTCGCCATCCTCGCGCCGGCCGCCTGCCGCGGCAACGGCCGATGCCGGCGACGGACCGGGGTGGCGAGCGGGCGCTCGCACCGTCAGGGGGCCGGGCGGTTCCGTGCCCGCAGGCGCTGGTCGAGCGACCGGTCGACGAGGTCGGCGTACTCGTCGTGGTGCTCGATGTACGCGGCGACGAACGGGCAGAGCGCGACCAGCCGGCGGCCCGACCGGCGGACGTCGTCGAGCGCGCCCTGGGCGAGCGCGCTGCCGACCCCGTGACCCTCGAAGGCGTCGAACACCTCGGTGTGGGTGAAGACCCGGGCACCGTCGAGGTCGCGGTACTCGGCGAACCCGGCGAGCTCGCCGTCGACGGTGACCTCGTAGCGGGACCGGTCCGGTGCGTCCTGCACGTCGGTGGCCATGACGGCGACGCTACCGCCGTGCCGCGGTGGCGCCGACGACGGGCGGCGCCATCATGGGCGGATCCGCCCCGCGCCCCTCCGCCTGCTGGTGCTGGCCGACACCCACCTGCGCGCCGACCTCTCGGCGCTGCCGAGCGCCGTGTGGGCACAGCTCGAGGCGTGCGATGCGGTGCTGCACGCGGGCGACGTGGTGACCGCGGACCTGCTCGACGCGCTGCGGGCCCGGCGGCCCGTGCACGCCGTGCTGGGCAACAACGACCACGCCCTGGTCGGCGCGCTGCCCGACCGGCTCGAGCTGACCCTGGCAGGGGTGCGGGTGGCGATGGTGCACGACTCGGGCGCCCGGGCCGGGCGCGAGCGCCGGATGCGCCGGTGGTTCCCCGAGGCGCAGGTCGTGGTGTTCGGGCACAGCCACATTCCGCTCGACGCCGAAGGCGACGGCGGCCAGCGCCTGTTCAACCCGGGCTCGGCCGTGCAGCGGCGCCGGCAGCCGCACCGCACGTTCGGGCTGCTCGAGCTGGCCGCCGGCGAGGTCGTCGGCCACGAGATCGTGCCGGTGGGCTGATCCCCTACCGGGGCGGGCCCCCGGGCACCGCCACGTCGATCCACACGAGGCGGTGATCCGAGCTGGGGAACGGGAAGTCGCCCACCAGGCGGAAGAGCGGGTCGTCCGCAGTCGGCCAGAACACGGCGGCGTCGAGGATGCGCAGCGGGCGTGACGGCAGCACGTAGTCGACGCGCAGGTTGCCGGGCGCGCTGTCGGCGAAGTCGGCGGTGTCGAGGGCGGGGTCGCCCAGGTGAGCGAGGTTCGCCCCGCCCTGGCGCTCGGCGGCGTCGACCGCCCCCTCGCTGGCGGGCGTCACCGAGGTGTTGACCCGCGGGTGCTCGAGCAACAGCTGGGCGGCCCCGGGGATGCTGTCGCCGTCGAGGGGGTCGGCGTTCTGGTCGCCCGCGATCACGAACCGGGCCCCGGCCGGCAGGCCGCCCCGCCGCCCCGCGTCGTCGTAGACGTAGGCCGAGGTCACCCCGGGTGTGACGTAGTCGGCCCAGAACCGGATCTCGTCGTGGTTGCGCCGGCCGTTGCGGTCCTCGGGGCCGTCGAAGACCGGCGGCGTCGGATGGCTGACGAGGAAGTGCACGACCCGGCCGTCGACGTCGATCGGCAGGTCCCAATGCGACTTGGACGACAGGCGCACCTCTTCGAGCTCGGCCGCTGAGAACCAGTCGGCTGGCTCGGGCGTGGACGGGTCGTCGGGCAGCAGTGCGCCGGGCATGTCGACCCAGCGGAAGGTCTGGAACGTGCGCACGCCGTCGAGCGCGATGGGGTGCATCGAGTAGACGGCCATGCCGAACTGGCCCGGGAAGAAGCCGAAGCCGAACGCGTCGTCGGGCCCGCCCACAGCACCGTCGTTGTTGAGGTCAAGGCCTGACGGAATGCCCGTGTTCGACGGGGCGACGAAGCGGTAGGGGTACTCGATCGGCGCCGCGCCGTTGTGCGGCACCGACAGATAGTTCTCCTGGAAGAGCCGGGCGGCGGTGCCGTCCGGGTCGAAGTCGAACTCGTTGACCAGCAGCACGTCGGGCCGGGCACGCTGGACGATCTCGGCCACGGCCGCCGCCTGGGCGTTGCCGGGCGTCGAGAGGTCGGTCACGAGTTGTCCCGGCGCGTTGCGGTTCAGCGAGGCGTTGAACGTCGCGAACCTCACCACGGGGGGCGGCCCCGGCGCCCCGGGCGTCGCTGCGCCGCCGGGCGAGGCGACGCCCAGCGCGGCGGCGATCGCGATGCACGCGCCCACCAGCGCGGCGGGCATCCGGCGGATCGGTCGTGCTCGCATGGCGTCCACCTCCCGTAGCCGCCCGCTCGCGGCGACGTTACCGGCTCCCGCCGCCGTCAGGGCGGGATGGCCGCCGAGTCGCGGGCGCGGGCACGAGCTCAGGCTACGACGACAGCCTCCGGCCGTCGTGCGGCCCCGGGTCGTCGCGCACAGAGGGACCGCCGGTCGCTCAGCCCGACAGCGATCCCCCGTAGATCTGCCAGGCCAGGACGGACTTCGCGACCAGGCTCAGCACGAGGTACACCTTCTCGCCGAAGGCGTAGTCGGACCAGGGCCCGACCTCGCGGTACTGCAGCCACTGGTTGAGGCCGAAGCTGAAGAAGAAGACCAGCTGGGCGACGAAGATGCCGTAGACGAAGCCCGGCACCTCGTCGGCTCCCAGGATGTTGACCGCGATGGCGACCCAGGGTGTCGCCCCGACCAGGGCGCCGAACCAGAACGGCACCATGGTCGTGGTGGCACGCCCCGGCGGGTTCGCCCGCTCCTGGATCCAACCGAAGAGGATCATGGCGACGTTCGCACCGGCGATGGCGATCAGCGCCGCGACGTCGGTGATGCCGCTGTAGGCGGCGATCAGCATCACCATCAGCGTGGCGCTGAACGAGTACTCGACCCACCGGAACCGGTTGATGCCCCCGCGGAGATCGTCCTCGTACGTCCGGCGCCCGACCGTGGCCGTGACCAGGTGGTCGATCGCGGCGAGCCCGAGGAACACGGCGACGGCGGCGCCGACCCGGACGTCGACGAGGTCGTCGGGTGCCGGCGGCGGGGTGCCCGGCGGGCCCTGGGGGAACGTGGACGTCACGGTGATCGCGAAGTCGCTGGCCAGCACGAGGACGAGGGCCGCCTGCAGCGCATGCAGCACCGTCAGGCCGAGGTTCCAGCGGCGTAGGCCGGCCAGCCGCTCGGAGGTGACCCCGGAGGCGACCGCGCCGGGGGCGGGAGCGATGGGACCTGCCGTCGTCATGGTCGGACCTCCCTCGACGGGTACCGCAGCGGGCAGACGGGCGCTGGCACGCTGGGCGGAGAGTCTGCCACCGTCGCCGCTGGAGGGCGACGGCGCAGCATGATGGCGGGATGCGCGACAGGCTCCATCTGCGGCAGGCGGTGCGCGCCGTCGTCCTCGACGAGGTCGACCGCGTCCTGCTGGCGCGGTTCGAGTTCCCGCCCTCCTTCGGCGACACCGTGGTGTGGGCAACGCCCGGCGGCGGCATCGAGGACGGCGAGGACGAGCTCACGGCCCTGGCGCGCGAGCTGGTCGAGGAGCTCGGCCTCCGCGACGCCGCCATCGGCCCGCTGATCTGGACGAGGACCCACATCCTGCCGATGTCCACGGGCCACGACGGCCAGCAGGAGCGCTACTACCTGGTGCGCACCCCCGCCTTCGACCCCCGCCCCGCGCTCAGCGAGGCCGAGCTGCGCGCCGAGTACGTCGCCGCACTCCGCTGGTGGACGGTCGGCGAGCTGGCGGCGGCCGACAGCGTGTTCGCGCCCCGCCGCCTGCCGCAGCTCGTCACCGCCCTCGTCACCGAGGGACCGCCGCCCGGCCCCGTCGACGTCGGCGTGTGACGGACGGTTGCGCCCGCACGCGACGCCCGACGTGTCACGTCGTCCTGGCGGCTCGTCGCTCGCCCGGTCCGCCGCTCACGTCCAGCGGTTGTGGGCGGTGAGGTCGTGGTGCAGGTCGAGGGCGAGGCGGCAGCCCGGGCCGATCTCGGGGCGGTGCGCGATCCGCTCGTACTGGGCGAGCGACTCCTCGACCAGAGACGTCGCCCGTGCCCGCCGTGCCGGCCGGGAGCCCGGCTTGTGGGTGGCCTCGCACACGGCGGCGTGGTGCAGCGCCTCGGCCAGCATCTGCGTGTTGTCGTCGTCGGGATGCCGGCGGTCGAGCGCCCGGGCGGCGGCCACGTTGCGGGCCAGGGCCACGTGGTGGATGCCGTCCCAGCCGGCCCGGGCAGCGAACGAGCTGATGTTGTAGAGCATGCGCACGCGGCGCTGCCGGCTGGCCGGCGTGCGCAGGGCGAAGCCGTCGACCACCAGGGCGAGCACCGTGGCGACCGTGGCGCCACGCTGGCGGCCGGACTCGGTGGCGCGGACGCCGGCGCCGAACAGCGCCTCGGCGACCCGGGGGGCGAGCCACGCCCCGACGCCGGCGGCGCCGAGGCCACCGACGACCGCGACCGGCAGCGGCATCGTGCCGGCGAGCAGCCAGGCCCCCGCTACGCCAAGGAGGATCATCCGCACGCTCGGCATTCGACCAGGCTAAGTGCCCCACGGCCCGCCGCCCGGTCGGGCCCGGCGATCGTCGCCGGATCGCAACGGCCGCCGGGCCGGATCGCCAGGCGGCCTCCCCCCGCCGGGTCACCCGGCGGCAGGCGCGGCTCCGGCAGCGCCGTCGTCACCGACCCCGCGACCGACGTCGGGCCTCACCCCGCCGATGCCCGGTACGTGACCGGCAGGCGCTGCAGGCCGCGCAGCACCATGCGCTCGCTCCAGACCGGGTCGCCGGCCAGGGCCACATCGTCGAGGCGCAGCACCAGGGCGCCCAGCGCCACCTCGGCCTGCAACCGCGCCAGGTGGGCGCCGAGGCAGTGGTGGATGCCCGAGCCGAACTGCACGTGCTGGTTGGCGTCGGGTCGGTCGACCCGGACGCGGTCGGGCTCGGGCCAGCGGGCGGGGTCGTGGTTGGCCGCCCCGACGCCCAGGTACAGCACATCGCCCGGCGCGATCGTGCGATCACCCAGCACCATCGGCTCGACGGCGATGCGCCGCACGAACTGGTTGGGGCCGTCGAAGCGGGCCAGCTCGTTGACCGCGTTGGGCAGCAGGTCGGGGCGCGACCGCAGCAGGTTGAGCTGGTCGGGCTGGCGCAGCAGCGCCAGCAGCCCGTTGCCGACCAGCGCCATGGTCGGCTCGTGGCCCGCGACGTACAGGGTGACCACTTGGGCCACCAGCTCGTCGCGGGTGAGGCGGTCGCCGTCCTCCTCGGCCTGCACCAGCGCGGTGAGCACGTCGCCGGCCGGGGCCCGCCGCTTGGCCTCGATCTGGTCGGCCACGTACGCGTACATCTCGTCCATCAGCGCCTGGCAGCGGGCGTGCTCGTCGTCGTCGAGCACCGGGTCGAGCATGCGGGCCACCGCCCAGATCCACGCCCGCACCCGGGGGGCGTCCTCGTCGGGCAGGCCCAGCATCTCGTTGAAGACCGCCACGGGCAGCGGGTAGGCGAAGTCGCCGATCACGTCCATCGCGCCCCGGGGCGCCAGGTCGGCCATGGCCGCATCGACCCGGGCCGTGACCATCGCCCGCAGGCCCTCGACCGGCCGGGGACCGAAGGGTCGCTGCAGCAGCTTGCGCAGCCGCTGGTGGTCGGGATCGTCGCGCAGCACGAGCGTGTCGGAGGGCCGGCCCGACCGGCGCTGGCGGGCGCGCTGCACCTCGACCACGCCGGTCGACCGGGCGTTGTCCATCTCGACGCTCACCGTGGGGTCGCGCAGGACGGCCACCACGTCGTCGAACCGGGTGAGCACCCAGCCCTCCAGCAGCTCGGACCAGTGGACGGGGTCGTGCTCGCGCAGCCGGCGGTACTGCTCGTAGGGCGACTCGGCGAACCCCGGCTCGAAGGGGTCGAACGCCACGGGGCCGGCCGGCGCGGCGGTCATGCGTCCACCACCGCCGCGGGCAGGGCCTCCACGCCGGTCAGCCACGGGCGGCCGGCAGCGGCCAGGGCGTCCCACTTGGCCAGGTCGGCGCCGGTCTGGCCGAGGTCGCCCGGCGTCGGGCCGACGCGGGCCGCCAGCGGGGCCAGGGCGGCGACGTCGAAGCCGTACATGGCGGCGGTGTTGCCCCCGAGCATCGCCGCCGTCTCGTCCACCGGGATGTCGGCGAACGCCCGGCGCAACCAGTCGCGGGTGTGGGGCCACGTGCCCTCGGGATGGGGGAAGTCGTTGCCCCACATGATGTTGGGCACGCCGATCTCGTAGCGGCGGGCCAGCTCGCGGCGCCGGGTGTTGGAGGCGCCGATGCCGCACTGGGCGTCGAACACCTCGCTCGGTCTGCGGGCCAGGTGGGCGGTCAGCTGGTCGCCGAGCTTCCGGGACCCGTGCTCGCGGTCGTACACGGTGTCCATCGTCCACAGCAGGTCGGGGGCCCAGAACGCGCCGCACTCGGTGACCACGAACCGCAGGTCGGGATGGCGGTCGAACACGCCCGACCAGATGAGGAACCACAGGGGCCGCGACGACCACCACCGCACCTCGGTCGTGTACATGCCCACGTGGGGGCCGTAGGACGCCTTGTCGGCCGAGCCGGAGTGCACGTGCACCGGCATGCCCAGCTCGGCACACGCGGCCCACACCGGCTCGTAGCGGGCGTCGTGGTACGGCGGGTAGGGCTGCCACATCGAGGGGATGAGGATGCCGCCCCGCAGGCCCGACTCCCGCGCCCGGCGGATCTCGGCGACCGCGGCGTCGACGTCGAAGATCGGCACGATGGCCACGCCGGCGCGGCGCTCGGGGCTGGTGGCGCACAGCTCGGCCAGCCACCGGTTGTGGGCCCGGGCGCCCGCCATCAGCAGCGCGGGATCGGTGTCGCCGGCGGCGGCGAGGCCGGCCCCGAACGGGGCGCTGGCCCCGGCCGTGACCGCGTCGGCGTCGGGGAAGATCACCTCGCCGACCACGCCGTCGGCGTCGAGCTCCTTGTCGCGGCGGGCCGCGTCCCAGCCGCCCCGCAGGCCCTCGGCGTTCTCGCTCTCCCACTCCTCGGCGAACTCGGCGTTGAGCATGCCGCGCTGGGCCAGCTCGATCATGCGGGCGCGCTCGGCCAGGTGGGCGTCGAAGGTCTCGCGATGCTCGGGGTCGAGCCAGTCGCGGTACTCGGCGTTGGGGAGGCCCGCGTGGCAGTCGGACGAGATGACCAGGTAGCGCCCGCCGGTGGCGGCGAGGTGGTCGGCGTCGGCGGTCATGGCGGCAGCCCCCTATCCCGTGAGGTCGGTGATGTAGGTCGGGTTCGAGCGCTCGACCATCGAGTCGGCGCGGGCGCGGATCTTGGCGTCGGCGCGCTCGGACGGCGGCAGGATCCAGAAGGTGCCGGTGACGACGGCGTCGGCCACCCGGTCGGCCACCTCCTCGACCGGCGTGTAGGTGACCTGCACGCCGGCGTCGGCCATGCGCTTCTCGAACGACTCGATGGTCGTCGGCGGCGAGCGCCGCGGCGTGGCGTTGGCCAGGTCGGGCGGCCGGTTGCGCCACGACGAGAACAGCCCGGTGCGCAGCATGTGCGGGCCCGGGAACAGCACCGACGCCCCCACCGGGGCGGCGAGCGCCGCGAGCTGGGCGTACAGCGACTCGCTCAGGGTCACCACCGCCGACTTGGTGAGCGCGTAGATGGGCGTGCCCGGCAGCGGGGCGATGCCGCCGTTGCCCGAGGACGTGTTGACGACGTGCCCCGGCTCGCCGTGAGCCAGCATCGCCGGCACGAAGGCCTTGATGCCGTGGATCACCCCCCACACGTTCACGCCCAGCGCCCAGCGCCAGTCGTTGAGCGTGTGGTCCCACATCTGCCCCTCGGCGCCGGCGCCGACGCCGGCGTTGTTGCACAGCAGGTGGACAGTGCCGTGGAAGTCGAGCGTGGCGTCACGCAGCGCCTCGACCGAGTCGTAGTCGGACACGTCGGTCACCACGCCCGTCACGTCGAGGCCCTCGGCCCGCAGGTCGGCGACCGTGGCGTCGAGCGCCGGCTGCTCGACGTCGGCCAGCACGACCGCCATGCCGTCGCGGGCGAACCGCTCGCCCATGGCCCGGCCGATGCCGCTGGCGCCGCCGGTCACGACGGCCACCTTGCCGGCCAGGTGCTCGATCACGCCCGGCCCCTCAGTCGTCGCCCACCGGCGACAGGTCGTCGTAGCGCTGGTGGGCGTAGGGGGCGACCCACTCGGCGGGCACCCGGGTCACGATCTCGCCCCGCTGGACGCTGCGCCGCTCGGACAGGGTCAGGCTCACGATCCGCCGGACCGGCAGGTCGGCGACGGGGTCGAAGCGGGAGTCGCGCAGCGTGACCGTGCCGTCGACCCGGGCGAGGGACCGGGCGGTCTCGGTGCGGCGGCAGTGGACGAGCGCGGGCTCGCTGTCGAAGCCCTTGCCGTCGGGGGCGGGCAGGAACTTGAGGTAGAAGTCGACCCGCTCGGCGTCGCCGGGGACGGGCAGGTCCTCGGCCACCGTGCCGGCCACCTCGATGATCGTGGTGCCCAGCCGGGAGACCCGGCCCACCACCCGGTCGCCGTCGCGCTCGAGGGTCACCTCGGCCAGCTTCTTGGGCTCGCCGAACGTCTCGCGGCCGCCGATCACCGACTGCTCGGTGGTCATGGGCATGAGCAGCGGGTAGTTGCCGACGACGCCTTCGTGCCGGGCCTGCACCGCGAACGTGCCCGCGCCGAACGGCGGCCGGCCGGCGCCCAGGTCGACCCGGGCCACCGACACCCGCACGAGCGGCTCGCCCGCCGGCTCGAGCGGCGGCGGCAGCACCGCGGCGACGACCTCGGGGTCGGTCTCGTACGTGGCGGTCAGCGACGTCGACCACGCCCCCACCGACGTCGCCTCGACCTCGCGGTTGCGCAGCTGCTCGGGCGTGCGGGCCCCGTACCGGATCCGTGCCATGTCCCCTCCCCTGCCGCTCGCTCGTGTCCCGCCGGCCTACCGGCCGGCCGCCGCGGCGGCAGCGGCGAACGTCGGGCACCGCAGCGCCTCGACCGGGATCTCGTCCGGTGGCAGCGGCACCGCCACCTCGTCGACGCGCGGGCCGATGCGGGCGGCCACCGGCGCCAGCGCGTCGAGGTCGAAGCCGTAGACGGCCGCGGCGTTGCCGCCCACCATGGCGGCGACCTCGTCACGCTCGACCCCGGCGAAGGCCAGCCGCAGGTGCTCGTGGCTGAACGGCCAGCAGCCCTCGCGGTGCGGGTAGTCGCTGCCCCACATGATCTTGTCGACGCCGACCTCGTGGCGCATGGCCACCTCGTGGGGCCGGACGAAGCTCGACCCCACGTGGCACTGGCGGGCGAAGTACTCGCTGGGCCGCAGGCTCAGCCCCGCCATCACCTCGGCCCCGAAGATCTGCTCCTGGCTGACCTCCTGCCCCGGCGGCGGGTCGGCGGTCGCCGACATCCGCTGGTGGTAGTAGTCGAGCGTGGCCAGCCGCTCGGGCAGCCAGGCGGTGCCCTGCTCGGTGAAGACGACGTGCAGGTCGGGGTGGCGGTCGAGCACGCCGGCGAAGATCAGGTGCCACAGCGTGCGGTGGGCCCACCAGGTGACCTCGAGCAGGAACATGACCTTGGCCTCGGGGTACGGGCCGTAGTCGGGGGCGGCGCTGCCGCTGTGGTGGTTGAGCGGCATGGCCAGCTCTTCGCACACCGCCCACAGCGGCTCGTAGTCGGGCGCGTACAGCGGCGGGATGCCCGAGCCGGGCGGCGCCCCCGGCAGCAGCACGCCGCCGGTCATGCCCGCCTCGCTGGCCCAGCGCACCTCGGCCACGGCCCGGTCGACGTCGTGCAGCATGATCTGGGCGATGCCCGCCCGCCGGCCCGGTGCGGCGGCGCAGAAGTCGGCGAGCCAGCGGTTGTGGGCGTGCAGCCCGGCCCAGCGCAGGTCGAGGTCGCCCGCGGTGGCGCCCGGCGGCTGGGCCACCAGCGACGGCTTGGGGAAGAACGGCGGCACCGTGTTGGGGAACACCACCTCGGCGACCACGCCGTCGGCCTCGAGCTCGGCCAGCCGCCGGTCGTGGTCCCAGTTGCGGTCCGCGTCACGATCGCGCAGGTCGTCGTAGGGGTTGTCGAACGTGGATCGCCAGGTGTCGAACTCGTCGAGCAGGGCGCGCTCGAGGTAGGGCCGGTAGTCGGGGATGTCGCCGCCCCCGTGGCAGTCGGCCGAGATCACCGTGTACCGCTCGCCGTCGGTGCTGGACGTCACCCCGGTCATGCGAGTCCCCTCTTGAGACAATTCTCGATTTCGTCTCACCGGTGAACGTAACATCGGCCCATCGACGCCACAAGGGCTCCCGCCCGACCCACCGACCTGCGCGACCGCCTCGTCGACGCCGCCGAGGAGGCGATGCGGCGCAACGGCCCGCTCAACGTCCGCATCGACGAGGTCGCCCGGCTCGCCGGCTGCTCGCGGGCCACCGTCTACCGCCACGTCGCCGACAAGGACGAGCTGGTGCGCGAGGTCCTGATCCGCCTGGCCCGCCGGCGCGCCGCGGCGATGGCGCCGGCGCTGGCCGGCATCACCGACCCGGCGGACCGCATCGCCGAGGGCGTGGTCCGCACGGTCGAGGCGGTGCGGTCCGAGTGGTGGTACGCCGCGCTGGCCCGCCACGGCGCCACCGCCGCGGTCGCCCGGCTCGGCGGCGGCCCCCGCGCCTTCGTGGCACTCACCACGCCGCTGGTGGCCCCGTTCATCGAGCGGGTGGCCGCCGAAGGGCGGCTGCGGCCCGGCATCACCGTCACCGACGCCACCGAGTGGCTGTGCGTGGTCACCACGGGTCTGCTGGCGATGGACGTGCCGGCCGAGCGGTCGCGCCCCGAGCAGGTCGCCTTCCTGCGCCGCTTCGTCGCCGACCCGCTGCTGCGCCGTCCCGACTGACCGTCCGCCGGGCGGCGGCGCGTCGACCGACCGCCGGCGACGCCGCTACAGCTCCTCGCGGCGCTGCATCTGCTGGAACATGAACCAGCCCGGCAGCATCGGCAGCCAGTAGGTGACGAGCCGGTAGGTGAGCACGGCCGACACCGCCGGACCGGCGGGCATGCCGTAGGCGGTCAGCGCCGTGACCAGGGCCGCCTCGACCGCACCGAGGCCGCCGGGCGTGGGCGCCGCCGAGCCCAGGGCGGCGGCCACCAGGTAGGCGGCGCCGATCTCGGGGAAGCTCACGCCGCCGCCGAACGCCGCCACCGATGCGGCGAGCGTGAGGATGAACGAGGACGTCACGCCCATCGACCCGCCGATCAGGCCGATGACGCGCAGGGGGTCGGTGAGGACCTCCGCGAGCGATCGCGCCGCGTTGCGGGCCTGCTCGACGACGGGTGGCAGCACCCGCCGGCGCACGGCCGGCACCAACCCGATGATCAGGCCGCTCGCGGACAGCCCCACGGCGATGGCGATCAACACCACGTCGGTGTCGGGCAGCGAGAAGCCGACCTCGCTCGACCCGACCCACAGCAGGAAGGCGCCCATCAGCGACAGGTGGACGGCGAACCCGGCGAGGGCCGCCAGACCGACGGCACCGGCCGCCGGGCCCGGCTCGAGCCCCGAGCGCTGCAGGAATCGCACACCGATGGCCAGCGTGCCGGTGTTGGCGGGCGCGATGCGGCTGAGGAACGACGAGGCGACCTGCATGCGCAGCGCCGGCAGGTACGAGATCGGCTCGGGCACCGCGGCGACGAACGCCACGGCGGCCCACGCGATCGTCGCCGCCGACCCGACGAGCATCGGCAGCAGCCACCACCAGTTGGCCTCCTGCGCGGCGGTGACCGTCTCGCCGACGTCGCCGAGCTGGGGCAGCAGCACGTAGAAGGCCAGCGCCAGGGCCACGATCGACATGGCCGTGCGCGGGCGGATGCGGTCGAGCCGGGCCAGCGGCGCCGGCTCTGTGCCCGTGGCGTGGCCGATGGCCGCCCGCAGGCCGTCGAGCACCTCCTTGTTGCTGCGCCAGGCGCGCCGGGTGGCCGCGGGCAGGGCGAGGGGCTGCAGGTAGGGCACGGCGGTGAGCACGGTGTGGGTGCCCAGCGCCTCGACCGCCAGGTCGACGGCCGCCTGGGGACCGATGACCAGCGCGGTCGACACCAGGAGCTGCGCCCGGTCGAGCGCCAGGTCGCGGTCGGTCGCGGCGATCGCCGCACCGTCGAAGCGGCGCAGCACGGCCCGCCCGTCGGGGCCGACCCACACCGACTCGAGGTCGAGGTTCCGGTGGGCGATGCGCTGGCGGTGCAGGACATGCACCTGCCGCCAGATGTCGAGGACCAACGCCCGGTCGAGCCGCTCCTCGGGCGGGCGGGCACCCGCGGCAGTCGCGGCAGTCGCGGGCGGGGCGCCGTTGGCCCCGCCGGCCGCCTGGCCCGGGGCGGGCTCGGACGTGCCCGCGACATCGGTGGCCTGCGAGGCGTCGGAGGGCTCGGGGGACCCGGACGGGTAGGACGAGGGGTGGGCCACGATGCTGGCCACCGGGCCCCCCTCGACCTGCTCCTCGAGCAGCCCGACCGAGCCGTTGCGCGACGCCACGATGCCCCGCACCCGGGCCACCCGGGCTCCGGCGTCGCCGGCCGCCCGCTGGGCGAGCGCCTCGTGCTCGATGCGGCGCTGCACCGTGTCGTAGGGACGGTCGTTCACCCACGTGCGCAGCCGCACCGACCGCCAGAGCTGCTCGAGCAGGTTCTCCGAGCGGTCGTGGACGGTGCGCAGCCGCATCTCCATCGGCGGGCGCCCGGCCATCTCGACCTCGTACACGAGGGGGTTGTTCCCGGCGCGCTGCTCGACCCGCCGGGGGCGGCCGATCGACCGGAGCATCGCCACCAGCTCGGGGGCCTCGGGGTCGGACCCCTCGGTGCCGTACACCAGCAGCGCCAGCGAGCCGACCGCCATGCCCACGGCGATGGCCACGACGATGTCGAGAGGCGGCTCGCTCGACGAGACCACGCGGAACAGCACCAGCACGGCGACGCCCGACCACAGCACCCGCCGCCACTGCAGCGAGATCCACGGCGTGGCGATGATCACGAGGGCGACGGCCGAGGCGATGAGCGGCGACGTGGCGAAGGTCGGCGACGTCAGCTCGACCACCTGCTCGGTGCTGGGGTCGACCGCGGCGATCACACCCTGCCGGGCGAGGAAGTCGGTGAGCCAGGCCATGGCCAGGCCGGCCACGATCGCGCCCGACAGCAGGCTGGCCGCCTGGCGGAAGTGGCGGCGCGCCACCAGCACCGCGAGGGCGAGCAGCGGCACCAGCCCGGCGCCGATCACGGCCAGCCCGGTCAGTGCCTCGGCGAAGCGGTCGGGGACGCGCTCGTAGACCTGGACCAGGTCCTCCTCGGCCCCGCCCAGGGTGTTGCGGAGCCACGAGGCGACGAGCACGCCCACACCGATGAGCGCGAGGGAGAAGATGAGACGGACGACGTCGGCCTGCGAGCGGACGCGCCGGCGCGGCGTGACCGAGACCAGCACGCCGGCGGTGACGCCGACGTCGTCGCCTTCTGCCTGTGCGCCGGGAGGCGCGATCACACGTGTGCTCTGCACCGGTGACATCCTCCCACGCCGCGCGTCGCCGACCGGTGCTCCCGGCGACCGGTGGCGACGGGACGACCGGGGCTCAGCGCGCCAGGTCCACGCCGTGCTCGTGCTGCTCGGCGTGGACCTCGCATGCCATCGCACCGCCGTCCGGTGCGCCCGTTCCCTGCCCCGCCCCGGCGGCCCGGTGAACCCGGACCGCCGGTGTGCGGGAGGAAACGTCTCGCTTGTCGGCTCAGATGCGCCGGCCCACGCCCCGGCGGGTCGTGGCGTTGTAGATCAGCAGCGCGATGACCGCACCGATGATCGAGCCGACGACGCCGGACGCCTGCAGGGCGCCGTCGTCGAAGTCGTGCCCGAAGAGCACGTAGCCGAGGAAACCGCCGATGAACGAACCGACGATCCCCAGGATGGCGGTCTGCACGAACGACATCGGGTCGCGCCCGGGCACCAACAGGCGTGCCACGTAGCCGGCGATGATGCCGATGACGATCAACATGATGATGAAACCGATCACAGTTCCACTCCCGTCCAGGCAGCGGTCAGGCCGCTGCGACAACTGGTCGGGGCAAGCGTTCCCGCATCGCGGGCCGTCCATTCAGAGATGCCAGATGCCGCCCGGTGGCACCCCGGTGAGATATCCCCACGCCGGCGCGGCGCGGTGAGGGCCAGACTCGTCCCCATGGACCAGCTCGCGCCCCCCACCCTGCCCTCCCGTGCCGACATCGAGCGGGCCGCCGGGCGGCTCGCGCCCCTGGTCCGCCGCACGCCCACCGTCGAGGTCGACGCCCGCGACCTCGGGCTCGCCAGCGGCCCGCCGGTGGTGCTCAAGCTCGAGCTCGTCCAGCACGCCGGCTCGTTCAAGGCCCGCGGCGCCCACCTGCAGCTGCTGGCCGAGGACCTGCCCCCCGCCGGCGTGGTCGCGGCGTCGGGCGGCAACTACGGCGTGGCCGTCGCCTACGCCGCTCGGCGGCTGGGCGTGCGGGCCACCGTGTTCGTGCCCGACACCACCGCGCCCGCCAAGCTCGACCGGCTGCGCAGCCTGGACGCCACGGTCGAGGTGGTGCCCGGGCTCTACGACGACGCCCTGGCCGCCAGCCGGTCGCACGCGGTGGCGTCGGGGGCGCGCTTCCTCCACGCCTTCGACCAGCCCGCCATGCTGTCCGGGGCGGGCACCTTGGCGCGCGAGCTCGACGAGCAGGCCACCGTCGACCGGGTGGTCGTGGCCGTAGGGGGCGGCGGGCTGATCGGCGGCGTCGCGTGCTGGCACCGGGGCGCGGTCGCCCTGACGGGCGTCGAGACCGAGGGGTGCGCCACCATGGCGGCGGCCCGGTCGGCAGGCCACCCCGTCGACGTCGAGGTCTCGGGCCTGGCCGCCGACGCCCTGGGCGCCCGCCGGGTCGGCGGCGCGGCCTTCGACGCGGCGCAGCGCTGGGTCGACCGGGTCGTGGTCGTGCCGGACGCCGCCGTGGTCGACGCCCAGCGGCGGCTGTGGTCCGCGCTGCGCATCGCCACCGAGCCCGCCGGCGCCGCCGCCCTCGCCGCGCTGACCACCGGGGCGCTGCCGGGCGGCGACGAGCGGGTGGCGGTCGTGCTGTGCGGCGCCAACGTCGACCCGGCCACCCTGGCCTGAGCCTCACGGCGCCGGCGCGGGCTCCCCCTCGCGTTCTCGCCGCGCGAACGGGGGCCGGGGCCCCAGATCCCGCGGCAGGAAGTTCCGCCGTCGCGTTCTCGCCGCGGGAACGGGGGCCAGGCCCCCGGATCCCGCGACAGGAACGCGAGGACGGGCCGGCCGTCAGTCCTCGCCTGGGCCGAGCACCGGCTTCAGGTCGAGCACCGGGGTGCCGTCGACGGCCTCGAGAGGACGTACCCGCAGCCGGGTCCCGTCGATGGCCACGATCGTGACCGGGTGGAGGCCGATCGGGTTGGGGCGATCGGCCGAGCGGGTGGCGAACACCCCGGTGAGAGGCGCCGCCGGGTCGTCACGCGGGTGGACCCGCCGCACCCCGCGGTCGGCGCGGTCGAGCCAGGTCAGCACGAGCACCTCGTCGCCGGGGACGAGTCCGTCGAGCGCCTCGGCCACGGTGGGGTCGAGGACCAGCCACGCCTCGGGTGCCCCTTCACGGCCCTGCTTGGGTGCCGCGGCCGGGTCGGTCAGCGTGGACTCGACGCGACCGACGGGTCGCAGCTCGATGCGATCGTCCTGCACCCGGCCGTTCTACCCGACCGCTCCCCGGCAGCGGCGCGCGCCCGGCCCGCCCGGCCCGGTGCTCAACCGGCCGTGTCGCCGGCCCGATCGGCCGCGGCGTCGTCGACCAGGTCGTCGACGAAGTCGGCCACCGCCTGCACCACGTCGTCCGGTGGCTGGTCGTCCGGTGGCTGGTCGTCCGGTGCGTGGCCGTCGGGCGGGGCGGCACCCGAGGGCGCGGCCACCCCCGCGCCCTCGGGCCCGCGGTCGGCGTCACCTGCACCGTCGCCCGCTGGCTGCTCGACGGCGTCGGGGCCGGCGGGGATGCCGGCCCCGACCTTGAGGTGCCCGCGCTGGTCACGCTCGCTCACCAAGGCACCGTACGTACCCACGGCCGCACCCGCATCAGTAATTGCTACGTACAACATTCGACGGGCCGCCGGTTCCCACCCCCAGCGCGTCCGCGAGCTGGTGCCGTCCGTCGATCATCAACTTGCGGTACACCCGGTGCAGGTGGGTGTCGACCGTGCGCACCGACAGGTACAGGGCGGCGGCGATCTCGGGGCTCGTGCGCCCGTGGGCGGCCATCAGGGCGACCTCGCGCTCGCGGCCCGTCAGCTCCTCGCCCACCGGCAGGTCCGGTTCCAGGGCCGGCGACGCGGGGCGCCCGCACGCCGCGAGCAGCTCGTCGACCCGCCGGGACGCCGCCGACGCAGAGGCACCGAGGCCCTGCCGCCGGTAGGCGTTCGCCGCCGACCGCAGGGTCTCGGCCGCCAGCAGGTCGTGGCCCAGGCCCTCCATCTCGGCAGCCACGGCGGCGAGGGCACCGGCATCGCCCGCCGCCAACGCCCGGGCGTGCCGGTCGGCGACGGCGGCGAACGGCGCATCGACGACCCCGGCCAGGCGGGCCAGTCCGTCGGCCGCGTCGCCGACTCGGCCGAGGCGCACGGCGGCGTGCAGCACCTCGACCGCGACGGGCGCCGCGGCGTGCTCCATGGCGACGGCGAGGCGCAGGCACCGCTCGGCGGCGTCGTCGACCTCGCCCTGCGCGGCCAGCAGCCAGGCCCGTGACAGCTCGATGTAGGGCAGGGTGCGGGCGGCGCGCAGCGGATCGGCGGCGTAGGCGGCGTCGGCCTGGCGGATCGCCTCGGTCGCGGTGTCCAGCTCGCCGGCGAACACCGCGGCCCGGGCCCGCATGGCCTCGGCCAGCGGCCGCTGCCCGAACCAGTCGAGCTCCGCCAGCGCCCGCGACGCCCCCTGGAGCTCGGCCAGCGCCTCGTGGGCACGGCCCCGCAGCAGCAGGGCACCGCCCCGGAACCCGGCGAGGATGCCGCGCAGCGACGGTGGCGGGTCGATGTCGAGGCCGAGGTTGTCGGCGGTGAAGGCGTCGAGGTCGTGGGCCCGACCCGCCCAGTACAGGGCCTGGAACCGGGCCATGCGCAGCTGGATGTCGCCGTAGGGCAGCACCCGCCGGTGCCGCCGGGCGGCGGCGTAGAGGTCGTCGCCGATGAGATCCAGCGCCTCGACGACGCGGCCCCGGGCGCCCCACACGGTGACCGCCACCGTGACCGCCCGGACGCGGGCGGGCTCGGGGACGTCGGGGTCGGCGATGAGAGCGTCGGCGATAGCCCCGGCCTCGTCGAGGCGCATCGAGAACATGCACATCTGCGCGAGCACCGACCGGCACTCGGCCTGCCACGGCGGGTGGCCCTCCAGGTCCTCGTCGGCCGCCCGCAGCACCTCGTACGCTTCGGCCGACCGGTCGCGGTGCAGGAACAGGTCGGAGGCCCGGGCCACGGCGATGCGCGCCAGCTGCTCGGGATCGGTCGCGCGCAGCTCGGACAGCACGGCGCCGGCGTCGTCGATCCGCCCCTGACCGGACAGCGCCTCGGCCAGCACCTGGCCGGCGTCGGCCCGGCCCGTCCCCCCGGCGGCGAGCGCCAGGCGCTCGGCGAGGCGGTGGTCGAGGCGACCGAGGGCCTCGCGCGCCAGCAGCAGCAGCTGCTCGGGGTCACCCGGGTCGCCGGACTCGAGCCGCCACGTCGCCAGCCGCAGCCGGTCGAAGCGGTCGAACCCCTCGACCGCCCCGACCAGGTCGCGCAACAGCGCCCGCCGCCGCAGGCGGGGCAGCGTGCCGGCCAGCACCTCGCCGTACAGCGGGTGGGCCACCTGCACGGTCGCGTCGTCGTCGGCCCCGACGATCTCGACCAGGCCCCGCCGCTCGAGCGCCTCGACGGCGGCGGGGTCCGCGACGCGCTCGGCGGCGTCGAGCGGCACCTGCTCGCCCACCGCGAGCACCTCGAGGGCGGCCCGCCGGTCGGGGTCGAGCAGGCGCAGGCGCTCCTCCACGAGCTCGCGCAGGCGCGCCTGCGAGCCCTCGGCGGGCAGCACGATCCGGCCGGCGCGCCCGCCGGCCCGGCGCTCGACGGCGGCCGTGACCAGCTCGCGGACGAACAGCGCGTTGCCCCGGCTCAGCCGCCAGATCCGGTCGAGCAGCGACGCCGGCACCCCCTCGCCCAGCACGGCGAGCACCAGCCGCTCGGTGGCGTCGCGGGCCAGGGGGCCGATGTCGAGGCGGGCGAGCAGCTCGTCCTTCCACAGCGCGACCAGGCCCGGAGGCAGGGGCTCGCCGGTGCGGACGCTGAGCAGCACCCGCACGGGCGACTGGGTGACCGCCAGGTGCACGAGGGCGACCGACGCCTCGTCGAGCAGGTGGGCGTCGTCCACCGCCAGGATCTGGCGGTCGCCGTCCGCGCCGTCGCGCAGCCGCGCCAGCGCCAGGTGGAGCAGGTCGTCGGGGTGGTGGACGTCGTCACCGGGGGCGACCAGGTGGGCGAACGACCCCAGCGGGATGTCGCGGGCGGCCTCGGACGCGCGCACCCACGCCACCGGGACCCCCTCGGCCCGGGCGGCGGCGACCGCCTCGCTCACCAGCCGCGTCTTGCCCACGCCGGCGTCGCCGAACACGGCGACGCCGCGCGGCCCGCGGTCCGAGCCGAGCAGGCGGCGCATCTCGGCGAGCTCTGTGTCCCGGCCGACGAGCGGCCAGCGTGCGACCACGACGCTGGATGCTACCGAGTGCTCGGCGCCCGCTCGTTGGCCGGGGCGGCCAATGGATTACGTAGGTCCTACGGATACGTCCGCACGTTGTCCGGGCGTACGGTCATGCCGCACCCCGCGCTGGCCACCCCAGCACCAGCGCGGAAGCGAGCCGGTGGCGCAGTCGGAGGGCCGGGCGGACCCTCCGGCTGCGTACGCCGGGCTGCCGGACCCCCCGACCCACCCTGCTCAGCGGCCAGCCGACGCCGACACGGCACGCACCGTGTCGTCGAGCACACGGGCGGCGCAGGCCGCCACGTCGCCGGCGTGGGCGGCGAGCACGCCAGCCACCGTCGCCACCTGCCCGACGGGCAGGCGCAGGCGGGGGCGGCGGTCGAGCATGGCGTGCAGGCGGTCGGCCACCCAGGCGGGGTCGTCGTAGCGCGGGCCGGCAGCCTGCCGCGCCCGGCGGAGGAACGCGGCCCAGCGCTCGCGGGCGGCGGGCGCCAGCCCGGGTGCCGCGCGCTCGCCGACCGCGAGCGCCCGGCCGAGCCCGCCCTCGACCTCGGTGCCGACCAGGGTGCCGTCGAGCAGCAGCTCCCACCCGGCGTGGCCCACGGCACGGGCGGGGCCCAGCGCCACCTCGTGCGCGACCAGCGCCCGGCGTAGCGCGCCCGATCCGGCCAGGAAGTCGGGATGGGCGTGGAACGCGGCGTCGGCCCGGTGGTGGCTGCGGATGCCGGCAGCGAGCGCGCCGGCGAACGCGGCGCTGGTCACCCTGATGCCCGCCATCGACGCCAGGTCGGGCAGCACGGCGCCCAGCAGGTACTCGGGGTCGTCGCGGCCGCCGGCCAGGGCGACGTGCGTGTGGCCGAGCACGTTCACGTCGAGTCCACGGCGGTGACCAGCGGCGCGGTGCGCCGCCGCGAGCCGAGGGCGTCGGCGGCCAGCACCCCCAGCGCCGCCCACACCAGCATGAAGCCGACCAGCCGCTCGGGCGGCATCGGCTCGTGGAACACCACCAGCCCGCACAGCAGCTGCAATGTGGGCGTCAGGTACTGGAGCAGGCCGAGCAGCGACAGGGGGATGCGCCGCGCCGCCGTCGCGAACAGCAGCAGGGGTGCGGCGGTGACCACGCCGAGCGCGGGCAGCAGGAGGTCGCGGCCGGGCGTGCCCTGCAGGAAGGCGGCGTCGCCGCGGACCTGCAGCACGACCAGGCCGGTCACCGCCGCAGGCATCAGCACCAGCGTCTCGACGGCCAGCGAGGTGACCGCCCCCACCGGCACCGCCTTCTTGAGGAACCCGTAGCCACCGAACGAGCACGCCAGCACCAGCGCGATCCACGGCACCTGCCCGTAGGCCACGGTGAGCACGGCCACCGCGGCGGCACCGAAGCCGAGCGCCACGACCTGGGCCCGGCGCAGCCGCTCGCCCAGCACGGCGACGCCGAGCGCCACGGTGATGAGCGGGTTCACGTAGTAGCCGAGGGCCGCCTCGATGACGTGGCCGTTGTTGACCGCCCAGATGTAGACGAGCCAGTTGGTGGCGATGAGGACGGCCGCCAGCGCCAGCCGGGGCAGCGCCCCGCGCCGGGACCGCACCTCGCGGAGCCAGTGCCGTTCCCGCCGGGCGACCTGCAGGCCGAGCACCGCGACGAACGACCAGGCGATGCGGTGCAGCAGGATCTCGCCCGGCGCCATCGACCGCAGCAGGTGGAACACCAGCGGGAACAGCCCCCACAACGAGAAGGCGGCGATGCCCGCCAGGGTGCCGGCCCGCAGTTCGGCGTCGGGCGTGCCCGGCGCGCCAGCGGCAGGCGGAGGCGTGCCGGCGCGCGGGTCGAGGGCGGGCGAGGTGGACACGTCCCGCCGACGCTACCGGCGCCGGCCGCCGCCCCCACCAGGCGTTTCCGCGTCGGGCCGGGACGGGCGGGGCGGCGGGTCACGAGGTGGCGGGGCGGCGAGCGGGCGGGTCGACGGTCGCTGCGTCCATGGCCGCCGGGCCAGGGACCGCCGGCTTGGGGACCGCCGGCCTGGGGACCGCCGGCCTGGGGACCGCCGGGCCAGGGACCGCCGGGGTGACGACCATGCGGTAGGGCAGCTCGAGCCGGTGGGCGGCCAGCAGCGCCGGGTTGGCGAACAGCGCGGGAGTCGGCCCGTCGGCGGCCACCCGCCCGTGGGCCACGACCACCGCCCGCGGGCAGAGCTCGAGCGCGAGGGGCAGGTCGTGGGTGATGACCAGGGTGGTCAGCGCGAGGCCCCGGATCACCTCGATGAGGTCGCGCCGGGCGGCCGGGTCGAGGTTGGCCGTGGGCTCGTCGAGCACCAGGATCTCGGGGTGGGCGGCCAGCACGCCGGCCAGGGCGACGCGGCGCCGCTCCCCCAGGCTGAGGTGCTCCGGCGACCGCTCGGCCGCATCGGCCAGCCCGACGACGTCGAGGGCCGCCGCCACCCGGGCCTCGACCTCGTCGCCGTCCAGCCCCTGGTTGGCGGGTGCCAGACCCACGTCGGCGGCCACGGTGGGCAGCAGCAGCTGGTCGTCGGGGTCCTGGAACACCAGCCCGACCCGCCGGCGCACGTCGGCCAGGTGCGCCGGCTCGACGGGCATCCCGGCCACGTGGACGCTGCCGGCGGCGGGCTCGAGCGCCCCCACCAGGTGCAGCGCGAGCGTGGTCTTCCCCGACCCGTTGGCCCCCAGCACGGCGACGCGCTCGCCGGTCTCCACGATCAGGTCGATGCCCGCCAGCCCGTCGGTGCCGTCGGGCCAGCAGTGGGCCAGGCCGCGCACGGCGACCGCCGGGCCCGTCCGCGCCGGCGGCACCGGCAGGCCGCGGCGGCGCCCGAGCCCGCGGCGGGGCCGCTCGCGGCGCTCGGCGGCGTCGGCCGCGGCCTGGTTGGCGGCGCGCCGGGCTCGCCAGCCGCGGCGGGGGCGGTCGACGCTGGGCGGGGCGAGCGACAGCGGGGTGCCGACCCGCTCCTCGAACCCTGGGAGCCGCACCCGGTAGCTGCACACGTCGCAGTTCATGCGGACGTCACCGGTCTGTGGCTCGGCGAACCGCTCGACCACCAGGTCGGCGAGGCGCGGGTGAGGCCCGAGCGGCTCGCCCACGGCGACGTCGACGCCGGGGTTGGCCGCCGCCCAGGTCGCGGCCCGGTCGGCGATGCGGTCGACCAGTACGCCGGAGAACAGGAACAGGGGCACGACCGCCACACGGCGG
This sequence comes from Acidimicrobiales bacterium, assembly GCA_035708905.1. Classification (GTDB taxonomy): domain Bacteria; phylum Actinomycetota; class Acidimicrobiia; order Acidimicrobiales; family VFJN01; genus ZC4RG19. The sequence continues at coordinate 4,932 of DASTFE010000081.1, read as the reverse complement.
GTGCCGAGGCGGCGGCAGCGGTCGAGGGCCTCCTCGACGGACGGGCGACTCATGCCGACGAACGCGGCCTCGACGAGCCCGAGCCCCCGCCCGTCGCCGAGCAGGCGGGCGAACTTCACCAGGTCGGCGCACGCGTCCGGGTCGGTCGACCCCCGGCCCACGAGCACGACCGCCAGGTCCGCGTCGCCGGCCGCCGGTCCCGCACCGTTGGTCGGCGCCCTACCGACACCCGCCGCCGCCTCGGTGCCCGGTGCCGCCGCCACGCCGTCGCCGGGCCTCGCCCCGTTGCCCGGCGGCGCCGCGCGGCGCGACGCCGCGGCGTCGCCGGCGACCGGCAGCCGGGCGAGGGTCTGGCGCGAGCGCTCCTCGGCCACGTCCAGGACCGCCGGGTGGATGCCGAGGTCGCGCCCCAGCCGGAAGCGCACGCCGGGGTGGCGCCGCCGGGCCCGGCCCAGCACCGCCGGGCCGTCGTCCTTGAGGTGACCGGCGCCGAAGAGCACGTAGGGCACGGCGACGACGTCCTCGGCACCGCCGGCGACGAGCCCGTCGAGCGCGTCGTCCACCGGGGGTTCGGCCAGTTCGAGGAACCCGCCGGCCACCCGGGGCCCGTCCAGGCGGGCCTCGACCAACGCGACCAGGTGGGCGAACTCCTGCGCCGCAGCCGGGTCGCGGCTGCCGTGCCCGATGAGCAGCAGGTCGCTCACCGCAGCACCACCGACACGGCGACGGCGACGGCGGCCGGCAGCAGTCCGGCGGCCCACGCCGGCGCACCCTGCCGGCCCGGGCCGGTGACCTCGCCCGGCGGGGTCGCCGCCGGCCCGGCGTCGCCACCCCGCAGGGCGGCGGCCAGCCGCAGGGACTCGGCCCGCTCGGTCGAGCGGATGAACAGCGCACCCAGCGAGCGCGCGCCGGCAGCGAGGACGACCGCGCGGCGTTGCGACGCGGTGCGCACCTCGACCGCCCGGCGGATGCGAGCCAGGTCCGCCCGCAGCACCTGGAGCTGGCGGGCCGACAGCGCCAGCAGCTGCCGGAACCAGGCGGGCACCCCCACCCGCGCCAGCCCCGCGATCGTGTCGGGCAGCGACGTCGAGGCGGCCAGCGCGCTCACCGAGACGATGCCGATCGTGGCCTTGACCAGGATGCCCAGGCCGACCCGCAGGCCGGGCTCGGACAGGGACAGGCCGACGACCTCGACGTGCGGCGCCCGGCCAGCCAGCGCGTAGGCGACCGCGAGCACCGCCAGCGGCAGGTCGAGGGCGAGGCGCCCCGCCACCGCCCGCCAGTCGACGAGGGCGGCGACGGCCACGGCGACGGCCACCGCCCCCTGGGCGGCGAGCGCCCACGGCGCCGTGGGCGGGGTGACGGCGACCGCGACCAGGAAGGCGACCAGGCCGACGACCTTCACCTCGGCGGCCAGTGCGGTCAGCGGACCGCGCAGGCGGTCCGGCGCGGGGCCTGCGGCGTGGGACGCGCTCACGGCCGGCTCGGCTCCGTGTCGGGGATGGGCCCGTGATCCGCGGGCGCCGGGGTCCCGGCGTCCGGCGCCACGGTGGCCCGGGGTCCGGGCCGGTCACGGCGGGGGCGCAGGGCGCGCACCAGGTCGGGCCGCAGCCGCAGCACGGTCCCGAGCGCCAGCGCGGTCAGCGTCGCCTCCAGCGTGGCGACCACCACGTGGGCGCCGCCGATCGACGCCGCCACCGTGGCCGTCGACACCGCGTCCGTGCCGCCCACCGCGAACTCGGCGGTGACCGCGGCGGCGGCGGCCAGCGAGCCGGCGGCCGCGCACAGCCCGCCCACGACCGCCCGGGCCCGGCGCCCGCGCAGGGCGGGCCGGGCGAGCGCGAACAGGCCGGCGGTCACCAGCGCGGGGACGATGCCGTCGTTCACGAGGTTGAGCCCGATGGCCGTGACCCCGCCGTCGGCCAGCAGCAGGGCCTGCACCACCACGACGACCGCGACGCACACGACGGTGACGGCCGGCCCGACGAGCAGCGCCGCCAGGCCCGCACCGATCAGGTGCGCGCTCGTGCCGAGCCCCACCGGCAGCACGAGGAGCTGGGCCACGAGCAGGTACGCCGCCACGACGGCGGGCAGGCTGGTGGCCTTCTCGCGCAGGGCGGCCGCGGCGCGGCGGGCGGCCACGCCCACCCCGGTGGCCGCCACCGCGGCGGCGCCGGCCGACGTCGGCAGGTCGATCCACCCGTCAGGGATGTGCATCGCCCGCCCCGATCATCGGCCCGATGACGACGGTCGCCGGTGGCGGCAGCCGCGTCCCGCCCAGCCCGGCGAGGTCGGTCGGCGCCACCCGGGTGCCGGGCCGCCCGGCGGCGTGCACGACCGCGGCGGGGGTCGTGCCCGACAGCCCGGCCGCCACCAGCCGGTCGGCGATCGAGCGCTGGTGGGCCCGCCCGGTGAGCACGACCAGCGTCGAGCCCGGATCGGCGAGCGCTTCCCAGTCCACCGGCGCCAGCACCGGGTCGTCGCCGTCGCCGGACGCGACCGTGACGCGGGTGCCGGGCGGGGGCGCGGAGCCGGCGGCCAGCGGTGCGGCGGTGGCGGCCGACACCCCGGGGGTGGTGGTGACCCGCACGCCCCGGGCGAGGAGGGCGGCCATCTCCTCGGCCGCCCGCGAGCACACGAAGAGGTCGCCGCTCTTCAGCCGCACCACCCGCCGGCCCGCGGCCGCGCGGTCGGTCAGCATCTCGACGATCCGGTAGAGCGACCATGCCGGCCCCTCGGGCGTGCGGCCGACGTAGCAGCGCTCGGCGCCGGGCGGGGCCAGGGCCACCACGGCGTCGGACGACCGGCGGTCGGCCACCACCACGTCGGCTTCGCCGAGCAGCCGGGCGGCCCGCCGGGTGAGCAGCAGCGGGTCGCCGGGCCCGGCGCCCACCAGGTGGACGACCCCCGCCGCCGGGTCACCGCCGGGCCGCTCGCCGTCTGGGCGTTCGCCGTCGCGGCGCCCGCCATCGGGCCGGCCGGTCGGTGCCGCGGCGCCGGCGGTCACGCCTCCTCCTCGCGGCTGAGCCGCCACAGCGCGTTGAGCGCGGCGGCGGCCACGGCGCTGCCGCCCCGCTCGCCGACGTTCGACACGGCGGGGAGGCCGCTGGCTCGCAGCGCGGCCTTGGCCTCCGCGGCGCCCACGAAGCCCACCGGCAGGCCGATGACCAGCGCCGGGGCGAAGCGACCCGCGGCGGCGAGGGCCACCACCTCGGCCAGGGCGGTCGGGGCGTTGCCGATCGCCACCACGGCCCCGGACGCCCACCGCTCGGCCGCCACCCGCATGGCGGCGGCCGACACCGTCAGGTCGGGCTCGCCGGCCCGGTCGGCAGCGGCCCGGACGCGCCCCTCGGCCAGCAGCGAGACGGTCCCGGCGCGGCGGGTGGCGACCGCCACCATGTCGACGTCGGACACCACGGGGGCGCCCGCCCGCAGGGCGGCCACGCCGGCGGCGCACGCCTGCTCGTCGACCACCAGCGTGTCCGCGTAGCCGACGTCCGCCGAGGCGTGGATCACCCGGGCGACGACGGCCCGGGACAGCGGCGGCCAGCGGTCGAGGTCGACCCGGTCGGCCAGGATGCGGTAGCTCTCCGCCTCGATGGGGTGCACGGGGGGCGGGCTCACCGGCCGGCCCCCGGCGTGGACAGCGCGGCCGAGCGGATGGCGGTGCCGTCCTCGGTGCGGGGATGGTGCCGGCGGGTCACCATCCGGCCGCCGGCGACGACGGTCTCCGCCGTGCCGACCAGCACGATGGTCCGCATCGACGCCCCCGCCGGGTCGAGGTCGCCGAGCGTGGTGACGACCGTGGTCTCGTCCGGCCCCGTGGCGTCGCTGACCAGGGCCACCGGGGTGGCGGGGTCGAGCACCTCGACCAGCACGTCGCGGGCGCGGGCCAGGTGGTCGGGCCGCCCCGCCGAGCGCGGGTTGAACAGGGCGAGCGCCAGCCCCGACGACGCCGCCGCCCGCAACTGGCCGGCGATCACCGGCCACGGCACCAGCAGGTCGGACAGGGTGAGCGCGGCGTAGGGGCCGGCGAGCGGGGCGCCGGCGGCGGCGGCGCCCGCGCTGGCGGACGTCACCCCGGGCACCACCTCGACGGTGACGCCCCGGCGTGCCGCAGCCTCGAGCGTCACCGACGCCATCGCGAACGTACCGGGATCGCCCGACGACACGACCGCCACCGTCCACCCGGCGGCCGCCAGCGCCACGGCCTGGTCGGCCCGGGCGGCCTCGGCCCCCATCGGGAAGCGGAGCACGAACTGGTCGGGCCGGGTGAGGGCCGCGGCGGCGTCGACGTAGGGCCCGTACCCCACCACCGCGTCGGCCGAGCGCACGGCGGTCACCGCGGCGGAGGTGCGGTGCTCGGGTGACCCGGGGCCCAGCCCGACGACCCGCACCCGGCCGCCGCCCGGTGGACGGGGGCGCCCGACCGCGACGGCGGCGGTGGCGGTGGTCCCCCGCTGCTTGCCCACCACCAGCCGAGCGCCCGGCCCGGCGGCGAGCAGCGCGGCCGCCTCGGCCACGCTGGGGGTGCCCACGGCGGCGGCCACGGCGGCGCTGGGATCGGGGACGTCGACGGCGGCGAGCAGCGCCGCCGGCAGGGCGACCACCGGGACGGCGCCAGCACCGGCGACCGGCGCGTGGGCACCGGTCGCGACGTCGCCCCGGGCGGTCGCGACGACCGCCGGGTGCTCGGCCCGCCGGTCGATGGTGGCGACGCAGGCGGCCGTGCCGCGGCCGGCGGCAGCGAGTGCGTCGCGCACGACGGCGGCCACCTCGTCGACGGTGGCGCGGGACGAGCAGCCGACACCGACCACCACCCGCTCTCCGCGGCCGCCACCCGCGGTCGGGGCCGCCGGGCCGGCGGGCACGTCGCCCCACGCGACGAAGACCGGGTTGTCGGCCACGAACCGCACACCACCGCCGGGCAGG
>DASTFE010000080.1:0-6599 GCA_035708905.1 Acidimicrobiales bacterium | reverse complement strand
CTGCAGGACTCGATCGCCGCGACCCGGCCGGGTGTGACCACCGCCGACATCGCCGGGGTCTGGCCGTCGGCCAAGGAGATCTGGGGCTACGAGGAGGAGGACGAGGCCGCCGCCAACCTCTGGGGCCACGGGCTGGGCCTGGCCCAGTACGACCAGCCGGTGATCTCCCGGATCTGGTCGCTCGACCATCCCCAGCAGATCGAACCGGGCATGGTGTTCGCGCTCGAGACCCAGCACGGCAAGCTCCACGAGTTCGGCGTGCGCCTGGAGGAGATGATGATCGTCGACGAGACCGGCGCCGAGCTGATCTCGACGTTCCCCATCGACGAGATCACCTGCACCGGTTGATGCTCGTGCCGGCTGCGGTCGTCGACCTCGACCATCCCGCCGCCCGCGACGTGGCGTCCAGCGGCGCCAAGGCGGCGGGGTTGGCCCGGGCGCGGGCCGCCGGGTTCCCGGTGCTCGACGGCTTCGTCGTCCCCGCCGCGGCATCGGCCGGCGCGCTGGCCGCGGGGCGCGACGTCCTGCCGTCGGGCGGGTCCGGCGCGGCCCGGATGGCGGTGATCCGCAGCCCGCTGGACGCCGCGCTGCTCGACGGCATCGCGACGGCCGCAGCGGCGTCGGCGCCGCCGTTCATCGTGCGGTCGTCGAGCGTGCTCGAAGGCGGCGGCGAGTGGTCGGGGGCGTTCACCTCGGTGCCCGAGGTGGCCCGGGACGAGATCCCCAAGGCGGTGCGGAGCGTGTGGGCCACCTGCTTCGCCCTCGACGTGCTCGACCGCTGCTCCTCGGCCGGGATCGGGGCCGGCACGGCGCCGATGGGTGTGCTGGTGCAGCCCGAGATCGCCCCGGAGTTCGGCGGCGCCGCCAGCGTCGACGCCCTCGGCGCGGTGACGGTGACCGCCGTGAAGGGCGGTCCGCGCGACCTGCTGGCCGGCTGGGTGCCCGGTGTGCGGGCCGTCGCCGAGCAGGGCGCGCTCGTGGGCCGCGAGGCCGTCGACCTGATGGGCGAGGAGCTGATCCGATCGGTGGTCGACCTGGTGGCGCGGGTGGGCGGCGAGCTGGGCCACGACCTGGTGGAGTGGGCCGTCCACGACGGTCGGGTCGTGCTGTTGCAGGTGCGGACATCGGCGCAGGGCGCGGTGGCCGAGCCGGCGCCGATCCCGGCGGCGCTGGGCCACCCGTTCGCCCGCGAGCTGGCCGTCCTGACCCATCGCTATCCCGGGCCGCTGGGGGAGGAGCTGGTGCTCGGCTGGATGCCCGGCATGACCGGCGCCCAGGGCGGGCTGGCCGCGCTGCCGGCGGTGGACGGGGCGGGACGGGGCCCGGTGGCGGCGGATGCGGACGAGGCCCGGCAGCTCGCGGCGGCACTGACCGCCGAGGCGTGGGGCGAGCCACCGGCGCGGGCGGTCGCCCACGCCCGCCTGGTGCTGCGGCGGCTGCGCAGCGACCGACCGAACGAGTCGATCGAGGCCCTGCGCGAGCTGCGCCCGGTCGACCCCGCGGCAGCCGGGCGCCTGCTGGCGATGTACGAGCACCTGAGTGCTCGCACCGGTGGCGAGCGCCGGGGGAGGGACCGGTGGGAGCCGCTGCTGGCCGGCGTGGCCGCCCTCCAGGGCCAGGTCCACGCCGGCCGGGCAAGCGTCGGGGGCGTCGGCGCCGGCCGGCTGGTGTGGGTCGACAGCCCCAACCGCACCGACCACGTCCGTCCCCGCGACATCGTGGTGGCGCAGTACCCCCTGCCGAACTTCTCGCCGCTGCTCTGGGACGCCGCCGGTGTGGTCACCGTGGGCGGGGCCGCCAGTGCCCACCTGTTCGAGGTGGCCCGCTCGTTGACGGTGCCCGCGGTGGTCGACTGCTCCGCCGCGGCTGCGGTGCGGGACGGTCCGGTGCTGGGCATGGTCGACGGCGACGCCGGTCGCGTCGCGCTGCTGGGGTGATGCGCTGATGGATGCGCGAGCGCAGGGCGATCACAACACACCATCGAGCGGGTCGGTCCGGCTCGGTGTGGTGGGCCTCGGATGGTGGGGGCGTGTGCTGGCGGACGCCGTGGCCCGGTCCGGCGCCGCCGAGGTCGTGGCGTGCTTCGCCCGCACCGAGGCGGACCGGGCGGGCTTCGCCGCCGAGGTCGGCTGCCGCGCGGCCGGGTCGCTGGCCGAGCTGCTAGCGGCCGACGACGTCGAGGGTGTCGTCTTCGCCACCCCGCACACCGCCCACCTGGATCACGTCCGCCGGGCCGCCGCCGCCGGCCGCCACGTCTTCGTCGAGAAGCCGCTGGCCCTCACAGTGGCCGAGGCCCGGGCGGCGGTGACCGCGGCCGACCAGGCCGGGGTGGTGCTGATGGTGGGCCATCAGCGTCGCCGGCAGGGGCCCAACCGGCGCATCAAGCAGATGATCGACGACGGCTCGCTCGGCTCGCCGCTGCTGGCCGACGCGACCTTCATAGTGCCGTCGGGCTACCCCGCGACGTGGCGCTCGAGCAGGGACGAGACGCCGTTGGGGGCGATGACCGGCCTGGGCGTCCACATGGTCGACACGTTCCACTACCTGCTGGGCCCGATCACGCAGGTCGCCGCGTTCAGCCGCCCGGTGGTCGAGGGCCAACCGCTCGACCACGCCACCGGGCTGCTGCTCCAGTTCGCCTCCGGCGCCGTCGGCACGCTGCTGTGCTCCCACTTCGCGCCGGCGACCAACCGCGTGGCCGTGTACGGCACCGGGGGCGCGGCCGTCGCGGACGGGGACGGCACCCGCCTCGTCGTCCAGCACGCCGGCGAGGCGGCGGGCCACGAGGTCGAGGTGGCCGCCGTCGACCCGCTGGCCGAGCAGATGGCCGAGTTCGCCGGTGCGGTCCGGGGCGAGGTGCCCGTCGAGACCGGCGGCCGCGAGGCCCTGGCCGTCGTGGCGGTGATGGAGGCCGCCATCGCCAGCGCCCGGACCGGCAGGGCGATGCCCGTCGGCTGACCGGGCCCCGAGCGTGCGGCCGGCGCGGCCGGCCGTCACACGACCGGGTTGCGGAGCGTGCCGATGCCGTCGATCGAGACCTCGACGAGGTCGCCGGGCGCCAGGAAGGTCGGCGGGGTGCGCCCGATGCCCACGCCGCTCGGCGTCCCGGTGGCGATCACGTCGCCCGCCTCGAGCCGGACGGCGGCCGAGATCGCCGCGATCAACGTGGGGATGTCGAAGATGAGGTCGGCGATGGGCGCGGCCTGCCGCTCCTCGCCGTTCACCCTGGTCCTCAGCCAGGCCGCGCCGATGTCGTCGATCTCGTCCCGCGTGACGATCCACGGACCGATCGGGCAGTAGGTCGCGGCGCTCTTGCCGATGAAGAACTGCACGTGCTGGCGCTGCAGCGCCCGGACCGTGACGTCGTTGACGATCGTGTAGCCGTACACGTGCTGCCACGCGTCCGGTGCCGGGATGCGGATGCCGCCGGGACCGATCACCACGGCGAGCTCGCCCTCGTAGTCGCTCGTGCCGGTGGGGTCGGACGAGACGTCGATGGCGTCGTCGGGACCGACGATCGACGACCGGGCCTTGGTGAACACGATCGGATGCTGCGGGACCGGGGTCCGCTCGGACGCGTCGAACCCGCTGTCGGAGAACTCGCTGACATGGCTCAGGTAGTTCTTGCCGATCGCCATCACGTTGTTGCGGGGCCGGATGGGGGCCGTCAGCCGTACGGCATCGAGGGGCACGCCCTCGGCGGTCCCGACCAGGGCCGCGGCGCGGGCCAGGCCCTCGTCTCCCAGGGCGACGAACTCGACCATGGTGGACGGCAGGGCGGGGTCGGCGGCCATGTCGACCACCGCGCCGTCCTCGCGCACGACGCCGATGTGCGGTGTCGCGTCCCGATCGAAGCTGATCAGCTTCACGCGTCTCCTCCCTCGAGATCCTCGGTCACGCCGAGCCGTTCCGCCAGCGCCGACAGCCTGGCGCGCAGCGGGCCGGGCACGGGAATCCCGCGGGCCGCGTTCTCGACCTCCAGCTCGGCCGCACGGTCACCGGGCAGCCGGAGGGGCTCGCCGCTGCTGCTGCCGGAGCGGCGCAGCTCGTCGAGGTGGCCGACGATGCTCGCCGCCACGGCGTCGGCGGGCAGGAACAGGTCAGGGCGCATGACCAGCAGCGCCTGCCCGGTGTTGGTGGGCGTCGCCAGGTCGACGGCGTGGTCGACGACCGACCCGCCGAACGCCGCGCCGTTGAGGACCCCGGCCAGCAGCCCGATGGCGATGGTGAGGCCGGCACCCTTGTAGCCCCCGATCGGCATGAGGAACCCGGCGCCGGCACGGGCCGGGTCGGTGATCGGCCGGCCGTCGGCGTCCACCACCCACCCCGCCGGGATCTCCTCCCCCGCCATCGCGGCGACCTTGAGGGTGCCGTGGGACACGACGGTCGTGGCGATGTCGAGCACGAACGGTGGTCGGTCGCCGGCCGGGACGCCGATGGCGATCGGGTTGGTGCCGAGCAGCCGCTCGGTGCCGCCCCATGGCGGCATGGCGTTGGCGTTGGCCACCGCGAGGTACACGGCCACCAGGCCCTGCCTCGCCGCGAGGGACGCGTAGACGCCGCCCGCGCCCGCGTGGTTGGAGTGCACGGTCCCCATCCAGGCCAGCCCGGTCTCGCGGGCCTTGGCGACGGCCAGGTCGGTCGCCATGGTCATCGCCACCTGGCCGAGACCGTTGTCTGCGTCGAGCTGAGCCGAGACAGGGGTCTCGTGCAGGACGCGGATGTCCGGGCGGAGGTTCACGCCGCCGGCTTCGATCCGCTCGACGTACGGGCCGATCCGGATCAGCCCGTGCCCGGTCCGCCCGCGCAGGTCCGCCTCGACCAGCCGTCGACCGGTCGTCGTCGCGTGGTCCGGCGCCACGCCGACGGCCTCGAGGACGGCCGCGCAGAACGACACGAGCCGCTCGGCGGGGATGCGCACCGGCGGCGGTGCGGGCGCGGTCACGTCGAGCGGAGGGGCGCGAGCTGCGACACGGTCTCGCCGGTCTCGGTGAAGGTGCGCGTGACCTCGGTGTCGCCGTACACCCACAGGATGCGCATGGGGCCGTCGCCGACGTTGGCGAAGCGGTGGGATCGGCCCGCCGGCACCTGGGTGGTGTCGTAGGGCCGGAGCAGGTGCCGCCGATCCTCGAGCTCGACGACGGCCGAGCCCTCGAGCACGGTGACCTGCTCGACGGTGTTGTGGCTGTGGAGGGCCAGGCCCGTGCCCGGCGGGAAGCTGGTGATGCCCATGACGAAGGGCTGGCCCGGGAGGGGAGGATCGGTGAGGCGCACGCTCTGGATGCCGTCACCCCGCTCGACGACCGGCGCGGCGGCGTACTCGATCAGCTCGGCCATGGCATGGACTATATATCATGCACTGTTTGTGCACGTCGGCCGACCGCGGGCCGGCCGGCGCGGACGACGAGGGCCCGGCGGAGGGGGCGCCAGGTCGCGGCGATGACGCCCATGCCTGCCGATGCGGCCAGGAAGACGCTGCGTGGTCCCGTCCACTCCGACATCACCGATCCGATCGGCGGCCCGGCGAACTGGGCCAGGCGCACGACGGTCACCCACAGCAGCACGGTCAGCCCCCGGTGGTGGACACCGCCGACCTCGGCGGCGTACGACTGGGCCTGCGGGGTGAACAGCCCGAAGCCGGCGCCGGCCAGGGCCAACCCGGCGGCCACGAGCCAGACCGTCGGCGCCAGCCCGGCGATGGCGGTTCCCAGCGCCATCAGCCAGAACACGCCGCTCAACATCCGGACGGTGCCGAACCGCCCGAGCAGGCGGCCGACGCCGAGGGCGGCGGCCACCGTGCCCGCCTGGAAGGCCGCGACGACGAGGCCCCGGGTCTCCACCGGTGTACCGAAGACCTCGTCGGCGTACAGCGGGGTCACGGTGAAGCCGAGGCCGTGCAGCACGAACACCGATCCGAGCGTGGCGACCAGCAGGCCGAGGTAGTCGCGGAGCGCCCGCGCCTCCCGCATGGCGTGGACGGCGGCGGCCAGGTGCCGCAGCGGCGCGGCCACGGGGCGACTCGGCGGGTCCGGTGGCATGCGACTGGCCCAGGCCGCCAGCGGCACGCCGACGGCGAAGATCAGGAACGGCCGGAACGTCCCACCCCCGGCCAGCTGCCCGGCCGCGATCGGGCCGGCCATGGCGACGACGGTCAGGCCGGTGACGTTGATGCCCATGGCCCGGGTGCGTGCCGCTCCGGTGAAGCTGTCGCCGATCAGCACGATGCCGACGCCGAGGATGCCGGAGGTGCCGATGCCCTGGCAGAACCGCACCGCGACCAGGCCCCAGTACGAGCGGGCCACGAACCCGGCCATCCCGCACAGCGTGAACAGCAGGAGGGCCACCAGGACGACGCGCCGCCGACCCACCCGGTCGGCGAGGTAGCCGATGGCGGCCGAGAACAGGATCCCCGGCAGCGAGACGGCCGCCTGCACCAGGCCGATGGCGCTGCGGGAGACGCCCAGCTCGGTTGCCAGATCTGGCAGGATCGGCGACGTGATGGCGAACCCGAGCGTGCCCATCGCGCCCACGGCGATGGCGATGGCCAGACGCTCGCCGGCGCGGGTGGCGGTGCCGAGCGGCCGCGTGGGGGACCATCG
>DASTFE010000079.1:0-4855 GCA_035708905.1 Acidimicrobiales bacterium | reverse complement strand
GGCGGCCTCGGGATGGAGCGACAGGGCGCTGGCGAAGGACATCGTCCCTCCCCTCAGCCCGCCGGCCCGGGCACGAGCGTGTAGGGGACGACGGTGGTGTGGCCGGCGTCCACCCGGCAGTGCGCCTCGACCGTGCCGTAGTCCGCGAAGTCGAGCTCGGCCCGGACGAACCGGTAGGTGAACCTGCCCGGCTCGACCTGGAGGGGCTGCACGTTGCGGGCCACCTGGTCGCCGTCGCGCCGGAACACGACCTCGAGCACGCCGGTGCCGGGCTCGTCGGGCGGGCACCGCACGATCACGGCCAGGTGCGGCGCCACGGTGCAGGGCGGCGGCTCGGGCGGTGCGGCCGAGAAGTGCACGCCGGCCAGGTCGATCTGCGTCGGCCCGCCCGGGAAGGTGGGTTTCATCTCGACGTTCTCGACGAACAGGGCCGCGACGATGTCCATGCGGTGCACGCTAGGGACCCGGACCGGCGGAAATCACGCCGCGTGCCCGGTACCCCGGGCCGGTAGCCTCGCCTCCGTGGCGTACGAGGGAGACGCGGGCACCACGCGCGAGGCGATCCTCGTCGAGGCGCGCCGCTGCTTCGCCGACAACGGCTACGAGGGCACGTCGCTCAACGACATCGCCGCCGGCGTGGGCATCCGGCGGTCGAGCCTGCTGCACCACTTCCCGTCGAAGGAAGCCGTCTACCAGGCGGTCTTCGAGCGGGCGCTGTACGACTGGGTCGAGCGCATCAACCAGGCGGTCGACAACCCGCCGCCCGGCCCCGAGGAGGAGGGCTGGACGCACGTCGACCGGGTGCTGACCGAGGCCGTACGCTGGTTCGCCGAGAACCCCGAGTTCGTCCGGCTGGTGCGGCACGAGTCGCTGGCCGCCGGCAGCCACCTCGGCTTCGACCTGGGCGAGGCGCTGCGGCCCTCGTTCCAGCGGGCGGTGAACCACTTCGAGCGCGAGATGGGCGCCGGCAGGCTGCGCAAGCACGACCCCGAGCAGCTCATCATCAGCGGCTACGGCGCCGTCCTCAACTACTTCAGCGACGTCCACTTCCTGCAGGGCCTGCTCGGGCGCGACCCGATGGCCGAGGACGCCATCGAGGCCCGCATCCAGGCCGTCCGCGACTTCTTCCGCGCCGCCCTCGAGCCCTGACTTCGGCCGCTGACACGCCGGTCACTAGCCTCACGCGCCATGCCCACGCTCTCGGAGGCGGCCTCGAAGGAGCTGCTCGCCACGTTCGGTGTGCCGTTCCCCACGGAACGCGTGGTGGTGACGGTCGACGAGGCGGTCGCCGCCGCGGGTGAGATCGGCTTCCCGGTGGTGGTCAAGCTGGGCGGCGACGCCATCGCCCACAAGACCGAGCGGGGCCTCGTGCGCCTGGGCCTCGGCTCGGCCGACCAGGTGCGCGACGCGGCGGGCGCCCTGCTGGCCGCCGCCACCCCCGAGGACGGCGAGGTCCACCTGCTGGTGGCGCCCATGCTGCGGGCCACCCGCGAGCTGATCGCCGGGCTGCACGACGACCCCCAGTTCGGGATGACCGTCATGCTCGGCGTCGGCGGCGTGCTGGCCGAGGCGGTGGCCGACGTGAGCTTCCGGCTCGCGCCCATCACCCCGGTCGACGCCGAGGAGATGATCGACGACCTGAGGCTGCAGTCGCTGCTCGGCCCGTTCCGGGGCGAGCCCCCGGTCGACCGGGCGGCGGTGGCCGACGTGCTGCTGGCGCTGTCCCGGGCGGCCGGCGAGCGCGGCGACATCACCGCCGCCGACCTCAACCCCCTGCTCGTCGTCGACGGCCGCCCGGTGGCGGTCGACGCGCTCGTGGAGGTGCGCTGATGGCCGCGGCGACGCCGGGGGCGGCGCCGACCGGCCGCATCCCGGCCGAGCGGTTCCGGGCCCTGTTCGAGCCGCGGGGCGTGCTGGTGGCCGGCGCCTCGACGCACCCCGGCAAGTTCGGCTTCGTGAGCCTGCACAACATCCTCGCCTGCGGCTACCAGGGCAAGGTCTTCGCCACCAACCGCGAGGGCGCCGAGGTGCTCGGCATCCGCACCGTGGCCGACATCGACGACCTGCCCGACGGCGAGATCGACCTGGTGTTCGTGTGCACCCCGGCGGCCGCCAACCCCGACGTGCTGCGGGCCTGCGCCAAGAAGGGCATCACCGCCGCCTTCATCGCCTCGGCCGGCTACGGCGAGGCGGGCGAGGCCGGGCTCGCCGCCCAGGCCGAGCTGGTGGCGCTGGCCGACGAGCTGGGCATCCTGCTCGCCGGGCCCAACGGCCAGGGCGTGGTGTCGCCGCCGGCGAAGCTGTGCGCCCAGATCGTCGGACCCTTCCCGCCGGCCGGCCACATCGGCATCGCCAGCCAGTCGGGCAACTTCGTCAGCTCGTTCGAGAACTACGCCCAGCTCACGGGCGTCGGGGTCAGCCGGGCCGTGTCGGCCGGCAACGCCGCCGCGGTCGGGGTACCCGACTACCTCGAGTACTACGCGGACGACCCCGAGACCCGGGTGGCGCTCGCCTACGTCGAGAGCGTGGGCGACGGCCGGGGCTTCGTCGAGCGGCTGCGGGGCGTCGCGTCGCGCATCCCGGTGGTCGTGGTCAAGGGCGGCGCCACCGCCGGCGGCCAGCGGGCCGCCGCCAGCCACACCGGCGCGCTCGCCAGCGACGACCGGGTGCTCGACGGTGCGCTCCGCCAGGCGGGCGTGTCGCGGGCGGCCACGGTCGAGGAGGGCTTCGAGGTGGCGGCGACGTTCGCCTCGCAGCCGCTGCCGCGCGGCAACCGGGTGGTGGTGGTCACCACCGTCGGCGGGTGGGGCGTGGTCACCGCCGACGCCATGGCGGCCACCGACCTCGAGCTCGCGGCCCTGCCGCCCGACCTCATGGCCGCGATCGACGCCGAGCTGCCCCCGCGGTGGAGCCGCAACAACCCGGTCGACATGGCGGGAGGCGAGACGCGCGACACCGTGCCCCGGATCCTCGAGCTGGCCGCCTCGCATCCCGATGTCGACGCCGTCGTGTTCCTGGGCATGGGCATCCAGTCGAACCAGGCCCGGCTCATGCGCGAGGGTCCGTTCTGGCCCGGGCACGGGCTCGAGCGGATCGTCGGGTTCCACGAGCGCCAGGACGCCCGCTACGCCGAGGCCGCCGCCGAGGTCAGCGAGGCCACCGGCAAGCCCGTGCTGGTGGCCACCGAGCTGGCGGTCACCTCGCCCGACAACCCCGGCCCGGCCACCGTGCGTGCCGGCGGCCGCCTCTGCTACCCGTCGGCCAACCGGGCCGTCGTGGCGCTCGACCACCTGTGGCGGCGGTCGCGGTGGCTGGACCGCCGTGGCCTCGCCTGAGACCTCGGCCGTGAGCGGCGACGACGACCACACGCCGCGCCACATGGCGGGCCGGCGGGTCCCGGGACGAGGCGGAGGCACGGTCCCGCCCTGGCTGGCGCCCGCCGTCGCCGGGCTCGTCGCGGTGGCGGCGGCGTCGTCGGCCGTGCTGCTCTCGCGGGACGAGCCCGCCGAGGCCGTCGGGGTCGAGCAGGCCCCGGCCACGCCGGTGCTCTCGGCCCGCCGGGCGCCCGAGGCGATCGCCGCGCCCGTCGCCGACCGCCGGCTCGCCACCGAGCTGCAGTCGTGGCTGGCCGCGTCGCCCGGCGACACGTGCCTGGTGGTGGCGAGCCACGGCCGCGACGCCTTCGAGCACAACCCGCTCGCCCCCCTGGCCGGCGCCTCGACCCAGAAGCTGCTCACCGCCACCGGCCTGCTGGCGGCCCTCGGCCCCGACGCCACCTTCCGCACCGAGGTGAGGGCCGAAGCCCCGCCCGACGACGGTGTGGTGGCCGGCGACCTCTACCTGGTCGGCGGCGGCCCGGCCGACCTCGGCACCGGCGACTGGCCGCGGATGAGCCCGGGTACCCGCCCGCGGGTGGTGCACGACATCGACGAGCTGGTCGACGCCATCGCCGCCGCCGGCGTCACCCGCGTCGAGGGCGGTGTGGTCGGCGACGGCACCCGCTACGACGACGACCGCTACAACGACGCCCTGCCCCAGCGCCTGATCGACCAGGACCAGGTGGGCCCCATCGGCGGCCTGATGGTCAACGACGGCTTCGCCCGGTTCTCGCCCGCCCGCACCAACGCCGCCACCGTGCCGGCCGGCGACCCGGCCGCCGACGCCGCCCGCGTGCTCACCGAGCGGCTGGTCGCCAACGGCATCAGCGTGGCCGGCGATCCCCGGGCCGGCGAGGCGCCGCCGGGGACGACCGCGGTCGCCGGCATCGATTCGCCGCCCGTCGCGCAGCTCGTGGCCGAGATGCTCACGACCAGCGACAACGAGGCCTCCGAAGCCGCGCTGAAGGAGATCGGCGTCGCCACGGGCGGCGAGGGCACGTGGCCCGCCGGCGCCGCCGCGCTGACCCGCCTGCTGGGCGAGGCCGGCGTGCCGCTCGACGGCCTCGAGGTCGTCGACGGCTCCGGGCTGACGATCGAGAACCAGCTCACCTGCCGGGCCCTGGTCGACGTGCTGACGCTCGAGGAGTCGGGCCCCGTCGTGCGGGACGGGCTGGCCGTGGCGGGGGAGAGCGGCACCCTGGCCGAGCGGTGGCGGGGCACCGACGTCGCAGGGCGGCTGCGGGGCAAGACCGGCTCGCTGCGCAACGTCACCGCGCTGGCGGGCGAGATCGAGCCGCTCCAGGGCGGGTCGGTCACCTTCGCCTACGTCACCAACGTCGACGACCCCGGCGTCGTGACACCCGAGGAGGTCGGGCTCGACGAGCTGGCCCACATCCTCCTCGCCCATCCCCGTGGCATCGACATGGCGGCCCTGGCGCCCGAGCCGGCGGCGCCGGCCGGGTGAGCCCGGCGCCGCC
>DASTFE010000078.1:0-15011 GCA_035708905.1 Acidimicrobiales bacterium | reverse complement strand
GCGCCGCTTGGCGTAGCGGACCGGACGACGGCCCCACGCGCACGCCGCCCAGTCGACGGCGCCGCTGGTCACGAGCGGGGCGACCGCATCCGCGGCCTCCGCGGCCTCGGACGGCGCCAGCTCGCGCACGGTGCCGACCAGGCCGTAGTACTGGTCGCGGAACCCGGCGAGCACCGCCGCCCGCTCCCCCAGAACCCGCGTGTGCGGCAAGCGGACGTCCGGCAGGTCGACCGCCCGCGACCACAGCCGCGCCCACGGGTCGTCCGCGGCGCCGCCGGCGGACGTGACGGCGGTGTCCCGAGCGGCGGACGTGCGGTCGGCGGCCCCCTCCCCCGGCGGACGCACCGGTCGGCGTTCGAGCACCGGCGCGCACACCCGCACCGCAGCGTCGAACACCCGCCCGCCGTCCACCCACAGGTCGCGCAGCACGGCCGCCGCGCCGACCGCAGACCGCACCGCGTCGGCGTCGCGGGCGGCGACCACCGACTGGGGCTGCACCAGCACCACCCGGCCGCCAGGCCGCGCCAACTCGCAGCCGAGCAGCAGGAACAGCCACGCGGTGTCGGTGTAGGCCCGGACGGCGGGGCCGAACCGCTCGCGCAGTCGGCGCTGGTCGGAGCCCGAGCGCGCCGTCGTCCGGCCGAGCTGGCTCTGGAACGGCGGATTGCCGACGACCGCGTCGAAGCCTTCGGGCGGCACGCCGGGCCAGGCATCGCGACCGGCCGCCAGCGGGTCGGCGACCACGAGCCGTCCAGCGGGCGGCGCCTCGCCCGCCCACAGCGCCAGCGCCGCCTCGGCGGCCGCCAGGCCCACCGGGTCGACGTCGGCGCCCCACAGCAGGTCGCGGACGATCTCGCGCCGCCCGATGCCGCGACCGTGCAGCCGTCGGGCGGCCGCCAGCAGGAACGCCCCGCCGCCGCACGCCGGATCGCACACCGCCGGCCGCCCCGGCAGCGCAGTGGCGACCGGCACCGCGGCGCCGGCGCTGGCGGTGGCGATGGCGCCGATGGGGGCGGTGGCGGTGGTGGGCCCGGCCGGGGTGGCGGGTGTCATGGCCAGGGCGACGAGGTGGTCGGCGAGCCAGCGGGGCGTGACGTGCAGGCCCTGGGCCCGCCGCCGGTCGTCCGCGGTGGCCGTCTCGAGCGCCCGCCCGAGCACCCCGGCCGCGTCCCACCCCGGCGGACCACCGCCGTCGCCGTCACCGCCGTCGCTGCCGTCGCCGTCACCTGTGGTCGCCACCGGTGGCACGGCGGGGCGGCCACCGCTCAGCGACCAGATCAGCAGGTCGTCGCCGAGCGCCACGCCCGCCTCGGCCGCCGCGCGGGCCACGGCGGCGGCCACGTGCGCGGCCCGGGCCCGCTCGCCGTCGCCGTCCCGGCCGCGCCTCTCGCCGTTGCGGCGGGTCGGGGGTCGGAGCGGCTGCGACACCCGCCGACGGTACCGTCGGTGTCGTGACCGATCGCGACCACTCCCCGCCCGCGCCCGCCGGCCCGGTCACCGTCGATCAGGTGCCGCCCGCCGTGACCCACCCGCTGCGGGCGCACGTCCTGCGGGCCGGCGCGCCGCCCGAGCGGGCGCGCCTCGCGATCGACGACCTGCCCGACACCGCGGCCTTCGCGGCCCGCACGGCCGGCGGCGAGGTCGTCGGCACCGCCATCGTCACGCCCGAGCCGTGCCCGTGGCTGCCGGAGCGGGGCGCCTGGCGGCTGCGCGGCATGGCGACCGCCGAGGCCTGGCGGGGCGCCGGCGTCGGCGCCCGGGTCCTGGCCGCCGTGGTCGACCACGTGAGGGCCCGGGGCGGCGCGCTGGTCTGGTGCAACGCCCGCGTCCCCGCCCGCCGCTTCTACGAGCGGGCCGGGTTCGCCGTCCACGGCGACGAGTGGGACGACCCCGAGATCGGACCACACGTGGCCATGTGGCGCACGGTCTGACCGGCCCCCGGGCCGGCCGCCCCCCGGGGAGTGGTCCGGCCCCAGGGGACTAGCGTGGTCGGGTGCGCTGGACGGTCCACGGGGAACGCTCGATCTACGACTCCGAATGGATGCGACTGGTGCTGGTCGACGTCGAGATCCCGGGCGTGCAGCGCTTCGACCACCACGTCGTGCGCTACCCGCAGGCGGCGTCGGGCACCGTCGTGCACGACCCCGGGCGGGGCGTGCTGCTGCTGTGGCGGCACCGGTTCATCACCGACACGTGGGGTTGGGAGATCCCCGCCGGCCGCATCGAGCCGGGCGAGACGCCCGAGCAGGCGGCCGCGCGCGAGACGCTCGAAGAGACCGGCTGGCGCCCCGGCCCCCTGCGGCCGCTCGGCTCGTACGCGCCGAGCAACGGCAGCTCCGACCAGATCTTCCACGCCTTCGTGGCGGCGGGCGCAACCCACGTCGGCGACCCCGTCGACATCGGCGAGAGCGAGCGCATCGCCTGGGTGCCGGTCGACGAGGTGCGCGACCTGATCGCCGGCGGCGCGTTCACCGACGGCCTGTCGCTCACCTCGCTGCTGTGGGCGCTCGCCCTGTCGGCGATCTGACAGCCGGAAGCGTCAGGCGGCGCCCTCGGCCGCGGGGTTCCAGCGGGCGAGGTCGGACAGCCGCTCGTCGTTCGAGAACATCTCGACGATCGGCTCGTCGAGCCCGAGGCGCCGCTTGACCCGGCGCACCTCGAGCTCTTCGTTCCACAGCACCAGCGTGACGGCCAGGCCCGCGGCGCCGGCGCGGGCGGTGCGCCCCGCCCGGTGCAGGTAGGTCTTGGGGTCGGGCGGCGGGTCGGCCTGGATGACGATGTCGAGGTCGTCGATGTCGAGGCCCCGGGCGGCCACGTCGGTGGCCACCAGCACGGCGAGCCGGCCCTCGGAGAAGCCCTTGAGCGCCCGCTCGCGCACGTCCTGGCGCAGGTCGCCGTGGATGGCCTTGGCGTCGACGCCGTCGTCGGCGAGCTGGCGGGCCAGCTTGTCGGCGGCCCGCTTGGTGTTGGTGAACACCAGGCACCGTGGGGTCGACCGGCTGATGGCGGCGGCGACGCGGTGCTTGTCCATCTCGTGGACCAGCAGGAAGCGGTGCGCCATGCGGTCGACCGTCTGGGTGGTCGACCCGACCTCGTGGAACACCGGGTCGGTCTGGTAGCGGTCGACCAGGCCCTGGATGCCACCGTCGAGCGTGGCCGAGAACAGCAGCGTCTGGTGGGTGCCCTCGATGTGGCGCAGCACCCACTCGACCTGGGGCATGAAGCCCATGTCGGCCATGCGGTCGGCCTCGTCGAGCACGACCAGCCCGACGTCGGTGAGGTCGGCGACCTTGCGGTCGATGAGGTCGATGAGGCGCCCCGGGGTGGCCACCACGATCTCGGCGCCCTTCTCGAGCGCGGCGATCTGCTTGGACATCTGGGCGCCGCCGTACACGGCGACGAGCCGCAGCGAGCGGGCCTCGACGAGCGGCCGCAGCACGTCGGTCACCTGGACGGCCAGCTCACGGGTCGGTACGAGCACCAGGCCCGTGGGCCGCTTGGGCGATGCGGGAGCGACGCGCTCGACGAGCGGGAGCCCGAACGCGAGCGTCTTGCCCGACCCGGTCTTGGCTTTGCCGCAGACGTCGCGGCCGGCGAGGGCGTCAGGGATGCAGAGGCGCTGGACGGGGAAGGCGGAGGTGAGACCGGCACGGTCGAGCACAGCCACCAGATCGGGGGACACGCCCAGCGCAGAGAACGTCTCTTGTTCTTCGTTGCGCATGGTTCGGATCGAGTCTACCGGTCGATGCCGGCCGGGCCCCAACCGGCCTGCGGCGGGGGCGGGACGGCTGCGGATCCCGCTCGGCGAGCGACCGCCCGCTCGCCGTCAGGCCGAGGTGACGTGCCCGCCGTCGTCGCTCATGTCGACCACCTCGACCGGCCGGGTGAAGCCCCGGATCGCGCACGACCCGAGCTTGCGGTGCGGGAGGCCCTCGCCGGCCGCGTCGAACAGCGACTGCGTGACGAGCAACTGGTGCGGCTGCGCCTCGTCGCACAGCCGGGCTGCCAGGTTGACGGGGCGGCCGATGTAGTCGTCGCCCTCGAACAGGATCACCCGCCCTGCGGCGACGCCGCCCCGCAGCGGCAGGGGGCAGCCTCGGGCGTCGAGCGCCTGCTCCATGCGCAGCACCGCGTCGAGCAGCGGCCGCGGCTCGGTGGCGACGAGCATCGCGCCGTCGCCCAGCCACTTGGCCACCCGCACGCCGCGCCAGCCGGCCCGCTCGCGCACGACGGACCGGAACGCCGAGAGCGCGGCGACCGCCGCGCCGACGCCCTGCTCGTCGGTGAGGGAGGTGAACCCGCACAGGTCGATGAAGGCGAAGTTGCGGCGGACGAGAGCGTCGGCGTGCTCGTCGTGGGCGTCCATCTGCACGGTCGGGGATGCTAGTTGTGCCCCGTCGGCGCCCCGTCCTGCGGACCTCGGCCCGGTACGGTGCCCTCCGTGGCCGCTCTCGACGCGCTCGCCGACTGGCCGGTCTCCACCGCCGCGGCCGTGGTCGTCACGCCGAACGGGCCGCGCGAGGCCGCCGGTCCCACCGGGTGGCGCACCCGCACGGCGTCGGTGACCAAGCTGCTCACCGCGTACGCGTGCCTGGTGGCCGTCGAGGAGCAGACCCTCGACCTCGAGGCGCCGGCCGGCCCACCGGGCTCGACGGTGCGGCACCTGCTGGCCCACGCGTCCGGGCTGCCGTTCGAGGGGTCGCAGCCCATCGCACCGCCGGGCACGCGCCGCATCTACAGCAACACCGGGTTCGACCTCCTGGGCGAGGCGCTGGCGTCGGCGGCCGGGATGCCCGCCGGCGAGTACCTGCGCGAGGCGGTGCTCGCCCCCCTGGGGATGGCGTCGAGCGAGCTGCGCGGGTCGGTGGCCAAGGACGTGTGGTCGACGATCGACGACCTGGCGGCGTTCGCCGCGGAGCTGCTGGCGCCCACGCTCGTGGCGCCGGCGACGCTGGTCGAGGCGACGGCCGAGCAGTTCCCCGGGCTGGCCGGGGTCGTGCCCGGGCTCGGCAGCTTCGACCCCAACCCGTGGGGCCTCGGCTTCGAGATCAGAGGCGACAAGTCGCCGCACTGGACCGCCACCAGCGGGTCGCCGCGCACGTTCGGTCACTTCGGAGGTGCCGGAACGTTCCTGTGGGTCGATCCCGACGCCCGCGTCGCGTGCGCGGCGCTGACCAACCGCGAGTTCGGCGAGTGGGCGCTGCCGGTGTGGAGCGCGCTGTCCGACGCGGTGCTCGCCGAGCACCGCGTCGAGACGAGCTGACCGCGCTCAGAACCGGGCGGCGGCCAGGTCGGCCGGCCCGGCCGTCACCGACGGGGCCAGCCCGGCCGCCTGGGGCAGGATCTGCTCGGCGTAGAAGCGGGCGGTGACCAGCTTCTGCTGCAGGAAGTCCTCGTCGCCCTCGCCGGCGTCGAGCGCCCGCTGAGCGGCCAGGGCCGAGCGGGCGAGCAGCCAGCCTCCCGTGACGATGCCGCACATGCGCAGGTAGGGCGTGGCGCCCGCCAGCGCGTTGGCGGGGTCGGCCACGCCGTCGGCGAGCAGCCAGTCGGTGGTCTGCTTCAGCGTCGCGTGGGCGTCGGCCAGCCGCTTGCCGATGGCCGCCAGGTCGCCGCCGGCGCCGGACAGCTCGCCGGCGGTGGCCTCGATGCCGGCCAGGTGGTCGGCGATCACGCGGCCGGCCCGCATCGGCAGCTTGCGGCCGACCATGTCGGTGGCCTGGATCCCGTTTGTGCCCTCGTAGATCGGCGCGATGCGGATGTCGCGGTAGTGCTGGGCCACACCGGTCTCCTCGATGTAGCCCATGCCGCCGTGCACCTGCAGCGCGAGCGACGTCAGCTCGACACCCACGTCGGTGCCCCACCCCTTGGTGATCGGGGTGAGCAGGTCGGCCAGCTCCTGGCGCTGCTCGCGCACCGCCTCGTCGGGGTGGCGGGCGGCGAGGTCGATGCACTCGGCGTTGAGGTAGGCGAGGCAGCGCAGCGCCTCGATGTGGGCCCGCATGGTGAGCAGCATGCGGCGGACGTCGGGGTGGTCGACGATCGGCGACGACTCGCCGGCGGGTGCACCGGGCGCGCGGCCCTGGCGGCGCTCGCGGGCGTAGGCCACGGCCTGCTGGTAGGCGCGCTCGCCCAGCGACAGCCCCTCGACCCCCACCGACAGGCGGGCGTTGTTCATCATCTTGAACATGTAGCGCATGCCCTGGTTGGGCTCGCCGATGAGGTACCCGACGGCGCCCTCGTAGGCCATGACGCAGGTGGGGCTGGCGTTGATGCCCATCTTGCCCTCGAGGGACACGCACTCGACCGCGTTGCGCCGGCCGAGCGACCCGTCCTCGTTCACCAGGAACTTGGGCACGATGAAGCACGAGATGCCCCTGGTGCCCGGCGGGGCGTCCGGCACGCGGGCCAGCACCAGGTGCACGATGTTGTCGGTGAGGTCGTGCTCGCCGTAGGTGATGAAGATCTTCTGGCCGGTGATGCGCCACGTGCCGTCGTCGGTGGGGACGGCCCGCGTGGTGAGCGCGCCCACGTCCGACCCGGCCTGGGGCTCGGTCAGGTTCATGGTGCCGGCCCACTCGCCGGTGACCATCTTGGGCAGGTAGACCTCGCGCTGCTCCTCCGAGCCGTAGTGCAGCAGCATGTCGATGGCTCCCTGCGTGAGCAGGGGGCACAGCGAGAACGCCATGTTGGCCGCGGTCAGCATCTCCTGCATGGCGATCGCCGTCAGCCACGGGAAGCCGCCGCCGCCGTACTCGGCCGGGAACGGCACGCCGGCCCAGCCCGCGTCGACGTAGCGCTGGTAGGCCCGGGCGAAGCCGTCGGGTGTCTTCACCGACCCGTCGTCGTTGCGCCGGCTGTGCTGGGTGTCTCCCACCCGGTTGAGCGGGGCGAACTCCTGGGCGAAGAACCGGCCGGACTCCTCCAGCACGCCGAGGACCATGTCGGGCTCGGCGTGCTCGAAGCCCGGCAGCTCGGACAGCCCGCCCACGTCGACGATGTTCTCGAGGACGAACCGCATGTCCGCGAGCGGGGGCGTGTAGTCGGACATGACAAGACGGTAGGCACGGTCGCTCGCGCCCCGAAAGGTGATGCCGGCGTCACGTCGCGGGGTCGGGACGCCGGCCGCACACGGCGGCCGTCAGCCCGTCGGCGGCGTCGCTCAGTCTGCGCCCGAGGGCCCACACGCCGGCGGCCGGCACCTCGTCGCCGGGCGCGGTCGTGACCGACAGGACCAGGGCGACGTCGCCCGCCGCACCGAAGACGGGCGCGGCCACCTCGGCGACCGGCGCGGCCGGTGCGTCGTCGGGGTCGACCACGAGCAGCGCCTGGCGGGCGATGGTCAGCACCAGCGCCCGGCGCCCCGCGGGATCGTCGGGCGCTGCGGCCTGTAGCCGGCCGTTCGACAGCTCACGCCACTCGGACGACCCGAGCGTCACGGCGAAGCCCCGCTCGCGGATGCCGGGCAGCGCGGCGAGGGTCGCCCGCACCGCATCGGTGGAGCCCGCCCGAGCCAGCCAGGCCTCGGCGGTCGCCGGGTCGGCCCATGCCATCGCCGCCGCGCCCACCGGCGGCACGAGCGGAAGCCGGGCGGGCGGCGGGAGCTCCGGTGGCGCGGGGTCGGCCGCCTGCGCGACGCACACCAGCTGGTCGCCGGCCACCTGCCAGGCGCGGGCCCAGAGCCGGGTGGCGGCGGCCAGCTCGGCCAGCACGCCGGGGGCGAAGTCCGCGGCGGCGTAGCCGCGGCGGGCGGCCTCGCCGATGGCGATCAGCCGTGGGCCCAGCGAGTACCGCTTGTCATCGGGGTGGCGCAGCAGGATGCCCCGCTCGGCGAGGGCGGTGAGCAGGGCGTGAGCGGTGGCCTTGTTGAGCCGGCAGCGCCGGGCCACCTCGGAGAGGGTGAAGCGCTCGTCGGGGTGGTGGGCCAGCAGCTCGAGGACGGCCACCGACCGGTCGGCGCCCGGCGCGGGTCGCGCCACCGCCTCACCGCCGCGCTGTGCCCGCGAAGGATGCCATGCCCGCCCCCTGCTGATCCGGCCTGCCCGTGGCGCCGACTCTACCGGCGGCACCCCCCGCCCGACCAGCGGCGACGCGGCTGCGACGCGGCGTCGCGCGGCGTCGCGCTGCCGGCGGGGGGCCGAGGTGCTCTCGGCGTACCCTCGGGCGGGTGGCCCTCGACCTGCTCGACGCCGGCGTGCTCGCCTGGCTGCAGCTCCCGCCCCGGCGCGGGCGGCCCAACGCCGGCGTGGTCGTCGACGCCGACGGCATCACGCTCGTCGACACGCTCATGACCCCCGCCCAGTACGAGCCGTTCGCCGAGGCGGTCGACGAGCTGGGGCTGCCCGTGCGGCGCATCGTGCTGACGGGCAGCGGCGTCGAGCAGGCCGGCGGGACGGGCCGGTTCAAGCTCGCCGCGGTGTACGGCAGCCCGCAGGCCAGCGTGCACCTCGACCAGCCGCCCAACGTGACGAGCTGGCGGGCGCTGTTCCCCGACGACGCGGGCGGGTTCGACGAGGTCGTCACCCGGCCGGTCAGCCACGTCGTGGCCTCGGACGTCCAGCTCACCGACGCCGTCGCCCTGCTCGCCACCGGCGGCCAGATGGCCGAGAACGTGGTGGCGGTCGTGCCCGGCGCCCACATCCTGTTCGCCGGGGCCATGTGCAGCTTCGGCGCTGCGCCGCTGTGCTGGCAGGGCGACCCCGCCCGGTGGGCCGACGAGCTCGACCGCCTGGTCGAGGTGGCGCCGGTGGTGGTGCCCGGCCACGGGCCCATCGGCGGCGAGGAGGAGGTGCGCGACCTGCAGGCCTACCTGCGCGCCTGCGTCGCCGCTGCCGGCGACCCGGGGCGCCTCGCGGCCGGCCCGTGGGACACGTGGACCGACCGCGAGCACGACGCGGTCAACGTCGAGCGGGCGGCCATGCTGGCGGCCGGCGACGACGGCGTGCCGCCGTCGATGCTGCGGCTCGCCGGCCTGGCCTGACGGGAAGGGCCGGCTACCAGCCGACCCGGCTGCGGGCCTCGTAGAACCGCGCGGACGCCGGCTGGTAGAGGAGCACCAGGATCACGACCGCCAGCGCCAGCGAGACCAGCGAGAACAGCACCGTCACCCCGGTCGCCGTCGCGCCGCTCAGCGAGATGAGCACGCTGATCACGTTCAGCGCCCCGAGCACCGTCGCCACGACCCGCGCCCACTTCTTGCCCTTGCCGTTGGCGTAGGCCATCCACAGCCACAGGCCGACGACGACCAGCCCGAGCACGACCGCGAAGGCGATGCCCACCGACACCGCGGCGTCGACCTCGCTGGAGGTCAGCGACGGCTCGCTCTCCTCGACCTGGTCGCGTATCTCGTCGGTCTGGGTGAACGTGGCCAGCACGCCGACGAGGCTCAGCCCGGCGCCCACCCACATGAGCCGCACGGCGTTGCGGATGGTCGACGGCTGCTCGAGGTCGGCCTGTATGGCACCGGCCGTCGGGTGGGGCGGCAGCTGGTCGGACCGCCAGGGCCCCGCGCCCCCCGGCGGCGGGGGCGGCGGCGGGGGCGGGTCCCCGTCGAACGGTCCGGGCGGTGGTGTGCTCATGTGGATCCTTCGTCGTCGGCGCCACGGGCGCCATCGGTGCTGCCGGAACGCAGCGGGCGGAGCCGGCGTGGCGTCGCGCTCGTGGTGCGTCCCAGCACGCGACGGCCGCCGCTCCCCCGGCGTGGCTCGCGGAGGCCGACCCTACGCGGGGCTGCGGCCCCTCGCCACGGCCGCCCCAGCGCAGGCCGGGCGGCGTGGGTCACGGCGGGTCCGGCGGTACCCTCGCTCGCATGCTGTTCGGCCGCCACAAGCAGCGCATGATCACCCCCGACGAGGCGCTCCCGGGCCGCGATCACCGGGTCTTCCGGGTGCCCGAGACGCACACTGTGCTGGGCACACGGCTCGAGCCGCCGTTCCCCGAGGGGTTCGAGCGGCTGGTGGTCGGCATGGGGTGCTTCTGGGGCGCCGAGCGCCTGTTCTGGCGCACCGAGGGCGTCCACACCACCGCGGTCGGCTACGCCGGCGGGTTCACGCCCAACCCGACGTACGAGGAGGTCTGCTCCGGTCGCACCGGGCATGCCGAGGTGGTGCTGGCCGTGTTCGACCCGGCCCGGGTCGGCTACGAGGAGCTGCTGCGGGTGTTCTGGGAGGGGCACGACCCCACGCAGGGCATGCGCCAGGGCAATGACGTGGGCACGCAGTACCGGTCGTGCATCCACGTCGCCGACGAGGCGCAGCGCAAGGCGGCCGAAGCCACCCGAGACGCCTACCAGCGGGTGCTCACCGCGGCCGGGCACGGCGAGATCACCACCGAGATCGTCGGCGCCGCCGAGTTCTGGTACGCCGAGGACTACCACCAGCAGTACCTCGACAAGAACCCCCTGGGCTACTGCGGCATCGAGGGCACCGGGGTGTCGTGCCCCGTCGGCCTCACCGGCTGACACGGGGGCGCGGCAGAGGGACGCCGGAGCGGCGGCTCGGCGTCCCTCTGCGCCGGGGGGCTCTGGTGGCGGGCGTCAGCGGCGCCGGCGCTCGTCCCCCTCGGCCTCGATGCGCTCCTTGCGCACCTGCTCGGTCACCTGCTGGTCCTCGGTGACGCGCTCGGTGTCGAGGCGGACCCGCTCCTTGGGGACGGTCTCCTTGCTCACGACGGGCCGCTCCTCGTGGAGGATCACCTCGTGCTCCTCGTCGGAGATGTCGGGGCCGTCCATGGCGCGGCCCACGTTCTCGTCGGTGATCGGCTCGCGCTCGAGGCGGACCTTCTCCTTGGTGACGGGAACGGTGTGCGTCTCCTCCTCGGTGACGACGTACTTGCGCAGCCGGGCCCGCCCGACCTCGCGCTGCTCGGTGCCGACCCGCAGCTCCTCCTCGGAGCGGGTCATGGCGTCGTCGGTGGTGGGACCGCTTGTGTCACGGCCCGTCGCCTTCCGGCCGGTCTCCCGCCCTGCGGCGCGATCGGCACGCTTGCCGCGCCCGCCGCGCTCGCCGCCGCGGCCGCCGGAGCTGGGCAGGCCGGTCGGCGACCGGTCGAGGCTGTAGTCGAAGCCGTAGTGGCCGTAGAGGCGGGCCTCCTCGTCCTGGCTGAGGTGGCCGTCGGGGTCGGCGTTGGGCGCGTCCTTGACCTGGTCGGAGGCGTACGGCACCTGCAGGTCGTCACCGCGGCGCTCGGCGCCGGCGAGCGGGACGAAGTTGACCTTCGAGCCGAGGCGACCTGTGTTGACGGCGATCCACTCGGGCTGGCCGGTGGCTTCGTCGGCGTAGAGATCGACGATCTTCCCGATCTTGTCGCCGCTGTGGTCGACCAGGGTGTGGCCGATCCAGCCGGCAAGCTCGTTCTGCTTGACGGTCATCGTGCTTCCTCCGTGGAAGTGGGGTCGTTGTTCGCGTCCTAGGGCGTGCGACCTCGCTGCCCCTGTCACGGAGAGTGAAACCTGGTCACTCCAGAGATTTTTTCGTCATGGCACCATCTCGTGGCGCTGACCCTGGTGCCACAGCGCCGGCCGTCCTCGTACGATGCCGGCGTGGTCGGATGGGCGGACGGTCCGGGCGTCGTCGAGTTGCCCGACGGTCGCAGGATCCGCGGCCGCGGCCTGCGGCACCCGCTTCCCGGCGGCGCTGTGCCCGATCTCGGGGTGTACCTGCTGGCCCGGGATCCGGGGCCCTTCGACTGGGAGCACCGCTGGGTGCGGTGGCCCGACTTCCGCACCCCGGCGTCCACGTCCGGTGCGATCGCCGCGCTCGCGGAGGCCTACGAGCGCTCGGCCACCGAGCGGGTCGAGATCGCCTGCGGCGGCGGCATCGGCAGGACCGGCACGGCGCTCGCGGCGATCGCCGTGCTGGCCGGCGTCGGGCGCCACGATGCGGTGGCCTGGGTGCGAGACCGGTACCACCCGCGAGCCGTGGAGACGCGATGGCAGCGACGGTGGGTCCGCCGGCTCGAGCGCCCGGTCTGATCCGTCGAGGTCGGCGCTGCAGGCCTGGTCCCGGAGGGAGCAGGTGCTGCGCTCACCGCGAACCGGTTCCGCCTCCTTCGACACCCGGATTCGTGTGCGCCCAGTGCGTTGACCACGCCCGGTTCGGGGTGTACTACTTCGCGTGGCGGAGGAGCGGCGGACATGCAGGGACTTCCTGGTGCGCAGGACCAGGCCATCGTCGAAGGCGTCGACCCGAAGGTGGACGTCTTCATCCACGGCTCGACCGAGGTCAACATCGGGCGGGCGGCGCAGAGCGCGTCCGTGGCGACGCCGACCGCCGAGCGGCGACCCGGTGACGGTGCGCCGGCCCGCACGGGGTGGATGCCGCAGGTCTCCGCGGACGACCCCGCCGGCCCGGCGACCATCGTGCCGCTGACCCCGACCGAGGTGGCCCGCCTGCGCAAGCAGCGGCGGGGCGGCGACGACGAGGCCCCGAACGTCGACTTCAGCCTGTTCGTGGAGCTCGACCGCGACCTCGAGCCCCGGCGCCTCCGGGACGCCCACGCCGAGGTCGAGCGCTTGGCGCACCGCGTGCGGTGGAAGGGCGAGACGGCGACGGTCGAGGTGCCGGGGCCCCACGTCCGCGACCTGCACGGCGTCCACGGAGTGACATACGTCGAGCCGGGCCTGCCACTGCGAGCGCCCGAGCCGCTCGTCGGCGACGGCCGGGACGGCGGAGCGCCCCGCGCCTCCCTGCGCCGGGTGGCCGCCGCGTCCCGCCGGCACAACGACGGCCACGGAGTCCTCGTCGGCATCGTCGACGTGGGCGGGTTCGACTTCGCCCATGCCGACTTCGCGTCCCGCGACGGCCCGGGGACGCGCTGGGTGGCGATCTGGGACCAGGGCGGGACGATGCGCCCACCGCCGGCAGCCAGGGGCGACCGGTTCGCCGCCCTCGACTACGGCGCGGAGATCCGGCAGCAGCACATGGAGACAGCCCTGGCCGCGGCGCCCGACCGCAACATGGCGGCCACGACGCTCGAGCCGCAGTCGGTGATGCAGCGGGCGTCGCACGGGACGCACGTGGCATCGATCGCCGCCGGCAACCGCGGCGTGGCCCGGCGTGCGCACCTGGCCGGCGTGCTTGTCGCCCTGCGACCCGAGGACGTCGACCCCTCGTCGAGCTTCTACGACTCCACCCGCATCGCCGACGCCGTCGACTACCTGCTCGCCCTGGCCGCCGAGATGGGCGGCGAGAACGGCCCCATTCCCGTGTCGATCAACATCAGCCTGGGCACCAACGGCCACGCCCACGACACGTCGAGCGCCATGGTCCGCTGGATCGACCACGCCCTGACCTCACCCGGCCGCTGCGTCTCCGTCGCGGCCGGGAACGCCGGCCAGGTCGAGCCCGTGGCGCCCGGCGACCGGGGGTTCGTGACGGGCAGGATCCACGCCGGCGGCCGCTTCACCGGGACCGGCCTGCGCCACGAGCTCGGCTGGGTCGTCGGCGGCGACGACGTGGCCGACGTCTCCGAGAACGAGATGGAGATCTGGTACAGCCCTCAGGACCGCATCGACGTCGAGGTCCGCCCACCGGGAGGTGCCTGGATCGGGCCGATCCGCCCCGGCAGGAAGATCCGCAACGAGCTGCTGCCCAACGGGACGATGCTCAGCGTCCACAGCGAGACGTACTACCCGGCCAACGGCGCCAACCGGATCGCCATCCTGCTGTCCCCCTTCTTCGGGCCGGTCGAGGGCGGCATCCACAAGATCGGGCCGGTCGCCGGCGGCGAGTGGCGGGTGCGCCTCACCGGGCGGGTCGTGCGAGACGGCCGCTACGACGCCTGGATCGAGCGAGACGACGCCCGCCGGGTCGGCGGTGCCGGCGGGCGTGGCTGGCGGTACCCCTCGTCGTTCGCGCCGGGCGCCTACACCACCGACCGGATGGTCAACACCCTGGCCTGCGCCGAACGGCTGCTGTCGGTGGCCAACGTCGACGTGACCCACAACCGGGCGCACGTCACCTCCAGCCGCGGCCCGACCCGCGACGGTCGCAGCAAGCCGGACATCGGCGCCGACGGCACCGACGTCCTGGCCGCCTGCGGCTTCGACCGCAACCGGCCGTGGGTCGAGATGACGGGCACGAGCATGGCCAGCCCCTACGTGTGCGGGGTCGCCGCCCTCATGCTGGCGATCGCCCCCGGACTGACCTCGGCGCAGATCCAGGGGATCATGCACACCACGTCGGCGCCGCTGGCCGGCCACGACTTCGCGTGGCGCAACGACACCGGTTTCGGCCTCGTGGACGCGGACGCGTGCCTCACGGCGGCGGTCGAGCACCAGCGAAGCCAGGAAGAGAGCCAGCTGTGAGGCTCAAGGTCTTCCACGCCGCCGACGGCGACTGCCTGCTGCTGACGTCGTCCGATGGCCACCACGCCCTGGTCGACGGCGGCCGCGCCCGCACCTTCGACGAGCAGGCGTGGCCGGTCCTGCGGAAGATGGGCGCGGCGGGCGAGCCCGTCGACCTGGTGGTCGTCAGCCACATCGACGCCGACCACATCACCGGTGTCCTCCGCCTGCTCCGGGCCGTGGCGGCCTGGGCGGTCCACGACTTCCAGACGACCGTGGGCGGCAA
This sequence comes from Acidimicrobiales bacterium, assembly GCA_035708905.1. Taxonomy (GTDB): domain Bacteria; phylum Actinomycetota; class Acidimicrobiia; order Acidimicrobiales; family VFJN01; genus ZC4RG19. Next base: position 444 of record DASTFE010000078.1, on the reverse strand, counting down.
TCCCACGGCGCCCGAGCCGGCGGTCGACCGGCCTCCTGCCATCGGCACGGTCTGGCACAACTCGTGGCGGGCGCAGGTGGCCGACCTCGCCGGGCCCATCGAGGCGCTCGTGGGCCAAGCCGCCGACGCCCTGGCGACGTCGGGGTTCGACGCCGCCTCGGCCCCCGACCCGCTCGTCCGGGCGGTCGACGCCCTCGACGGGCTCGCCGAGAGCATCCCCCAGGGCGTCGACCTGCTGCGGCTGGTCGACGACGACACGCCCATCCCCCGCAACGATCCGTTCGACGACCTGGTGCTCCTGCAGGATCCACCCCACGTCCAACCGCTCGGCCGCACACGACTGACCGTGATCGGACCGTCCGTCGAGCACCTCGAGGCGCTGCGCGACGAGTGGCGCCGGTGGCTGGAGGGTCTGCGGGCGGCCGAAGGGCCGGAGATCCGCAC
>DASTFE010000077.1:0-2098 GCA_035708905.1 Acidimicrobiales bacterium | reverse complement strand
GACGTCGGGGAGCTGGTCGAGCAGTCGCCTCTCGTGCGCGGCCTGCGCCCGGCGCGCCGCGAGTGCCGGCGCGACCGTGACCCAGAGGACCGGGAGGAGGGCGATGACCGGCGCCAAGACCCGCAGGCCAGCGGCAGCCACGGTCGCCCAGCCCGCGCGCCGGTCGAGCTCGCGCTGGTCGGAGGCGGCCGTCGGAGACGCGCTGCCTGCCGCGGCCGTCGGAGTCGCGCTGCCTGCCGCGGCCGTCGGAGTCGCGCGGCCTGCGGCGGCCGTCGGAGACGCGCGGCCTGCGGCGGCCGTCGGGTCCGCCGCAGTGGCGAGCCGGCGGACCGCGCGGCCCAGGGCCGTCATCGGTGCGTGCCTCGGGGCCACTGCCACCGCCGGTCGTGCCGGGCGGGGCCCGGCCGGCACGGGCGCGGCGGGCCGGCGGTTGGTGCGGCGGGACAGCAGGCTCGATCCCGCCGACGCTGCGACGGCGGCCCACGCCACGGCGAGCGCGGCGACGGTCGCGGTCACCACCGGTCGCCCCGGGTGAGGTGCGCCATCCACCAGATCCCCGCGGCGTCGAGGGCGAGCCCGGCGGCCAGGCATGCCCACCCCGCCGGCGTGCCGAGCAGGAACCCGGCGGCCGCGGTGTCGCCTGCGACGAGCAGGGCTGCGAAGCCCGCCGGTGCCACCGACAGCACCAGGGCGCTGGTGCGGGCCTGGGCGGCGAGAGCGCGCCGCTCGGCGGCCAGGTCGAGCCGCTCGCGGACGGTCGCCGCCACGCCGTCGACCGCCCGGGCGGGCGCGGCGCCGACGACGGTCGCCAGCACGAGTGCGGTGGCCGCCAAGCGGGTGCCGGGGTCGCCGTGGGAGGCGGCCCAGCCGTCGAGGACCCGGCGCAGCGGCCGGCCGTGCGCGGCCTGCCTGGCCAGGCCGGCGAGCTCGGGTCCGATCGGCGGCTCGACGGCGTGGCCGACCTCGTCGAGCGCTGCGGGCAGGGAGGCGCCTGATCGCAGCGCCGCCGCCAAGCGGTCGAGGGCCGGCGCGAGCTGCGCTTCGCGCCGGTGGCGGTGCGCCGCCCGGTGCCGGAGCCGGGCCCGCGCCCGGCCCGCGGCCACGGCGACCACCAGCCCGATGGCCAGCACCGGGCCGGCCGCCATCCATGCCACCGCCAGGCCCGCCGCAGCGGCCAGGGCGGGGCCCTGGGTTCGGCGCGCTCCGCGGAGAGCCGGCTGCGGTGACCGTGCCGGCGCCGCGAGGCGGGCGCGCAGGCGCCGGCGATCGCGGGCTCGTGCCACCGCCAGCACTCCGAGCACGCACGAGACGACGGCCACGGCAGCCAGCACGGCGTAAGCATTGCGACCGCCGTGCGCCGCGCCGAGTGCCGCCAGCGGGGTGTGACCGCCGAGCCCGGCGTGCGGGGGTGTGGGTGTCGTCAGCCCGGTGCCGGCACCGAGCGCGCCGTGGGCCGCGTCGAGTGCGGCCGGGACGGTGAGCACCATCACGCCGCCTCGCGCCGGGCGGGACGCAGGCCGTCGGCGACCACGCGATCGTCGTCGGCCAGCGTGCGGACGTCGACCACCCCGCGACGGTCGTCGTCGCGGTGGCCGCCGACCTCGGCCACGGCCGCGACCCGCCGGGCGGCGCCGGCGGTGCGCACCACGTGGACCACCAGGTCGACGGCTCGCACCATCTGGCTGCGCACGGCGGCCAGGGGCACGTCGTCGCCGCCGAGCAGCGCCATCGTCTCGACGCGGTGCAGCGCGTCGGCCGGCCCGTTGGCGTGGCAGGTCGACAGGCACCCGCCGTGGCCGGTGTTCATGGCCTGGAGCATGTCGAGGGCCTCGGCCCCCCGGACCTCGCCCACCACGATGCGGTCGGGCCGCATGCGCAGCGCCGCCCGCACCAGGTCGCGCACGGTCACCGCGGCGAGCCCGTCGGGCGATGCGGGGCGGGTCTCGAGCCGCACCACGTGGTCGCCCGGCAGGCGGAGCTCGGCCGCGTCCTCGACCGTGACCACCCGCTCGCCGTCGGGCAGCGAGCGGCACAGCGCGTTGAGCAGCGTCGTCTTGCCCGCCCCGGTGCCTCCGCACACCACCATGTTGAGGCCGGA
>DASTFE010000076.1:0-6025 GCA_035708905.1 Acidimicrobiales bacterium | reverse complement strand
CTGCGCCGGCGACGACCCGGCCGAGGTCGCCGCCCGCCTCGACGACACCGATGCGGTGCTGGCGGGCACGGCGCTCGCCGCGCTCGCCGGCTCCCACGGTGGCTCGGGCGGCGCCGGGCCGGTGCGGCTGGCGATCGCCGACCCCACGCCCAAGCGGCTGGCGCTCGCCCGCAAGGTCGTGGCCAGGGGCCAGCCCTGGCGGGGCCGCAACGACGTGTGGTTCGCGCCGGAGGGCCTGGTCGGCGCCGGCGGCAAGGTCGCCTTCGCCTTCCCGGGCATCGAGCCCACGTTCGAGGCCCGGGTCGACGACGTGGCCGAGCACTTCGGGGTGGCGGCCGAGACGATCGCCCGGGCGTCCGACCTCGAACAGCAGGGCGCCAACATCATCTACGTCGGCCGGCTGCTGACCGAGGCGCTCGCCGCGCTGGCCGTGGTGCCCGACGTGGTCGTCGGCCACAGCCTCGGCGAGTGGACCGCCATGCTCGTCGCCGGCACCGTGACCCGCGAGGCGATCGACCGGTTCGTGCACGGCATCGCGGACGGCGACCTGGTGCTGCCCGACCTCGTCTTCCTCGCCGCGGGGTGCGGCGTCGCCGTGGCCGAGGAGGCGATCGCCGGCCTGCCCGACATCGAGGTGTCGCACGACAACTGCCCGCACCAGGTGATCGTCTGCGGCGCCGAGGCCTCGGTGGCCGTGGCCGAGCGGCGGCTGCGGGCGCGCCGGGTGCTGGCGCAGGCGCTGCCGTTCCGCACCGGCTTCCACACCTCGATGTTCGGGCGCTACCTCCAGCCGTTCGAGCAGGCGCTGGGCACCCTGCCGCTGCACCGGCCCCGGATCCCCATCTACTCGTCGGTGAGCGCTCGCCCGTTCCCCGACGACGAGGACGGCATGCGCGACCTCGGCCGCCGGCTCTACGTCGAGCGGGTCCGCTTCCGGGAACTGGTCGAGAACCTGTACGCCGACGGCGTCCGGGTGTTCGTGCAGCCCGGCGTCGGCAGCGTGGTCGGCTTCGTCGGCGACACGCTGCACGACCGCGACCACCTGTCGGTGGCGGCGGCCGCGCCCAAGCGCTCGGGCATGGCCCAGGTCGCCCGGGTGGCGGCGGCCCTGTGGGTCGAGGGCGCCGACGTGCCGCTCGACCGGCTGGCGCCGCCAGACGACGCCTCGCCCGGCGCTGCTGCGCCCAGTACGGCCGGGTGCCGGGCACCGGCGCCCGCCGGCGACACCGGCGCGCGCCCGCCGGTGCTGCGGTTCGACGCGTCGCTGGTGCGCGGCGGGCTCCACCCCCTGCCGCGGCCGGCGGCCGATCCCGCGCCCGACGAGCTCGCCGCGCTCGACCGGGGCGCGGGCGGGTCGGTCGGCGGTCCCGTGGCCGACGAGTTCCGCGCCACGCTGCGGGCCGTGGCCGCAGCCGGCCGCGAGGTGATGACCGCGCTCCAGGCCGCGCCGGTGTGCGCCGCCACGGCCGACCCGCCGGGCGCCGGCGGCGCCGCCCCGGCGCCGATCCTGCCCCGGCCCCACCACGAGCGGCGCCGCCTGTCCCTCGCCGAGGTGCCCGAGCTGATCGACCACTCGTTCTTCATCCAGCGGGCGGGCACGGGCACCGTGCGCGACCGGTTCCCGGTCGTGCCGATGACGATGATGATCGCGACGTTCGTCGACACCGCGGCGCGGCTGGGCGGCGGCCGGGTCGTGGTGGGGTTGCAGAACGTACGGGCCCTGCGCTGGCTGGCGGTCGAGCCGCCCGTCGACGTCGACATCACCGCTGCCTTCGAGGCGCCCGACCGGGTGAAGGTGGCCATCGAGGGCTACGCCCGGGCCACCGTGCTGCTGGCCGACCGCTACCCGCCGGCGCCCCCGCCCGACACGGCACCACTGGCCGACGAGCGGCCGCCGCCGCACTCGGCCCGCGAGCTGTACGAGCAACGGTGGATGTTCCACGGGCCGGCGTACCAGGGGGTGACCGGCATGCACGCCATGGGCGCCGACGGGCTGCGGGCCACGGTCACGGCCCTGCCGGCGCCGGGGGCGCTGCTCGACGCCGCCGGCCAGCTCCTCGGCTACTGGATCGAGGCCAACTCCACCGAGGACCGCATCGCCCTGCCCATGCGGATCGACCGCATCGACCTCCACGGGCCCCACCCCGAGCCAGGCGCGGCGCTGGACTGCGTCGTGCGCTTCACCGAGGTCAACGAGACCGACGCCCGAGGCAACGTCGACCTCGTGCGCGACGGAGCGCTGTGGGCCCGGCTGACGCAGTTCATCGACCGGCGCTTCGAGAGCACGGACGCGGTGTTCCAGGTGATGACCTTCCCCGAGGTCAACCTGCTCGCGGACCGGCGTGACGGCTACTGGTACATGCACGAGCACTGGCGGTCGAGCGCCAGCCGCGACCTGGTGGCGCGCCGCTACCTGGGTGAGGACGAGCGCGACGAGTACTTCGCGCTGACGCCCAAGGCCCAGCGCGACTGGATCCTCGGCCGCATCGCGGTCAAGGACGCGGTGCGCGACGTGCTGTGGCAGCGCGGTGCAGGCCCGATCTTCCCGCTCGAGGTGAGGGTGACCAACGACGGCGCGGGCCGACCGGTCGTCGAGCTGCCGGGCGGCGAGCGGCTGGGGGTGTCGCTGGCGCACCGCAACGGCGTGGCCGTCGCCACCGTCGCCGAGGAGGGCGACGCCGGCATCGACGTCGAGGTGGTCGAGCCGCGCAGCGAGGCGTTCGCCGCCATGTGCCTGAGCGACGACGAGCTCGCCCTGGGCGCCGGCATGCCCCGCGACGTCTGGGTGACCCGGGCGTGGACGGCCAAGGAGGCCGCCGCCAAGGCCGACGGCACGGGCCTGCGGGGTCGGCCCCGCGACTTCGTGGTCCGCCGGGTGGACGGCGACTGGACGCTGGTGAACGACCGCTGGGTCCGCACGACACAGGAGGGTGAGCACATTGTCAGCACCGTCAGGCAGCGCTAGCGCGACCGGCCTCGAGCCGGACGCCGTCGTGGCGACGATCGCGCGGCTCGTGCACGAGGTCATCGGCGAGGACGACGACCTCGACCTCGAGATCACGGCCGAGAGCTCGTTCAGCGAGGACATCGAGCTCGAGAGCATCGAGTTCGTCGCCCTGGGCGAGCGGCTCCAGCTCGTCTACGGCGAGACGATCGACCTCGTCGCCTGGTTCGGCGAGCTCGACCTCGACGAGATCATCGACCTGACCGTGGGCGAGCTGGCCGAGTTCATCGTCGCCTGCCTGCGCGAGGGCGACGGTGCCTGAGGTCGACGCCCGCGGCGTCACGTTCCACGTCCAGCGGCTGGGGCGTCCCGGGCCCCACACCGTGGTGATGCTGCACGGGATGCTGGTCGACAACCTGTCCAGCCTGTACCTGACGCTGGCGCCCGTGCTGGTCGACGACATGGACGTCGTGCTCTACGACCAGCGGGGCCACGGGCGCAGCAGCCGTCCCGGCGGCGGCTACACGATCCCCGACGCGGTCGACGACCTCGTCGCGCTGCTGGACGCCCTCGGGCTCGACGGGCCCGTCCACCTGCTGGGCAACAGCTTCGGCGCACTGGTGGCGATCGAGGCGGCGTTGACCCACCCGGGGCGGGTCGCCAGCCTGGTGCTGATCGAGGCCCACGTCGCCGTCGCGGGCTGGGGCGACCACGTCGCGCACGACCTCGAGCTGGCCGGGTTCGGCCTGGCGGAGGACGACGTGCAGCAGTGGCTCGCCGACTTCGGCGGTCGCAAGCTCAACCGCCTGGCCCGCAAGGTCGAGGCACTCATCCACGACACGACCATCATCGACGACCTGCGCGCCGCCCGGCCCATCCCGGCCGCCGCCCTGACAGGGCTCGACCTGCCGGCCATGGCCATCTACGGCGAGCACTCCGACGCCATCGACCGCGCCCGCGACCTCGAGGCGCTGCTGCCCCGGCTGGAGATGAACCTCTTCGCCGACTGCGCTCACTCGGTGCTCTTCGAGGCGACCCGCACGGTGCGGGGCGTGGTGGCCGACTGGTACGCCCGGCAGCGGGCCGGCGAGCCCGTGCCCCGCCGGTCGCGCCGCGTGGCCGTGGGCGACCAGGAGGGCGACGGCGCCGACCACCAGGAGCACGTGGACTTCGCCACGGCCGAGCTCGAGCGGCGCATGGGCTCGGCCGCGGCGGGCACGGCCCTGCGGGTCGGCCCGGCCCGGCCCAGCGTGGGCGGGGCCCACCGGCCCCCCGCCGATGGGAGCGGGTGACGTGGGTCGCTACCTGTTCGTCGTGCCGCCGCTCGCCGGCCACGTCAACCCCACCGTGTCGGTGGGGCGAGAGCTCGAGGCCCGCGGCCACGCCGTGGCGTGGACGGGGCACCCCGAGGTGGTGCCGGCGCTGATCGGCGAGGACGCGACGTTCCTGCCCGTGGCGGACGCGGTGCCGCCCGACGTGCTCGCCGCCGTGGCGGACCGGTCGGCCGGCCTGCGGGGCCCGGCCGCCCTGCGGTTCCTGTGGCGCGACGTGCTGATGCCGCTGGCCCGCACGATGGTGCCCGGCGTCGAGCGGGCGGTCGAGGCGTTCCGGCCCGCCGTGGTCGTGACCGACCAGCAGGCACTGGCCGGGGCGGCGGTGGCCGAGCGGCGCGCGCTGCTGTGGGCCACGTCGGCGACCACCTCGGCCGAGCTGACCGACCCGCTCGCCGCGATGGGCAAGGTGGCCGCCTGGGTGCGGGGCCAGATGACCGACTTCCTCCGCGCCGCCGGGTTGCCACCCCAGCGCGCGTCCACGCTCGACCCGCGCTTCTCGCCCCACCTGATGCTCGCCTTCACCACGCCCGCCCTGGCCGGGCCGGTCGGCGGTGGCGACCGCTGCGCCTTCGTCGGGCCCGCGATCAGTGACCGGCCGGACACGACGCCGTTCCCGTGGTCGTGGCTGCGGTCGGGCGTGCCGCTCGTGCTCGTCTCGCTGGGCACGCTCAACTGGCAGGACGGCGCCCGATTCTTCGCCGAGGCCTGCCGGGCGCTGGCCGACATGGACGCCCAAGCGGTGGTCGTGGCCCCACCCGATCTGGTGCCCGGCCCCCCGGCCAACGTGCTGGTGCGCCCCCGGGTGCCCCAGCTCGCGCTACTGCCGCACGCCGCCGCGGTCGTCACCCACGGCGGCCACAACACGGTGTGCGAGGCGCTCGCCCACGGGCTGCCGCTCGTGGTCGCGCCCATCCGCGACGACCAGCCCGTCATCGCCGCGCAGGTCGTGGCCGCCGGGGCCGGGGCCCGCGTGCGCTTCGGCCGGGTGCGGGCGTCCGGCCTCCGGGCCGCGCTCGAGACCGTGATGACCGAGCCGTCCTACCGCGCGGGCGCGGCGCGGGTGCAGTCGTCGTTCGCGGCGGCCGGGGGCGCCCGCGCCGCGGCCGACCGCCTCGAGGACCTGGCGGCGGCCACCACCGGCGGCCGCCAGCGAGCGGAGCGGGCGGCGACGTGGAACTGACGGCCCGGCCCGGCACCGATGTCGGGGCGCTGGTGCTCGCCTGCGCCCGCCCCACCGCCGGCATCGCCGGCACCACGGGCATCGCTGGCACCGCGGGGGCCGCCGGCACCACGGGCATCGCCGGCACCGCGGAGGCCGCCCGCACCGCGGGGGCCGCCGGCGCGGGCGGAGCGGTCGACGTGGCGCTGGCGGGACCACCCGAGCCGGTCACCGCCGGCTACGGACGCCACGCCTACGCCTGCCGGCTCGCCGGCGGCCTCGTCCCGCCGTGGCCCACCGCGGTGATCGCCCGGGTGGCGCCCGCCGCCGACGTGCGGCGCGAGCGCGACTGGCACGAGCTGTGCGCCGCCCACGGATGCCCGGTGCCCCCGGTGCTGGGGCTGGCGGGCACCGACGACCCCGAGGGCGACGGGCCGGCCGCCATCGTGCTCGACCCCGGTCCCCGGCAGTCCCTGCTCGAGCTGCTGGGTGAGCGCCCGATCGCCATCCCGGACCTGCTGCGGGCGATGGCCGGGCTGCACACCCGGGTGCACGGGGTACCGGTGGCCGCCGCGCCCCGGTCGCCCG
>DASTFE010000075.1:0-3600 GCA_035708905.1 Acidimicrobiales bacterium | reverse complement strand
CCAGCGCCTCACCGGTTGCATGGACATCCGGACGTTGCTGATCGAGAGCATCGCCGGCGCGGGCGGCGCGGAGGTCCCGGGGCTGGTCGAGTGCCTCGACGACAACCTGACCGACGACCTGATCGAGCGGATCGTCACCATCGGGTACACCCAGGGCGAGGAGGGCCTCGACGCCACGCCCGGGCTCGACGCCGAGGTCGAGGACGCGATCACGCCCTGCCTGGCCCCGGGGCCCTGACCCGCCGCCGGCGCGAGGGCGGGGCCCGGCGAGCGGTGGGCGGCCGGCTCCTGACCGGTCCCCGCCCGCCCCGCGCCGTGGCGGCCGGATGGCGGCGTTTCCACGGTCAGCTGCGAGACTGGCCCGGTGAAGTACGTGATCTGCGTCCCCGACGGCTGCGCCGACGAGCCGCTCGACGCGCTCGGCGGGCGCACGCCGCTCGAGGCCGCAGCCATGCCCACGCTGGCCCGCCTGGCCCGGCGCGGGGAGGTGGGGCGGGCCGCGGTGATCCCGCCGAAGATGCCCCCGGGCAGCGACGTGGGCAACATGTCGATCCTCGGCTACGACCCCGCTCGCTACCACACCGGCCGCGCCCCCATCGAGGCCGCAGCCCTCGGGCTCGAGCTGCGCCCCGACCAGGTCGCCTACCGCTGCAACCTGGTCGAGGTGGGCGCCGACGGCATCATGGTGGACTTCGCCGGTGGGCACCCGTCGTCCGAGGACGCGGCCGAGGTCGTCGCCGCCCTCGACGACGCGCTGGGCCGGGGCGCGGGCGGCGAGGTCGAGTTCCACGCCGGCGTCCAGTACCGGCACATCGTCGTCGCCCCCCAGAGCTGGGGCGACGCCGCGTGCATCCCACCCCACGACCTGACCGGCAAGCCGGCCATGCTGCCCCGGGGCCCCGCCGCGCCCCGGCTCATCGACCTGATGGACGCCAGCCGCGCCGTCGTCGCCGACTCGAAGCTCTCGGCCACCCAGGTGTGGCTGTGGGGCCAGGGGCGCCGGCCGCAGCTGCCGCCGTTCCGCGAGGCCACGGGCCGGTCGGGCGCCCTGGTCACCGCGGTCGACCTGATCCGGGGCCTCGGCGCGCTGACCGGCATGGACGTCGTCGAGGTGCCCGGCGCCACCGGCTGGTACGACACCGACTACGAGGGCAAGCGCGACGCGGCCCTGCGCACCCTCGCCGCCGGGGCCGACGTGTTCCTGCTGCACGTCGAGGCCACCGACGAGGCCGGGCACGCCGGCGACCTCGGCGAGAAGGTGGCGGCCCTCGAGGCCTGGGACGCGCGCATCCTCGCCGGTCTGGTCGAGGGCCTCGACGCGCTGGGGCCGTGGCGCATGTTGCTGCTGCCCGACCACCCCACGCCGGTCGAGTTGCGCACCCACACCTCCGACCCCGTGCCCTACCTGCTGGTCGACAGCGAGGTCGACGGTCCGGGCGGCGTCTACAGCGAGCCCGCCACCGCGGGCAGCCGGGCCGTCCCCGGCCACGAGATGGTGGGGCGGCTGCTGGCCCGCTGAGGGCCTCGCTGACCAGCACCGGAGGTGGCCGTGACCGTGTGGCCGGTGTTTCGACCCGGCGGAGCGCCGCGCTACAGTGCTGGTGTTCAGCCGGGGGGCAACCGCTGCATCAGAGCAGATGGCCGAGCGGCCCCCGACTCCTCGATAGCGGAGTGGTTCCTCTCCCGAGCCGATCTTCTCCGCTTCACGCCCCAGCGCCTGCCTGCCTGACGCACGCCGGCCCACGGTCGACCCACCCGGTCTCCCCCAGCACTAGTGAGGTGACAGCCACCGATGAGCGTGGAGCCCAGCACCCTCGAACGGTCCGCCCTCGAACGCAAGGACCGCGAGGAGCTCACGACCATCGCCCAAGCCCTCGGGGCCAAGCCCCCGTCGCGCGCCCGCAAGGCCGAGATCGTGCAGCTCATCCTCGAGCTCACCGGTGTCGAGCCGGCCGGCGGCGCGCCGGCGCGTGAGGCGGCCGCGGACGCACCCGCGGCCGACGCTGCGGCCGACAGCGCGGTGGCGGGCGCCGCCAACGGCCACGACAAGGAGGCCCTCGTGGACGAGGCCGACACCACCAGCCCCGCACCGGACGCCCCGGCGACCGACGCCCCGGCGACGGCGCCCGCCGCGGAGGCCGGCGACGCACCCGGCGACGCCGCGACCCGGGCCGACCAGCCCGCCGACAGCGAGCCCCCCTCCGAGTGGGAGCTCGAGTTCGGCGGCACCACCGACGTCGCCCACCCGCCGGCGGCCGGGGCCGGTGCCGAGGGCGGGGCCAAGGGCGATGCCCCGCAGGGCCGCAACGGCGGTGGCCGGTCCGCGGCGGCCGGCACCCGGCCGCGGGGGGACGCCCGGCAGGGCGCCGACGCCAAGGCCGGGGCCCGGCAGGGCGGCGAGGGCGCCGACGCCAAGCCCGAGGCCCGGCAGGGCGCGGACACCGGGCGGTCGGCCGAGGCCGGCCAGGACGACGCCGCCAAGGAGGGCGGCGACACCCGGCAGGGGGCCGACCAGGGCCGGGGCGACGGCGCCGACGCCAGCGAGCCGGGCAACCGCCGCCGCCGGCGGCGCGGACGCCGCGGCAAGGACGAGCAGGGCCCCGCCGAGGAGTTCTCCGGCGAGCCGGTCGAGGTCGAGGGCCTGCTCGACCTGCGCGACGAGGGCTACGGGTTCCTGCGGGTCAGGGGCCACCTCCCCTCCAAGGACGACATCTACGTGTCGGTCAAGCAGGTCCGCCAGTTCGGGCTGCGCAAGGGCGACCTGGTCACCGGTGCCAGCCGCCCGGCGATGCGCAACGAGAAGAACCCGGCGCTGCTGCGCATCGACAAGGTCAACGGCGCCGACCCCGAGCAGGCCCGCAAGCGCCGCCGGTTCGAAGACCTGACGCCGCTGTTCCCCGACGAGAAGCTCGTGCTCGAGACCGCCGACGACGGCAACATGACGGCGCGCATCGTCGACCTCATCTCCCCGCTGGGCAAGGGCCAGCGGGGCCTCATCGTGTCGCCGCCCAAGGCCGGCAAGACGGCGATCGTCAAGCAGGTCGCCCGGTCGATCGAGACCAACAACCCCGAGGTCAAGCTGCTGGTGCTGCTCGTCGACGAGCGCCCGGAAGAGGTCACCGACATGCGCCGGTGGCTGCGCAGCCCCTCCAGCGAGGTGGTGGCGTCGACCTTCGACCGGCCGGCCGACGAGCACACCCAGGTGGCCGAGCTCACCATCGAGCGGGCCAAGCGCATGGTCGAGGACGGCAAGGACGTCTGCATCATCCTCGACGGCATCACCCGCCTGGCCCGGGCCTACAACCTGGCCGCCCCGCCGTCGGGCCGGATCCTCTCCGGGGGCGTCGACTCCGCCGCCCTCTACCCGCCCAAGAAGTTCTTCGGAGCGGCGCGGAATATCGAGGAGGGCGGATCGTTGACCATCCTGGCCACCGCGCTCATCGAGACCGGTAGCCGGATGGACGAGGTCATCTTCGAGGAGTTCAAGGGCACCGGGAACATGGAGGTCGTGCTGTCGCGGCAGCTCGCGGAGCGGCGCATCTTCCCCGCCATCGACATCGGCGCCTCCGGGACGCGCAAGGAGGAGAAGCTCTTCCTGCC
>DASTFE010000074.1:0-6898 GCA_035708905.1 Acidimicrobiales bacterium | reverse complement strand
CACATCGAGGTGGCGGCGCCGGACGGCCGGCTGGCGCTGCCCAGCCATCCGCGGGCGACCGTGCAGTGGTACGACCTGCCGTCCGGCGCCCCGCCGGGCGACGCGCTGGTGGCCGCGGTCCGCCACGCCGACCTCGCGCCCGGCGCCCGGGTGTGGGCGGCGGGCGAGGCGGCCGCCGTCCAGCGGATCCGGCGTCACCTGTTCGAGGAGCGCGGCCTCCCCCGGTCCCAGGCGTCGGTGCGCGGCTACTGGAAGCACGGGCGCGCGGGCGACGGCGGGTAGCCCGCCCGGCGTGAGCTCTCAGTCGAGCTGCTCGGCGAGGAAGGCGCGCTCGGTCGCGTTGTCGGTGAGGGCGAGGGCGGCACGGTAGGCCTCGCCGGCCTCCTCATGGCGGCCGAGGCGGCGCAGCAGGTCGGCCTTCGTCGCCGGCAGGTAGCGGTAGGCGGCGAGGCGGCCGTCGTCTTCGAGCGTCTCGACCTCGGCGAGCGCGACGGCGGGACCGTCGACCATCGCCACGGCCACGGCCCGGTTGAGCGCCACCACCGGCGACGGCCAGACCGCGAGCAGCTCGTCGTAGAGCGTCACGATCTGGGGCCAGTCGGTCTCGGCGTGGCTGGGCGCCTGGGCGTGCAGCGCGGCGATGGCGGCCTGCAGCGTGAAGCGTCCGGGCGGCCCGGCCCACAGCGCGGCGACGACGAGCCGGTCGGCTTCGGCGATGGCGGCGCGATCCCAGGCGCCGCGGTCCTGGTCCGCGAGGCGGGTCAGGCGTCCCGCCGCGTCGGTCCTGGTCGCCTGGCGGGCCTGGTGGACCAGCAGCAGGGCCAGCAGGCCGCCGGCCTCACGCTCGCCGGGGAGCAGGGCGTGCAGCATGCGGGCCAGGTCCAGGGCGCGCTCGGCCAGATCGATGCGCACGAGCGCGTCGCCGGAGGGTGCCGTGTGCCCGGTGGTGTGCAGCAGGTGGACGACGGTCAGCACCGTGTCGAGCCGGGCGGGCAGGTCGTCGCGACCAGGGACCGCATAGGGGATGCCGGCCGCCGCGATCTTCTTCTTGGCCCGCGTGAGGCGGGCGGCCATCGTCGGCTCGCTGACCAGGAAGGCGTGGGCGATGTCCGCGGTGCCGACCCCGCACACCAGGCGCAGCGTCAACGCCACCTGCGCCTCGCGGGCCAGCGCCGGGTGGCAGCACGTGAAGACCAGGCGCAGCCGATCGTCCGGGATCGGGCCCCGCGAGGGGTCGGGCTGCTGGGGCGCTCCGGTGTCATCGGGCTCGACCAGCAGCGGCAGCTTGGCCTCCAGCGTCCGGCGCCGGGCCATGGCGTTGAGCGCGTTGCGCCGGGCGACGGTGGTCAGCCACGCCCCCGGGCGCTTCGGCACCCCGTCACGCGCCCACGCCGCCAGCGCGGCGACGTACGCGTCCTGGACGCTCTCCTCCGCGGCGGCCAGGTCGCGCGTGACGCGCACCGTGGCGGCGAGCACGAACGCCCACTCGCGACGGTGCGCATCGGCGACGGCCTGCTCGACGGCGCTCAGCTGTCCTCCAGCACCTCGAAGTCGATCAGGGGCCGCACCTCGACGCCGCCGTCGACGATCGGCGTCATCTTGGCGAGGGCGACGGCGTGGTCGAGGTCGCGGGCCTCGACCACGAAGACCCCGCCCAGCTCCTCCTTGGTCTCGATGAACGGGCCGTCGGTGAGCATCTCGCCCCGGATCGCCGTGGCCGTCGAGGACTCGTGGAGCGCCATCCCGGCCAGGATCCGGCCACCGGCCTCGGTCACCCGCTCGGGCATCGCCAGGTGGGCGGCCTGCACGTCGGGTGGCAGATCGTCGGGAGGCACGTTCTCGTAGAGCAGCACTGCGTACTGAGGCATCACGTCTCCTCGGGTCAGTCGCGGACGTAGCGGCTACGGACGACGGCCTCGGGCGAGGGCGCGGTCTCATAGCGGACCCCGACGACACCCGATGTGTAGATCTTGCTCCAGACGAGCTTGAGGTCCACCGGAGACGCGAGCCGGTCGAAGACCGGCAGGCCCTCGCCGATCGCCACGGGCTGGACCTTGAGCCAGTACTCGTCGACCAGCCCGAGCCGGACGAACGCTGCGACCGTGCTGGCGCCGCCGAAGAGCGCCATGTCGCCACCGGGCTCGGCCCGCAGCTTGGCGACCTCCTCCGCGATGCCCAGCGTGGCCAGTCGGGCGTTCGCCATCCCGAGCTTCGGCCGGGTGTTCGAGAACACGACCATCGGCGCCTCGACCATCCATCGGGCGAACTTCGCGATCTCGGGCGTGAGCGACGGGTCCTCAGCCATGGCCGGCCACGCACCCTCGAAGCTCTGGTAGGTGGCGCGGCCGGTGAGGATCGTGTCGGCCCGGTGCCTGATGTCGGTGGTGAAGTCGTGGTCCATCTCCTCGTCGTCGACCATCCAGGTCATGTCGCCGCCTCTGCCTCCCAAGAACCCGTCCAGGGAGGTGTTGGCGAACAGGATCACCTTGCGCACGTCGATCTCCTCGTCGTTCCGGTGTGCGGTCGCGCGCCCTCTGGCGCCGACTGCACACCCGACAAACGAGCCGGCGCGAAATCGACAGCACACGGCGGAGACCCGGTCAGGTGCTCAGCGTGACCTCGCACTCGCCCGGCAGCGGCGTGTCGCTGCGCAGGCCGCAGTACGCCCCGAAGGCCTCGTACAGCGAGCCGACCTCCGATTCCCAGTACAGGTCGTCGCAGGCCAGCATGTCGCCGCCATCGCAGGCCACGACGAGGTCTTCGAGGGCGCCGTCGAACTCCATGGCGCACGCCCCGCCCAGCGGGAGGTGGCTGAGCGCCCCGCAGGTGCTGCCGAACGCGCCGTAGGCCGAGTCGGCGGGCGACTCCCGGTACAGCGCGTCGCAGTCGGCGAAGCTGCCGTCGTAGCAGTAGTCGGCGAGGTCGTCGAGATGGGGGTCGTCGCCGTAGGTGTCGGGCAGCCCGGGGGTGATCACGACGGGGTCGACGGGCTCGACGGGCTCCGGGCGCTCGCTCGTCGACGACGATCCGGACGTGGTGGTCGGCCCGGTCGTCGGCGTTGCGTCGTCATCGCCGCCGCCGGCCGCCAGCACGACCGCCCCGCCGATGCCGCCGACCACCAGGACGCCCGCTGCCACGAGGGCCGCCACCTTGCCGCGGGCGGTCGGCTGGCGTCCCGCTGCCGTGGGTGGGGGCGGAGGCGGGGGCGGCGACCGATGCCGCAGAGGCGTCGACGGCGGTTGGTCGCGCCCGGCCGGCGGGGGCTCCGGGCCCTCGGCGACCGTGGCGGGCTCGGTCGGTGCGCCGACCTCCCCGGAACCTTGGTAGGTCGCGAGCGTGGCGTCGACCTCCTCGGCCACGCCGGCGTACACGTCGGACCGCTCCCGCAAGCGATGGAGCAGGGTGATCGCCGCGTCGCGGTCCTCGTCCCGAGCGAGGCGCTGCTTCAGCGCCCCCACCAGGTTGCGCTGGTCGGTCAGCGTGAGGCTCGGGCGGTCGACCACGTCGGCCAGCTCGTCGAGGTACGAGATCGGCACCGGCGGCGGCTCCGGCAGCGGTGACGGCAGGGGCCGCGGGTCGGGCAGGTGCAACAGCGCACGCGCGACCTGCAACGGGTCACCGGCGTCGACGCGATGCAGCTTGCTGAGGTACCGGGGCAGCACCTGGTCGGGCACCGGCGGACCGACGACCATGGGCAGGATCACGCGATCCAACCTGTGGGCGTAATCCAGCTCGGCCCGGCATGCCTTCGACCGCAGCGCCTCCTCGCACAGGGCGAACATGAAGCAGTCGCACGCGCGGATCCGCTCGAGGATCGTGTCCCACCAGTCTTGACCCCCGCTCAGCTGCTGGTCGACCCACACGTTCTGGCCGAGCCGCTCCAGGTGGGCTGCGAGCTCCCGCACCGGCTCGGCCGCGCTGCGCGGGTAGCTCACGAAGAGCCGGGTCTCCTTCATCGCCGCTCCCTTCCGCCGGGGGAGGTGGCCACGCGCCGGTCGCCTTCCGGGCGTTCCGCTCAAGCAGAGGCCAGGCTGCACTGCGAGATACGTGGCTGCCGTCACATCCGTTGACATGTGACCATTTGGTCACGTAAGTTGGCGCCGTGACCGACGACGAGGAGCTGCACAGCGTGTTCCGTGCGCTGGCCGACCCGACTCGCCGGTTCCTGCTCGACCTCCTCTTCGCGCGTGACGGCCGCACGCTCACCGAGCTGGAGTCCGAGCTGTCCATGACCCGCTTCGGCGTCATGAAGCACCTCAAGGTGCTCGAGGAGGCCGGCCTGGTGGTGACCCGCCGGTCGGGCCGGGAGAAGTTGCACTTCCTCAACCCGGTGCCGATCCGGCTCATCCACGACCGGTGGATCGACAAGTACACCGAGCGCCGCATCACGACGCTCATCGACCTCAAGAACGAACTGGAGAACCCGTCATGACGACCGCCACCAAGACGACGCAGGTGTACCGCGTGTACATCAAGGCCACGCCCGAGGCGATCTGGCAGGCCCTCACCGATCCCGAGTGGACCAACCGCTACGGCTACACCGGCTACGCCCACTACGACCTGCGACCGGGTGGCGCGCTCCAGGTCGTACCCAACGCCGAGTTCAAGGCCCAGGCCGTGCAGCACGGCGTCCCCGTCCCCGACGTGGTCGTCGACGGCGAGGTCATCGAGGCCGACCCGCCCCGCAAGCTGGTCACGACCTGGCGCATGCTCATGGACCCGGCCCTGGCCGAGGAGGGGTTCACCCGCATCACCTACGAGATCGAGCCGCAGCAGGGCGGCGGCTCGTGCTCGCTGACCCTCGTCCACGAGCTCGACGGTGCCCCCGGGGTGGCCAGCCTGGTCGCCGGCGAGCACGAGGAGCAGGGCGCCGGCGGCGGCCACGCCTGGGTGCTCAGCGACCTCAAGTCGCTGCTGGAGACCGGCTCGACGCTCGCCGGCTGACGGCCCCTCGCCCGGCACCCGCCTGGCCACACAACCGCCATCTCCCCCGGACCCCGACGATCGCCGCTCGCCAGGTGCGGGCGGCGATCGGGCGCTGGCCCCGACCTGACGCCCGGCTCCGACATCCCACGCGAGCGGGAGTCAAGCTGCGACGTCATGTCGGTGGCCCAGGCGGTGGTCTCGTCGTAGAGGGTGCCTGAGTGGGTGTCGCCGGCGGCGCCGGCCTCGTCGTGAGGTGTCGGCAGAACGGCGCGTCTACGGTCGGTTTCCGCCGACACCTGGGGTCAGGCAGGCGGTCAGGCCCTCGGGTTGGTCAGTCGCAGGCGAGGTCCTCGGCGTAGATGGCCTCGACCGTCGCCCGCATCTCGCGCTCGTCCGTCCCGTCGAACTGGCAGGCGTAGATCTCGGCGAGGTCGGGCGCGTCGTCGACCTCGGCCCAGAACGGCGGGTCCCACAGCCGTGCCCGCCGGAACGCCTTGGCGCAGTGGCCGTAGAGCTCGGCCGTCTCGACCACGATCGCCAGCTTGGGGCGGCGCAGCTCGCCCGTGAACCCGGACAGGATGCCGGGGTCGACGGTCAGCGCCGCCGGCCCGTTGATCCGCAGGGTCTCGTCCCTGCCGGGAACCACGAGCAGCAGGCCGGCGTGGGGGCGGGCGACGATGTTGCGGAGGCTGTCGAGCCGGTTGTTGCCCACCAGGTCGGGGATGGCGACGTGGCGCTCGTCCAACCGCTGCACGAACCCCGGCGGCCCGCCGCGAGGCGACGCGTCGCTCGACCCGTGGCCGTCCGAGGTCGACACGACCACGAAGGTGCACCGGTCGATGAAGCGCGCCGACGCGTCGTCGATGCGTGTGACCACCTTCCCGGCGGCCCGGGCGGAGGGGGCCCGGTACAGGCCGGCGAGCTGGTCGACGGACTCGATGCGCCCAGGGACGTCCATGCCGCAGTGTCGCCCGGCCGGCGGCCGGCGCGCCCCGACTTTTCCGCGCCGCCGGCTCACACCGGGGGCTCGTCGTCGTCGGCCCAGCTGCCGAGCGACCCGGGAACCACCAGCACCGGCTCGCCGGACCTCGGGGCCGCCGGCTGTGGCGCCGGTGCCGGCGGCTGGCCGGCCCGGTCGAGCAGCCCGCGCACGGCACCGACGAGCGGCGCCACCAGCGGCGCCGGCGGCGGCCTGCCGTCGCGCACCTCGTCGGCGAGCCGGCGGCGCTCGGGGACGAACACGGGCGTCGACGCCAGCCGTGCTCCCGGTGCGGTGGCGGACAGCAGCGCCGCGAGCGCCCCGCCGACCTCGGCCCGGTGGCGGGGCGAGCGCGGCGCCCGGTTGACCACCGGCACGATGCGGGACCCGTCGACGCCGAGGTCGAGCAGGTCGCGCGCGACGCGGAGCTGCGAGTGGACGCCGGCCACGCCCGGTACGCCGACGACCAGCACCAGGTCGGCCGTCGCGCAGGTGAGGCGGGCCAGCACGTTGCGGTCCTCGACGTCGGTCGAGCCGCACTGGTCGTCACCCTCGACGTCGGCGTCGACGTCCGCCACCACCATCCGGTAGCTGCGGCGCAACCCGTCGAGCGCGGCTTCGAGGGCCCGCGGGCGCAGGGCCGTCCAGTCGCGGTGGCGCCGCAGACCGAGCAGCAGGTCGTAGCCCCGGTCGACCACCGCGAAGCACAACGCCCGCACCTCGTGGGGCGGCAGCGGCGCACCGCGGTGGGCCTCGACCAGTTCGAGGACGCCGGGCACCACGTCACCCACGTCGTGCAGCAGCGCCTGGTGCGCGTGCATCGCCAGGTCGGCCAGCACGACCAGGCCCCGGTCGCGGGGGTCGCCGGCCAGGCCGGCGGCCAGCGCCGTGGCGAGCGTCGAGCGGCCGACGCCGCCCGCCCCCGACACGGCGATCACCCGTCCCCGCCACGGCTCGGCGGGCGCCGGCGTGTCGGCGTCGTGCCGGGTCGGC
>DASTFE010000073.1:0-12091 GCA_035708905.1 Acidimicrobiales bacterium | reverse complement strand
GGCGCTCACGCCGTCGGTGGCGGCGACCAGCGGCGCGAGGTCGATGTCGCCCAGGCCGGGCAGGACGCGCAGATGCAACTCGAACAGGCGGTGCCGGCAGGCGGGGTCGGGCAGCTTGACCAGGTCGTCGAGGGCGAGTTGGAGGTTCGGGTGCTCGGCCGACTCGAGCGACTCGGACAGAACGGGCAGATCGTCGGGGTGATGCCCCAGGTGATCGGTGATCAGCTCGCGCACCGGCGACGGCCGCGGTGGCACCAGCCGGTTGATGCCCGCGACGAACCGCTGGTAGTCGCGAGCGAACGCCGCCGGCTCGAACCCGTCGTCCCCCACGCCGGGGACGCTACCGCGGTGTGTCAGGCGAGGAGGGTGTCGAGGGTGCCTGCCATGCCGGCGCCGACGTCGAGGCGGCCGCGGCAGGGCGCTGTGACGCCCGCGGGCTGTGCGCTCAGGGTGCTGGTGTTCGTCGCTGTGTGAGCGAACCGGCCTCGGATGGTGGCACGCCGGCGACACGCAGCGAGTTGCGATTGACCCGCTGCGAACCGGGGTACAGGCGGGTCGACCTGCCCAGGTCCCAGTACCACCTCGGAAAGGACCGCAGATGATCCTGGCAGTCGAGCCCATGGACGCGACGGTGAAGATGATCTTCTTCGCCGTCGCCGTCGCGCTGTTCGTGCTGGCCGCCGCCGGCTACCGGCGCGGCAACGTGTCGTTCCTGGCGGCCGGCCTCGCGGCCTTCGCGTTCCCCTTCTTCTGGGACGCCCTGGCCGCGAGCTGAGCCCGCCGGGTGGGGCCGGTCACGCCCGCGCACCGCGTCCCGGGACGTGACCGGCCCCGCCGACGGTGACCGGCGTCGCCGCCTCCACCAGGGGGAAGTGGCAGGCGACGACGTGGTCGGCTCCGTCGACGGTGACCGGGCGGAGCTGGGGCTCCTCGGCGGCGCAGCGCTCCTCGGCCCGCGGGCAGCGGGTGCGGAACCGGCAGCCGCTCGGCGGCGCCAGCGGCGAGGGCAGATCGCCCGCCAGCGACTCCGGCGACACGGGGACGTCCGGGTCGGGCTCGGGCACGGCGTCGAGCAGGGCGGCCGTGTAGGGGTGGGCCGGTGCCGCGTAGAGCGCGCCGGCGGGGCCGACCTCGCACAGCTTGCCCAGGTACATCACCGCCACCCGGTCGCTGATGTGCTTGACGACCGCCAGGTCGTGGGCGATGAACAGCATGGTCAGCTGGTGGCTGGCCTTGAGGTCCTCGAGCAGGTTGAGGATCTGGGCCTGCACCGACACGTCCAGCGCCGACACCGGCTCGTCGCAGATCAGCACGGTGGGATCGAGCACGAGCGCCCGGGCGATGCAGATCCGCTGGCACTGGCCACCCGAGAACTCGTGCGGGCGGCGCCGGCCGGCGCTCTCGGGATCGATGCCCACGTCGCGCAGCAACGCCGCGACCCGGTCGGCGGCGCCGTCCCGCCGGCCCCAGATCGACAGGCCCTCGGCCACGATGTCGAGCACCCGCCGGC
This sequence comes from Acidimicrobiales bacterium, assembly GCA_035708905.1. Taxonomy (GTDB): domain Bacteria; phylum Actinomycetota; class Acidimicrobiia; order Acidimicrobiales; family VFJN01; genus ZC4RG19. The sequence continues at coordinate 10,581 of DASTFE010000073.1, read as the reverse complement.
GGGGGTTCAGCGACGAGATCGGGTCCTGGAAGATCATCTGCATCTCGGGCCGCAGCCGGCGCAGGGCCTCGTCGCCCAGCGCACCGAGATCGCGCCCGGCCAGCGTGACGGCGCCCGCGGTCGGCCGGGGCGCGTGCATGACCGCCCGGGCGGTGGTCGACTTCCCGCAGCCCGACTCGCCGACGAGCCCCAGCGTCTCGCCCCGGGCGACGTCGAACGACACGTCCGACACGGCCTGCACCCGGCCGCCGCGCCCCAGCGGGAACTCGACGACCAGGTTCTCGACCGACAGCACGATGTCGTCGCGCCGGCGCAGCGCGGCGGTGCCGCTGCCGGCCATCAGACCGCCACCTCGCTCGCGTCGGCCGGCCGGGGCGGGCCGGCGGCGTCCTCGGTCTCGGCGTCGACCGGCAGGCCGGTGACGGTCGCGCCGGCGGCCCGGTTGCGGGCCAGGGCGTCGTCGCCCTCGGGGGTGCCCACCGGGAAGAAGCAGGCGTGCTCGTGGTGGCCGCCGGCCTCGACGAGCGTCGGGGTCTCGACCAGGCACCGCGGCCGGGCGGCCCGGCACCGGGGGGCGAACGGGCAGCCGGCCGGCAGGTCGACCAGGTCGGGCGGCCGGCCTGGGATCACGCTGAGGCGGGCGTGTCCCGGCTGTGCCAGCCGGGGGATGCAGCGCAGCATGCCGTCGGTGTAGTGGTGGCGCCGGGCGCGGAACAGGGTGCGGGTCGGGCCCCGCTCGACGACGCGCCCGGCGTACATGACGGCGATGCGGTCGGTGCGGCCCGCCACCACGCCCAGGTCGTGGGTGATGAGGATCATGCTCATCGCCCGCTCGCGGGTCTGGTGGCCCAGCAGGTCGAGGATCTGCTTCTGGATCGTCACGTCGAGCGCCGTGGTGGGCTCGTCGGCCACGAGCAGTCGGGGCCCGCAGGCCAGGGCGATGGCGATGGTGACCCGCTGGCGCATGCCGCCGGAGAGCTGGTGGGGATAGGCCCGGATGCGGGCCTCCGGCTCGGGGATGCCCACCGACCGCAGCAGGGCGACGGCCGTGTCGCGGGCCTCGGACCGGCCCATGTCGAGGTGGTAGCGCAGCGACTCGGTGATCTGCCGGCCGACGCGCATGGTGCCGTTGAGCGCGGTCATCGGGTCCTGGAAGACCATCGCCGCCTGCACGCCCCACACGTCGCGCATCGCCCGCGCGCCCAGCCCCACCAGCTCGCGGCCCTGCAGCCGCACGCTGCCGGTCGTGAGCGCGCTGCGGCTCGTCACCAGGCCGAGCACCGACCGGGCCAGCACGGTCTTGCCCGAGCCCGACTCGCCGACGATGCCCAGGGTCTCACCTTCGGTGAGGTGCAGGGACACGCCGTCGACGGCCACGACGGTGCCCCGCGGCGTGTCGAACGTGGTGCGGAGGTCGTCGACCGCGAGCAACGGGGGGCGGCCCGCGGAGCTGCCGGCGGGCGCGGTGTCGATCGTCACAGGCCGGCGTCCTTCACGTCGAAGCTGCGGCGCAGCGTGTCGCCGACGAAGTTGAGCGACAGCACGGTCAGGAACATCGCCGCGGACGGCACCAGCGCGGTGTGGGGCGCGCGGTCGAGGTTGGGCTTGCTGGCCGCGATCATGCCGCCCCACGTGGGGTCGGGGGGCTCGATGCTGAGCCCGAGCAGGGCGAGCGAGCCCTCGATCACGATGACGAGGCCCATGGCCACCAGCGCGAACGCCGCCACCGCCGGCACCACGTTGGGGACGATCTCGCGGAACAGGATGCGGGACCGCCGGGCCCCCATGGTGTGGGCGGCGTGGACGAACTCGCGCTGGGCGACCGCCAGCGTGTTCGCGCGTGCCACCCGGGCGTAGATCGGGATCGACAGGAGCCCGATGACCAGCGAGATCACGGTCAGGCTGCGGCCGACGAAGGCGAGCACCGCCAGCAGCAGCACCAGGCCGGGGAAGGCGGCCATCACGTCGACCGTCGCCATCACCAGCCGCTCGCTGCGGCCCCGCAGGTAGCCGACGGCCGTGCCCAGCGTGCCGCCGACCACCATGCCGATCGTCACGGCCGACACGCTGACCACGAGCGAGACCCGGGCGGCGTGGACCACCCGCGAGAGCTGGTCGCGGCCGAGCGCGTCGGCGCCGAGCAGGTTGTCGGGGTTGGGCGGGTCGAACCGGCGGGTGACGTCGGGCACGTTGGGGTCGGGGACGGGCAACCACTCGGCGGCGAGGGCGCACACCGCGACGGTCACGAGCCAGGCGACCGCCAGCCAGAAGGCGGCGCCCCGGCGCCTCGCCCGGGTGCGGCGGCCGCTGCGCCCCCGCCGCACCCGTCCCGGGGGTTCCGGGGTCACGGCGTCGCCCGGCACCCCGCCGGCGCCGGGCCGAGCCGTGTCGTCAAGCGGTTGCAGGGCGGCCATGGCGGATCCTCGGGTCGAGGAGCGTGTAGAGCAGGTCGACGACGAAGTTGATGACGACGAACGAGATGGCGATGACCAGCGCGACGCCCTGCACCATGATCAGGTCGCGCTGGAGGATCGAGTCGACGAGCAGCCGCCCGACCCCGGGCAGGGCGAACAGCGTCTCGATCACCACGGAGCCGCCGATGATGGCGCCGACCTGCAGGCCCACCACCGTCATCAGGGAGAACGAGCTGGGGCGCAGGGCGTGGCGGAACAGGATGCGCGCCGTGGGCATGCCCTTGGCGCGCGCCATGGTGATCGAGTCCTGCTGCAGGGTGGTGATCATGTCGGCCCGCAGCAGGCGGGTGTAGACGGCGAGCTCGCCGGTGGCGAGGGCGAGCGCGGGCATGATCGCCGTGCGCAGGTTCCCGACGGGGTCGTCGGTGAGGCGCACCCAGCCGGTGGCGGGGAGCCATCCCAGCGTCTCGGCCAGGATCCAGATGAGCAGGATCGCCATCATGAAGTTGGGCACGGCCAGGAGGCCGAAGCTGGTACCGGTGATCACGCGGTCGGCCGGCCCTCCCGCCCGGAACGCCGAGAACGTGCCGAGCGGGATGGCGACGGCGAGCGCCAGCACCACGGCCAGCGTGCCGACCTCGACGGTGACCGGCAGCCGCTCGCCGATGGCCTCGGCCACCGGCTGACCCGTGCGGTACGAGCGGCCCAGGTCGCCGGTGAGCGCATCGCCGAGCCAGCCCGCGTAGCGGGCGGGCAGCGGGTCGTCGAGGCGCAGGTCGGCGCGGACCGCCGCCACCGCCTCGGGGTCGTTGGCGCCCTCGGGCCCCAGGATCTGCACCGCGGGATCGCCCGGCAGCAGGCCGGTCAGGAGGAACGTCAGGAACGACACGACGAGCAGCGTCGCCGCCATCGTCGGCAGCCGCCTGAGCGCCTGTCTCATGCCTCGTGTCCCGACCGTCGCCTGCTGCCGTGGTGCGCGAGCGCTACTCGGTGGTCCAGACGAAGCCCCACATGGTGGTGGCGCCCGGGGTGCCGCTGCCCTCGGCGCCGTCGGGGAACGACCAGCCGTCCAGGTTCTTCACCACGTCGCGGGCGCCGAGCACCGACAAGGTCGACCCGTGGTAGGTCATCGGGAAGTTCTCGTTGACGATCAGCGAGATCTCCTCGACCAGGGCCTGGCGCTCCTCCAGGTCGGACGACGCGGCCAGCGCCTCGAGGTCGGCGTCGATGGCGGGGTCGGTGAACCGGGTGAAGTTGATCGCGCTGTCGGCCGTGAAGGCGTCGTTCAGCGTCGGGTAGGGGTCGCGGTCGAGGCCGGCGCGGAAGCACTTGGCGTCGTAGTCACCGCTGATCGCCTCGGAGATGTGGGTGGCCTGCTCGACCTGGCGCAGCTCGACCTCGACCCCGACCTGGCCCCAGAAGGACTGGTAGAGCTGGGCCATGTCGACCAGGCTCGGGTCGGGCGGGCAGTCGTACCGGAACGTGACCGGCTCGCCCGGGGCCTTGCCGTCGGATCGGGCCGGGTCGTTGACGTACTCGTCGATCAGCTCGCCGGCGGCGTCGGCGTCGTAGCCGGGCCAGGCGTCGGCGACGGCCTCCGACCAGTAGGGGTCGTCCTCGTTGAAGATCTGGGTCGACGGGGGCACGACGCCCGTGCCGCCCTGGATCTCGATGATCTGCTCCTGGTCGACGGCTCGGGCCAGGGCCTCGCGCACCCGCACGTCGTCGAGCGGGGGCTTGGTCGTGTTGAAGATGTTGACCCCCGTGGTGTTGCCGAGCTGCTCGTAGCTGTCGACGCCGTCGAGGTCGCGCACCCGCACCCCCGAGCTCTGGCGCAGCGTCTGGAGCACGTCGATGTCGCCGGTGGTGAGGCTCGAGATGCGGGTGTCCTCGTCGGGGATCGGCCGGAACACGATCTCGTCGAGGTAGGGCAGGCCCTCCTGCCAGTAGTCGGGGTTCTTCTTCACGACCAGGCGGTTGTCGCGCTCCCACGAGTCGAAGACGAACGGGCCGGTGCCGACCGGCTGCGAACCGGCGTCCTCGCCGGCGGCGGCGGCCGCGGTCGGCGAGAACGGCCAGCCGACCGCCAGGCCGAGCTGGTCGGGCCAGGCCGAGTTGGGGTTGGGGAGCTGGTAGGTGACGGTGAGGTCGTCGACGATCACCATCTCGACGTCGGTCAGGGCGCCGGCGGTGTTGGTGCCGGGGGCCTTGAGGTAGTCGTCGAAGACGGTCTTGAGCGCCTCGGCGTTCAGCGGGGTGCCGTCGTGGAACTGCACCCCGGGGCGCAGCGTCAGCGTCCACTCGGTCAGGTCGTCGTTGGGCTCGATCGACTCGGCGAGGTAGGGCTGCATCTCGCCGTCCGCGTCGCGCCGCATGAGGGGGTCGTAGATGGCGTAGGCCACCGACGTGCCGGCGTTGGCGAAGCTGCCGTTACCGGGGAGCCATTCGTCGGTCTCGGCCTCGAGGCCGACGGTGATCGAGCCGCCGTACACCGGGTCGCCCTGCTCGGAGATGTCGCTCTCGGCGCCGGTGGTGTCGCCGGCGGAGCCGCTGTCGTCGTCGCCCCCGCAGCCGGCGGCGATCAGGCCTGCGGCGACGAGCGCCCACACGAGCCGCGTGCCGGCGCGCGCCCTTCGGGTCGGTTCAAGGCCCACTCTGCCCCCTCTGTCGTACGGGGACGGCGATCCCGACCCCAGCCCACACCGCGTTAGCGATCCGCTAACGAATCGGTCGGGACAACGTTAAGTCAGGTGTGTGAAACCGTGCAAGAGCCGCGGTGTCACATCGGCTATCCGTCTGTGTCACTGCTCCGGGCGAGCCCACGGATCAGGCGGTCGATCGTCGTCGCCACCTGCTCGTCCAGAGCCTGGACCTCGACGTCGAGCTCGTCGGCCAGGTGGTCGCGCATCACCACGTAGCCGTAGACCATCGCCGCGAGCGCGGCGTGCAGGCCGTCGGCGTCGACGTCCGGCGGCAGGTGGCCCTCGTCGACGTCCCGCCGGATGCGCTCGCGCGTCCCCGCCGGGTCGGGCACCATCCGCACCCCCCGATCGCCGTCGAGGATCAGCAGCGTGGCCAGCATGGCCGCCTGCTGGTGGTGCAGCATCGTGCGGAGGAACCGCTCGTAGCGCGCCGGCGCCGGCAGCGGCCTGCCCGGGCCGAAGTCGGACATCCGCTCGCCGACGTCCGACCGCAGGGCGGCCCGCAGCAGGTCGCGCCGCGACCCGAAGTAGTGGTAGACGAGGCCCCGGTTGACGCCCGCCTCGTCGGCCACCTGCCGCAGGTTCAGGCCGGCGAGCACGCCGTTGCGCTCGAGCAGCAGCAGGGCGGCCTTCTGCAGCGCCGCCTCGGTGGCGCTGCGGTCGGGCCGGCGGGCACCGGGCGTCGACGACATCGGGCCATGGTGGCACGACCGCTCGCGGCGCCGAAGGTGGCGTGCGAACCCCGCATTGCTACTATCGCCATAGGAGAAATTCGCCCGCACGCAGATGTCCGGAGGGACACGCATGGCAGTCGCCGACCTGGATCTGGGGCGCTACAAGCTCGGCTGGTCCGACGAGGAGAACTACGTCTTCAAGCCCAAGAAGGGCCTGAACGACGACATCGTCCGCGAGATGTCGTGGATGAAGGGCGAGCCCGACTGGATGCTCGACTACCGGCTGAAGTCGCTCAAGCACTTCCAGAAGCGACCCATGCCGACGTGGGGCGGCGACATGTCCGAGATCTACTTCGACGACATCTACTACTACGTCAAGCCCACCGACCAGCAGGTCGACGAGTGGGACGAGCTGCCCGACTCGATCAAGAACACCTACGAGAAGCTGGGCATCCCGGAGGCCGAGCGCAAGTACCTCGCCGGCGTCACCGCCCAGTACGAGTCCGAGGTCGTGTTCCACCGCAACCGCGAGGACCTCGAGCGCCAGGGCGTCGTGTTCTGCGACATGGACACCGCCCTGCGCGAGTACCCCGAGATCGTCAAGCCCTACTTCGGCAAGATCATCCCCAAGAACGACAACAAGTTCGCGTCGCTCAACTCGGCCGTGTGGTCGGGCGGGTCGTTCATCTACGTGCCGCCCGGGGTCGAGGTCGACATGCCGCTGCAGGCCTACTTCCGCATCAACGCGGAGAACATGGGCCAGTTCGAGCGCACGCTGATCATCGCCGACGAGGGCGCCAAGGTGCACTACATCGAGGGCTGCTCCGCCCCCGTGTACACCACCGACTCGCTGCACTCGGCCGTGGTCGAGATCGTGGTCAAGCCCAGCGCCCGGGTCACCTACACCACCATCCAGAACTGGTCGAACAACGTGTTCAACCTGGTCACCAAGCGGGCCCGGGTCGAGGCCGAGGGCCACATGGAGTGGATCGACGGCAACATCGGCTCGCGCCTCACCATGAAGTACCCCTCGGTCTACATGGTGGGCCCCAAGGCGTCGGGCGAGGTGCTGTCGGTGGCCTACGCCGGTCCCGGCCAGCACCAGGACGCCGGCGCCAAGATGGTGCACGCCGCGCCCGAGACCACCTCGAAGATCGTGTCCAAGTCCATCTCCAAGGACGGCGGCCGCACCTCGTACCGCGGCCTCGTCCGGGTCGAGGACGACGCCCACGGCTGCAAGAGCCACGTGCAGTGCGACGCCCTGATCCTCGACGAGGACTCGGTCAGCGACACCTTCCCCTACATGGAAGTGGGTGCCCGCGACGCCGACATCGGCCACGAGGCGACGGTGTCCAAGGTGGCCGACGAGCAGCTCTTCTACCTGATGAGCCGCGGGCTGTCCGAGGAGCAGGCGATGAGCATGGTGGTGAACGGCTTCATCGAGCCGGTCACCCGCACGCTGCCCATGGAGTACGCGGTCGAGTGGAGCCGCCTGATCGAGCTGCAGATGGAGGGCTCGGTCGGCTGACCCGCTCGGCGACCGCTCAGGCCGGCGCCTCGAGCCCCCAGCACCTCGCGCCACTGGGCGAGCATCGTCGCCGGGTCGGTGAACGGTCGCCGTGCGGAGGGCGAACCTTCGTCGACCCGGACCGGCCGGCGGCTCCCCGACGGACGCACCTGGTGCGGCCGTACACTTCGCAGCGTGCCCATGCGCCAGGACTGCAAGCACTTCGAGTCCCGCACGTACCGCAACGGCGAGACCGTGCGGAAGTGCAACCTCGACCTCGCACCCGAGGCCCCGTGGCGCTGCCCGGACGACTGCCCGCGCTACGAGCGGCGCATGGCCGACGTCAACTGGGCCCACGGCACGCTGGTGACCCCCAAGACCCCGGACGAGCCGCTGGACGCGCTCGACCGTGGCGACGACTCGGTGGCCCGCCTGCTCGACGAGGCCGAGGAGATCGTCAACGCCGCCGGCCCGACCGTCATGGCCGACGTGCACGCCGAGCGGGCCCGGTCCGCCACCCCCCGCTGGCGCCGCTGGCTGCGGCGCGACTGACGGTCGGACGATGATCGCGGCGGACCTTGGGAGCGGCACGGGCGCGCCGGTAGGCTGACCGTCCCTGGCCGCGGCCCCGGCATCCTGCGGGCGAGCTGCGAAAGGACCGACGCTGACGACATTCACCACCGATGCTTCCGGCGCGCTCGGCGGGCCCCGCTGGCTGCGCGACCGGCGGGCCGATGCCGCCGCCCGCTTCGCCGCGGCGTCGCTGCCGTCCACCGACGAGGAGATCTGGCGCTACAGCCGCATCGACGAGCTCGACCTCGACGACTTCGCACCGGCCGGGGCGGGCGCCGCTCCCGACCTGCCGGCTGCGTCCCAAGCCCTGGTCGACGCCGTCGCCGACAGGATCGCCACCGCCGTGGTGCGCAACGGGCGGGTCGTGTCGGTCGAGCTGGCCCCCGACCTGGCCGCCAAGGGGGTCCGCGTCGGCGTGGCCGCCGACGACCAGGCCGACGCGGTCGGATCGGCAGTCGGCACCGCGCCCGACGCGCTGGTGGCGTTGCACGACGCCTTCGTCGCCGAGCCGCTGGTGGTCGACGTGCCTGCGGGGGTCGCGCTGCCCGGCCCGGTGGTGGTCGTGCACCTGACCGACGGCGACGGCGTGGCCGCGTTCCCCCATCTGGTGGTGCGCGCCGGCGGCGACAGCGAGGTGTCGGTGCTCGAGGTGCAGGCCTCCGAGGGCGGTCGCTCGCTCGTCGTCCCCGTCACCGAGATCCTGGCCGGGCGGGCTGCCCGCGTCGGCCACGTCACGGTGCAGCAGCTCGGCATGGCCACCTGGCAGGTCGGCCTGCAGGTCTCCCAGGTCGAGGCTGAGGCCACGCTGCAGTCGACCAGCATGGGGTTCGGCGGCGACTACGCCCGGCTGCGCACCGACTGCCGCATGGTCGGGCGGGGCGCCACCGGCGAGCTCGACGCCGTGTACTTCGGCGAGGGCGACCAGACGCTCGACTTCCGCACGTTCCAGGACCACGTCGCGCCCGACTGCACCTCGAACCTGCTGTTCAAGGGGGCGGTCGGGGGCCGCTCGCGGTCGGTCTACACCGGCATGATCAGGGTCGGGAAGCAGGCCCGCGGCACCAACGCCTTCCAGACCAACCGCAACGTCAAGCTGTCCGACGGCGCGTGGGCCGAGTCGGTGCCCAACCTCGTCATCGAGAACAACGACGTGCGGTGCAGCCACGCCTCCGCGGTCGGCCCGGTCGACGAGGAGCAGCGCTTCTACCTCGAGAGCCGGGGCGTGCCCACCGACGACGCCGAGCGGCTCATCGTCACGGGCTTCTTCGACGAGGTGCTGTCACGCCTGCCCGTGGGCGGCGTGGCCCCGCTGCTGCGGGCCACGGTCGCCGCCAAGTTCGAGCGCAAGGACGCCTGATGCCCAAGGTCACGCTGTGCGCCCTCGACGAGATCACGCCCGGGTCGGCCCGCCGCTTCGACGTGGGCCGGCACCGCATCGCGGTCGTGCGCATCGACGACGACGTGTACGCCATCGGTGACACGTGCACCCACCAGAACATCTCGCTCTCCGAGGGCGACATCGACACCGAGGAGCGCACCGTCGAGTGCTGGAAGCACGGCAGCGAGTTCTCGCTCGAGACCGGCGAGGCATTGACCCTGCCGGCCACCAGGGCCGAGCCCGTGTACGACGTGCGCGTCGACGGGGGCCAGATCGTGGTGGTGCTCGATGACTGACCGCACGAGCCACGGCACCACGGCGGTCGGCGGGCACGTCCTCGAGATCGCCGGCCTGCGGGCCACCGTGTCGGGCAAGGAGATCCTGCGCGGCATCGACCTGACCGTCCGCTCCGGCGAGGTGCACGCGGTCATGGGGCCCAACGGGTCGGGCAAGTCGACCCTGGCGCACGTGCTGATGGGTCGCCCGGGCTACGAGGTCACGGGCGGCTCGGTCATGCTCGACGGCGTCGACGTGCTGCCCCTCACCCCGTGGCAGCGGGCCCAGGCCGGGCTGTACCTCGCGCTGCAGTACCCGACCGAGGTGCCCGGGGTGTCGCTCTACGACCTGCTCCAGACCTCCGCGCGGGCGGCCGGCCGGCCCAGCGACGACATCGCCGCCGAGATCCGGGCCGAGGCCGAACGGCTGGCGCTCGACCCCCGGCTCATCGACCGGCCCCTCAACGTCGACCTGTCGGGCGGCGAGAAGAAGAAGAACGAGACCCTGCAGCTCGGGGTGCTCCAGCCGGCCATCGCGGTGCTCGACGAGCTCGACTCGGGCCTCGACGTCGACGCCCTGCGGGCGTGCGCCCGCCGCATCGAGGCCGAGACCCAGCCGCCCGAGGCCGGCGGCCGCCGGCTGGGCGTGCTCGCCATCACCCACTACAGCCGGTTGCTGCACGAGCTGCGCGCCGACCGGGTCCACGTGCTGGCCAAGGGCGCCATCGTGCGCTCCGGCGGGCCCGAGCTGGCGCTCGAGCTCGAGGAGCGCGGCTACGCCGGGATGCTCGGCGCCGAGCTGGCGGGCGACGAGGACGAGGGCACGGCCGTCAGCGTCCGCCCCGCGATCGCCGACCCCTTCGGCGGCCCGGCCGGTGCCGGCGGCGCCGATCCCTTCGCCGACCCGCTGGCCTAGCGATCTCGGCCTGCGGCCTCCTCGGCACGGCTCCGTCATGCTCGCGAGGCAACAGCGACCGCCACGAACGGCGCGAGGCAATAACGGTCGCCGGGAGTGGCGCGAGGCGATCGCGACCGCCGGGATGGCGCGAGGCAATAGC
>DASTFE010000072.1:0-8178 GCA_035708905.1 Acidimicrobiales bacterium | reverse complement strand
GGCCGGCCCCTCCGAGAACATGATCTGCTCGCCGGTGTGGAAGCTGTCGATCCACGCCACCTGCCACCGCTCCCGCCGGAGGTCGCAGCCGACGAGCGCCTCGCCCGAGTGCTCGTCGCCGAGGACCCGGGTGGTGTAGCGGTGGCGGACGAAGCGGCCACCGCCGACGGGCTCGATCGTCGCGGTGATCTCCTGGTCGTCGACCGGATCGCCGGGCTCGAACCACAGCCGGGCCCGGCCCGTGTACGAGCCGACGAGGCGGGCGAGCAGCGCGTGCGGGCCCCGGTCGCGTGAGGTGTCGAGGTCCATCGGTGCGGACATCGCGAAGGCTCCTTGTGTTCCCCTTCGGAACACTAGCGGCCGCCCCCGGGGCGGTGTGGCCGCCGTCAAGGCTCGGGCACGGGGCAGGCGGCCATCTCGCCGGTCGCCAGGTCGCCGACCTCGTGATCGCCGGCCGGCACCGCCACGGGCACCGGCTCGGCCGGAGCGCGCTCGCGCGCCGTCGCCAGCACCGAGCCGCCGAGGATGAGGGCGAAGCCCACGCCGGTGGCGGGGGTGACCCGCTCGTCGAGCACCAGCACGCCCAGCACCAGGGCCACCGCCGGGTTGACGTAGGTGATGACCGTGGCGCGGGCGGGGCCCACCTCGGCGATGAGCTCGAAGAAGACCAGGAAGGCCACCGCCGTGCAGATCACGGCCAGGCCGACGACCGACCACCACGTGTCGGCCCCGACCGCCTGGTCGGGCCACTGCAGCAGGCCCACCGGCGCGTACACCACCGCCGCGATGGCGAGCGAGGCGGCGACGACGCCCAGGCCGGGGAGGTCGGCGAGGTGGCGGGCCAGGATGAGCGGGCCGAGCGCGTAGCACAGCGCCACCGCCCCCACGGCGACGACGGCGCCGGCGCTCGACGCCCCGACGTCGAAGCCGACGAGGGCGGCCACGCCGGCGAAGCCGACCAGCAGCCCGAGCACCCGGCGCGACCCCAGCGGCTCGTGCCCGGTGGCCTTGACGAGCACGGCGCCCACCAGCGGCACGGCGGCCACGAGCAGCCCGGTCAGCGAGCTGGACAGGTCCTGCTCGGCGTAGCCCAGCAGCAGCCACGGCAGGCAGATCTCGATGGCGGTGTACACGAGGAGGGGCCGCCATCGAGGGAGCAGCGGCCGCAGCTCGTTCCGGGCGACGGCCAGCGGGAGCAGCAGCACCGTGGCCAGCGAGGTGCGGACGAGCACCAGCGTGGCCGGCGTGAGGTCGTCGACCGCGATCTTGATGAGCAGGTACGGGATGCCCCAGATGACGCCCATCGCGGCGAAGAGCACCCACCCTCGACGGGACATCGACCCTCCTCGGTCCGTGCCGCCGGGGGTCGGCGGCGGCCGCGCATCTTGTCAGCCGTCGACGCCGACCGTCACGTGGCTTTCCGTTGCGCAGCCCGGTCGAGCAGCTCGAGCAGGACGGCGACGTCGATCGGCTTGGCCAGGTAGTCGGCTGCGCCGGCGCGCAGCGCCGCCTCGCGGCGAGGGGCGGTGGCGTCGGCCGAGATCACGACGACGGGGATGTCGGCGGTCAGGGGATCGGCCTTCAGCCGCAGGAGGACCTCGTCGCCGTCGATGTCGGGCAGGTTGAGGTCGAGCAGCACCAGGTCGGGCCCGAGCTCGCGGGCGCGTGCCAGGGCCACGCCGCCCCGGTCGACCGCCTCGAGCCGCTCGGGACGGTCGCGCAGCAGGCGCGCCATGAGCTGCAGACTGGCCGGGTTGTCCTCGACGTGGAGCACGACCGGGCCGCCACCCTTGTGCCCGCCAGCAGGCGGGCCGGACCGCCGGGTCGTCCCGGCCGGCCGGCCGGGGGCGCCGGCGCCGGCGAGCTCGACCCAGAACGTCGAGCCGGCGCCCACCTCGGAATCGACGCCGATCGTCCCGCCCATCGCCTCGACCAGGCCCTGGGCGACGGCCAACCCCATGCCGATGCCGTCGATCCCCCGGTCGGCGGCGTCGAGGCGCTCGAACGGCTCGAACAGGCGGGCCTCCTCGCCCGGGGCGATGCCCGCGCCCGTGTCCGTGACCGACAGTCGCACCCGCCCGCCGGCGGAGTCCCTGTCGCCGGCGCCGTGGCCGGCGGCGGCGCCGTCGCCGGGTTCGCCGTCCACGATCGCAGCCCGGACGTCGATCCGGCCGCCGGGCCGGTTGTACTTCACGGCGTTGGTGAGCAGGTTGAGCAGCACCTGTTCCAGGCGCTGGGGGTCGCCCAGCACCGTCACGCCGGCCATGGGGGCGGCGGCGACCGTGACGTCGCGGTCGTCGGCCAAGCGCCGTACCAGCGCGATCGCCTCGTCCACCACCCCCTCGACGGCGACGGGCTCGGCGGTGACCGCCACGTTGCCGGTCTCGATGCGGGCGATGTCGAGCGAGTCGTCGATGAGGCCCAGCAGGTGGTGGCCGGCGCGCACGACGTGGTCGACGCTCTCGCGCTGGTCGTCGTCGAGGTCGTCGGCCTGCAGCAGCTGGCCGAACCCGAGGATGGCGGTCAGCGGCGTGCGCAGCTCGTGGCTCATGCGCGACAGGAACTCGTCCTTGGCCCGGGCGGCTGCGAGCGCCTCGTCGCGGCTGGCCCGCAGCTCGTCGTTCTGCCGCCGCAGCAGCGCGGCCACCCTGCCGAGGGTGGCCGTGAGGTGCCCGATCTCGTCACGGGCCGCCACGGTGGGCAGCAGCGGCCTCCCCGCCCAGAAGCGGTCGATGTTGTCGGACAGCCGCACCGTGCGGCCGAGGATGCTGGTCGCCAGGATCACCCCGCCGGTGATCCCGGTGGCGATGACGGCCAGCAGCGCGGTGACCAGGACCCACGTGGTCTGGTCCTGCACGCGGTCGGCCTCGGCGACGAGGTCGCGCAGGTCGGCGAAGAGCGTGAGCCGCAGGCTCTCGGCCTCCGCATGCGCCACCCGGGCCGCCTCGGTGGCGGGCGCCAGTGCCACGGCCGCCGCCTGGGGATCGAGCGGCGTCGCCGCCAGCCGGTCGCCGGCCACTCCCAGGGCGGCGACGGCCTCGTCGGCTGCGGCCGCGAAGGCCGCCACGTGGGCGCCGTAGCCCTCGGGCAGGTCCTGCCGGACGGCGTCGAGGCGGCCGGGGAGCGAGTCGGCGACCAGGCTGTACGCGTCCAGCGTCCGCCCGTCCCGGGTGGCGGCGTAGCCGAGGACCGCGGCCTCGGCGTCGTCCACCGCCTCCACCAGCTGGGACGTCTCGACGAGGGTGGTCGTGCCGCTGCCCAGCTCGCCGGCGACCTCGGTGTCCCGCCGGCTGAGCAGCATGGCCGCGATCAGGACGGCCACGGTGACGGCGAGTGGCACGACGACGAGGACCGCCCCCTTGCGGCGCAGCGGCAGGTCGAGCCACCAGCGGCCGGCCGCCGTGCGGGCCCGGGTGGTCGGCGGCAGGTCGAGCGGCCGCCGCGCCGGCGCGCGACCGTCTGCTACCCGCCCGGCCTCGCTCACCTGTCCTCGCTCACAGTGGTGTCAACGATAGGTTGATACACGCAGAGTGCGAGGTCGTCGATGGCACAGGTTCCTGACGCAGGCACGCCCCAGGCGAACCGGGGACGCGTCCTCGTCGTCGAGGACCATCCGGCCACGTCGCGCTTCATGGTCCGGGTGCTCGAGCGAGCGGGATTCGGGGCCCGGGCGGCGGCCGACGCTACCGAGGCCCTCCGGCTGCTGGCCACCGAGCCGTGCGACGTGGCGCTGGTCGACATACGCCTGCCGGGCATGTCGGGCTTCGACCTCGTGCGCCGGTTGCGGACCGCGTACCCCGATCTGGCGGTGGCGCTGATGACCGCCTACGCCGGGGCCGACGTGATCGAGCGGGCGCGGCGCAGCGAGGTGGACGCGTTCCTGGCCAAGCCGATCGAGCCCAACGACCTCGTCGTGCAGGTGGAGGCGCTCGTGCGGCGCGGGTCGGCGCCGGCCGCCGGTCCCGAGTGCGTGCTGGCCGTGGGCGCCCATCCCGGCGACGTCGAGGCCGGCGTCGGCGGCACCCTGCTGCGCCACCGCCAGCAGGGCGACGAGGTGGTGATCCTGGTGCTCAGCACCGGGGGCCACGGCGCCTCGCCGGGCCCCGGCGACGGCGCCGCCGCCCGCGCGGCCCGGGCCAGGCAGGCCGCCGCGATCCTCGGCGCCCGCCTCGTCCTGGACGACCTCGTGCCGGGACGCATCGCCGGCGGCGAGCCCACCGTGGGCCGGATCGGGGCCGTCGTCGCCGACGTGGCGCCCACCGTGGCGTCCATCCACTCGGGCCACGACCGCGACGGTGACCACCGACACACCCACGAGGCCGCCCTGCTGGCCACCGCCGAGGTCGCGAGCGTCTGCTGCTACGAGGCGCCGACGGCCACCGCCGCGTTCCGCCCGGCGCTGTTCGTGCCGGTCGACCCGTTCGTGGCGGCCAAGTGCGAGGCGCTCGGCGCGTACACGCCCGAGGCCGGCGAGACGCCGTTCCCCGACCCCGACCTGGCCGTCGCCACCTGCCGGTACTGGGGTCGGTTGGGTGACGGGCGGTACTGCGAGGCGCTCGAGGTGGTGCGCGCGGACGGCGAGCGAGGGCGCTACGCTTCGGGTAGCCTTGTTACCGACCGGTAACAGTTCCGGTCGTGCACCCCCAATCGACCGAGGGCTGACCGATGAGCGAGTTCTCTCTCCAACTCAACGAAGACCAGCAGCAGATCCAGAAGTGGGTCCACGACTTCGCCGAGAACGTCGTGCGGCCGGCCGCCGAGGAGTGGGACGAGAAGGAGGAGTTCCCGTGGCCGATCGTCGAGGAGGCGGCCAAGATCGGGCTCTACTCGTTCGACTTCTTCGCCCAGTCCTCGCTCGGTGACCAGTCCGGCCTCACCCTGCCCGTGGCCCTCGAGGAGCTGTTCTGGGGCGACGCCGGCATCGGCCTGTCGATCTTCGGCTCCGGCCTGGCGGCCGCCGGCATCGCGGGCACCGGCACCCCCGAGCAGGTCATGGAGTGGGTGCCGGCCTGCTTCGGCACCGCCGACGACATCCAGCTCGGCGCGTTCTGCGTGTCCGAACCCGACGCCGGGTCCGACGTCAGCTCGCTGAAGACCCGGGCGGTCTACGACGAGGCCAGCGACGAGTGGGTGCTCAACGGCACCAAGGCGTGGATCACCAACGGCGGCATCGCGGACGTGCACGTGGTGGTCGCCACCGTCGATCCGGCCCTCAAGGGCCGCGGCCAGGCCAGCTTCGTCGTGCCGCCCGGCACCGCGGGGCTGTCGCAGGGCCAGAAGTACCGCAAGCACGGCATCAAGGCGTCGCACACCGCCGAGGTGGTGCTCGACGACGTGCGGCTGCCCGGCCGCCTGCTGCTCGGCGGCAAGGAGAAGCTCGACGAGAAGCTGGCCCGGGCCCGTGAGCAGCAGAAGACGGGGGCCAAGCAGCCCGCCATGGCCACCTTCGAGGCCACCCGGCCGGCAGTGGGTGCCATGGCCATCGGCATCGCCCGGGCGGCCTACGAGTACGCGCTCGGCTACGCCAAGGAGCGGGTGGCGTTCGGCAAGCCGATCATCATGAACCAGGCCATCGCCTTCATGCTGGCCGACATGGCCACCGAGATCGACGCCGCCCGCCTGCTCGTCCACCGGGCGGCGTGGCTGGCCCGCAACGGCGGCTACACCAACGCCGAGGGCTCGATGTCCAAGCTCAAGGCCGGCCGCACGGCCGTGTGGGTCACCGAGCGGGCCATCCAGATCCTGGGCGGCTACGGCTACACCCGTGAGTACCCGGTCGAGCGCATGCACCGCGACGCCAAGATCTACGACATCTTCGAGGGCACCGAGCAGATCCAGCAGCTGGTGATCTCCCGGGCGATCTCGGGCCTGCGCATCGAGTAGCCGGCTCTCGCTGCACCTGCGGTTGGGTGGCAGCCACGGCTGCACCTGATTCGGGTGGCGCCGGGGCCGGTGGTGGTCGACCGGCCGGCGAGGATCCGCGATGATCCTCCCCGTGGCGGACGGGCTCTCGATCGGGTACCTGCCCTACCGGCTCCCCGGCGCGGGTGCCGCCGAGTGGCGCCGCGTCGTGCGGCTGGCCGAGGAGGCCGGGCTCGACCACCTCGCCCTCGGCGATCACGTGAGCTTCCACGTCGGCGCCGGATCCGACGGGCTGCTCGGGGTGTCGAGCCTGCTCGCGCTGTCCGATCGGCTCGGTGCGAACACCGGCGTCTACCTGCTGCCGCTGCGGCATCCCGTGCTGGTCGCCCGCCAGCTCGCCGACATCGCCCAGCTCGCGCCCGGCCGGCTGACGTTCGGCGTCGGCATCGGCGGCGAGGATCGCCACGAGCTGCAGGTGTGCGGTGTCGACCCCGCGACGCGCGGGCGCCGCATGGACGAGTGCATGCGGGTCGTGCGCGACCTGCTGCGGGGCGAGGCCGTCGACCACGCCGGCGAGTTCTTCCAGCTCGACGGGGCCCGGATCGTCCCCCAGCCGGCCCAACCGATCCCGATGGTGGTGGGCGGGCGATCCGACGCCGCCATCGCCAGGGCCGGTCGCCTCGGCGACGGCTGGTTCGGCATCTGGGTGTCGGCCTCGCGCTACGGGCAGGCGATCGCGCAGATGCAGGAGGCCGCCGCCGCGGCGGATCGCCCGGCACCGGTGTGGCGCAACGCGCTCAACGTGTGGTGCGGGGTGGGCAGGGACGCGGACGACGCACGCCGGCACGTGGCGCCCGCCATGCAGGCCTTCTACCAGGTGCCCTACGAGCGCTTCGAGCGCTGGAGCCCGGCCGGCACGCCCAAGCGCATCGCCGAGTTCCTCGTCCCCTACGTCGAGGCGGGCTGCTCGACGTTCAACCTCATCCTCAACGGCGCCGACGCCGTCGCCGAGGTCGAGGCGGCCGGCGAGGTCCGCGAGCTGATCCTCGACGCGGTGGCCTAGGTCTCCGTACGGCACACCGAGGGCTACCGTCGGCGCTGGATATTAGGTATACCTATCGCCATGTCGTCAGTAGGCCATCCGACAACGCAGCAGCCGAGCCCCTCGCCACCGGTCCCGGTGCGCTGACCGTGGCCGGCAGCGGATCGGTGGCCATCGACGCCATCCCGACCCACGTGACCGAGGTAGTCCAGGCCGAGCGCATCTCCGAGCACTACGTGCGGGTGACCGTGGGCGGCGACGGCCTGGCCGGCTTCGCCTCGGCGGGACCCGACGACTTCGTCTACGTGCTGCTGCCGCCTCCGGGCCGGCGCGAGCTCACGGTCGGCACCGACTTCGGCTGGACGGCCTACGCGGCGATGGACGAGGCCGACCGACCCGTCGGGGCCTACTACACGGTGCGGGCGCTGCGGCCCGGGGCGCATGAGCTCGACTTCGACGTGTTCCTGCACGACGAGCCGGGCCCGGCCTCCGGATGGGCGCCGGGGGCGACGCCCGGTGACCCGGTGGCCCTGTGGGGGCCGCGCACCGCCTTCGATCCGCCCGACGAGGTGGACTGGTGGCTGCTGGTGGCCGACGAGACGGGGCTGCCGGCCACCGCCCGGATCCTCGAGGACCTGCCGGCGGAGGCCGTCGTGCGGGCGGTCGTCGAGGTGCCCGACGGCGGCGGGCGCCACGACCTCGCCGCCGGCCGCCCGGACGTCGAGCTGCGCTGGCTTCCTCGCGACGGCCGCGAGCCGGGCACCACCACCCGGCTCGCCGACGCCGTGCGGGACCTCGCCCTGCCGCCCGGGCGGCCCTACGTGTGGGGCGGCGCCGAGAGCCGCGCCATGCGCGACGTCCGCCGGTACCTGCGGCGCGAGGTCGGGATCGAGCGGGAGCGGATGTCGCTCACGCGCTACTGGCGCCATCGGGCCCACGCGGACGATCCCGACGAGGCAGCGGACTGCGTACGCAGGGGAGCGCCATTGATCTACGCAGCCCGGCGGGCGGAGCTGTCGAGCCCGGTGCGGGTCTGGTCTCTGCGGGCGGTGTCGTGGCCGGCGAGGCTCTCGAGCTTGTGGACGCGTTCGTCGTGGCCGATCTGGCGGAGCAGGTCACCGAGCGAGGCGAATCGGCCGTAGTCAGCGGCGATGGCGCTGTGCACCCGCTGGCGGTCGAGCTCGGGGTGCTCGGCGACATAGGCCATGTACTCGTGCTCTGCGTGGTCCTCGAAGTTGGCGTTGAGGCGGTAGCTCCAGCCGGGTTGCACGAGG
>DASTFE010000071.1:0-2463 GCA_035708905.1 Acidimicrobiales bacterium | reverse complement strand
CCGGGCGGGCCGCCGACGCCCTCGCCGCCTACGAGCTGGCGGTCGCGCTGGTGCCGCCCGCGCCGCCCAGCCCGGCGCGCGCCAGGGTGGTGCAGTCCCATGCCCACGCGCTGGTGCGGGTCGGGCGCAGCGCCGAGGCGGGCCCCCGGGCCGAGGAGGCCATCGCGCTGGCCCGGGCGGTCGACGACCTCGTCGACGAGGGGCAGGCTCGCCACGTGCTCGGCCTGGTGCTCGCCACCGAGGGCCGCACCGACGACGCCGTCGCCCGGCTGCACGAGGCCGGCCAGAGCGCGGCCCGGCTGGGCGACCTGGCCGCGGTGCCGGGCGCCTACGTGCACCTGTGGCGCACGCTGGTCGAGGCCGGCCGGGGCGACGACCTGGTCGAGCTGATCCTGGCCTTCGGGTCCGGTTCGGCCGACGGCGGCGCACCGTCGCTGGCGGGCAGCATCGGGGCGGCCGCGCTGCACCAGCTCGGCCGGTGGGACGAGGCGATGCGGTTGCTGGGCGATCCCCGGCGGGCGGCGGACGTGCGGGGGCTGACGGGCGTGGCACGCACCCTCGTGGCGGGCGCGCTGGCCGTCGACCGGGGCGACCACGGCCAGGCCCGCGACGCGCTCGAGGTGGCGCGGTGCTGGTGCCACCAGGTGGGTGACGGCCGGCTGAACGGCCTGCTCCACCGGGCGCTCGCAGAGCTGGCCGTGTGGCAGGGCCGCTGGGACGACGCCCGCCACGAGGTGGCGACCGGGCTCGAGCTGCTGGCCCACACCGGCGATCCCGAGCTGGCCGCCCGCATCGCCGCCGTCGGCGTGCGGGCCGAGGCCGAGCGGGCCGTGGCGAGGGCGCGCACCGGTGGCCGCGCCGGCCGGCCGGGCGAGAGCGCGGCGCTGGCCCGCGAGCTGGTCGACCGGCTCGCGGCCCTGGCCGCCACCGGGCACCTGCGCAACGCCCCGCCCGTGACCGAGACGGTGGCGGCCCTCCGCACCGGCGAGGCCGAGCTGGCGCGGCTGGCCGGCGCCCCCGACCCGGGGCGCTGGCGGGACGCGGTCGACGCCTGGGAGGCCATCGGCTTCCCCTACGCCGCCGCCTGCGCCCGGCTCGGGCTCGCGGAGGCGGCGCTCGCCACCGGCGACGACGAGGGCGGGGCCGCCGCCCTCCGGGCCGCCTGGTCGACCGCCCACCGCCTCGGCGCCCGACCGCTCGCCGGTGCGCTCGAGCGCCTGGCCCGGCGGGCCCGCGTCCCGCTGGCGGCACCCGGGGCCGAGGCGCCGGCACCGGGCGGCGCGGGGCCCGGCACCGGCGTGGTCCAGGGCCGCGACGGCGGGTTGACGCCCCGCGAGCGTGAGGTGCTCGCCCTCGTGGCCGAGGGCCAGACCAACCGGCAGATCGGCGAGCGGCTGTTCATCAGCCAGAAGACCGCCAGCGTCCACGTCTCGCGGCTGCTCGCCAAGCTGGGCGCCAGCACCCGGGGCGAGGCCGCGGCCATCGCCCGGCGCACCGGCCTGCTCGACGACGCCCGCCGCAGCTGAGGACCGCCGGCGCCCAACTCAGGCGGGATTGAGGGCCGCGTAGGGCATCTTCCCGATGCGCTGCGGGGGCGACGCGCGGACACTGCGGTCACCCCACCCCTGGACACCGCCGGAGACACCGTGGCCCGCACCGCTCCCCCATCCCCGCCCCAGCCCCAGGCCCCGCCCCACGCGGTCGTCGTCGGGGCCGGGCTGGACGGGCTCGCCGCGGCTTCGGCCCTCGGCCGGCACGTCGAGCGGGTGACGCTCGTGGCCCGCGAGGACCTGCCCGACCCGGCCATGGGCGGGCGCGGCGGTGGCCACAGCAGCCGCCACCGGCGCCTGCTCCGGTGCGTCCTGGACTCGCCGCGGGTGGTCGTGCGGCCCGGGCTCGAGGCCGTCGGCCTGGTCGTCGACGAGGGACGCGTCGAGGGCGTCGTCGTGCGCACGCGCCGCGTCGGCGGGCCTCGCCCGACCCTGACGATCCACGCCGACCTGGTGGTCGACGCCCGCGCCGGGTACCGCCAGATTCCGCTGGCGCCGGCGGCGGACGGCCTGGTGGTGCTGGGCCCCTTCTCCCCGGAGCCCGGTGCGGATGGCGACGGCGGCGCGGCGCGCGCCACGACGACGGCGGCGGTGCTCGACCGCTGCTTGACCGAGCACCTGCGCCAGTGCGCGACGCTGTCGGGGTTCTCGGTCACCGCCCAGCGCGCCGTGGCCCAGGCGGACCCGGGCTGGCCGGCGGGGAGCCGACGGTGACCGACGGAAGGATGCACATGTCACGAGGCGGGAGATCGGCGGACCTCGCCATCCGGTTCGCGGCCCGCGACGAGCGGGCGCTCACCGAGGCGTTCGACGAGTTCGCGGGGCCGATGATGGCGGTGGCCGCGCGCCTGCTCGCCGACCGGCGCCTCGCCGAGGAGGCGGTCCAGCAGGCGTTCGTCCAGGCCTGGCGGGC
>DASTFE010000070.1:0-3495 GCA_035708905.1 Acidimicrobiales bacterium | reverse complement strand
ACACCCCGGCGGCGCTGGTCGACCCGGTGCCCGTGCTGGGGTTGCTCGACCGCATGCCCGCGGCCGAAGCCGAGCCCGAGACCGTGGCTGAAGGCGAGGCCGGACCCGAGGCCGAGGCCGGGCCCGACCGGGCGCCGCGCGGCGCCCGGATCCTGGTGGCCGTGCTGATGGTGCTGCTCGTCGTGCCGGGCGTCATCGGCTTCGACCTGTGGCCGCTGACCGGGTGGCGCCTGTTCAGCCTCAGCCGTGACGCGGACCAGACCCGCTGGGTGCTCGAGGCGGTCGACGAGCAGGGCGAGCGCCGGGTGGTCAGCCTCGAGGAGCTGCCGTTGCGCTTCCGGCACGCCGAGTGGCCCATGGCCGAGCTGCCGGGCGCGTCGCCGGCGCGGCGCGATGCGGTGTGCCTGGCGCTGCTCGATCCCGTGGTGGCGGCGCACCCGTCCACGGTCGAGCTGTCGCTGTCGCGCGACCACGCCCGCCTGGTCGAGGTCGACGGCGAGTGGACGACCGAGCACGACGTCGAGCCCTTCCACTCGTGCGCGCGTGACGGCGGGGACGGCGGGGGATGAGCGCGGTGCCGGTCACCGGGTGGCGCGACCGCGTGCGCGGCGCGCTCGACGACGCCCTGTGGGGGCCCGAGACGGGCGCCCGGCTGGCGTTCGTGCACGCCGGGCTGTCGGCCCTCATCGGCGTGCGCATCGTCGCCGGCTCCTACCGCCAGCTCGCCGACACCCCGGCGGCGCTGGTCGACCCGGTGCCCGTGCTGGGGTTGCTCGACCGCATGCCCGCGGCCGAGGCGTTCGTCGCCCTGCAGGTCGTCGGCGGGGTGGCGGCGCTGGCGGCCGTGCTGCGGCGCCGGCCCCGGCTCGCGTTCGCGATGGCGTGGGTGTGCTACCTGGTGCTGGCGGGGCTGCGCGGCAGCCGGGGCAAGGTGCTGCACAACGACCTGCTGCTGCTGTGGGCGTCGGCGCCGTTCCTGCTCGCCCCGGCGGTGATCGACCGCGGCGACCGGGTGGCGCGCCGCCGGTACGGCTGGCCGATCCGGGTGTCGATCGTGGTCATCGCACTGATCTACTTCTTCGCCGGCTACCACAAGCTGCGCCGGTCGGGCCCGTCGTGGGCCTACGGCGACAACATGCGCTACGTGGCGCTGTGGGGGCCGAGCATCGGCAGCAGCGGCTGGAAGGACCTGGCGCAGTGGACGGGCGAGCAGATCTGGGTGTCCCGCTCGGGAGGGGTGTTCATCCTCGGCATCGAGCTGGCGTTCCCGCTGGTGGTCTTCGTGCCGCGGCTGCGGGTGTGGTTCGCGCTGGGCGCGGTGTTCCTGCACGCCACCACGTGGTTCCTGCTCGGCCTCGACTACTGGGCATGGGCCGTCACGGTGCCGCTGGTGCTGATCGACTGGCCGGCGCTGGCGCGGCGGGCCCGCCGCCGCTGGGCGGGTGGCGAGGCGGCCGAGTCGCCCGGCGACCAGCCGGCTGCGGCGGCGGCCGCGGGCTGACCGGCCCGGGGGAGGGGTCGTGATCGTCGTCGCCGCGTTCGTCGCCGGTGTCGCCCTGGCGGTCGCCCTGCGGGCGATGACCGCAGGTGCCTTCGCCGCCGATGTCTTCGAGCGCGAGAACTACCGCCAGCGCCGGTTGCCCACCGCGGTGGGGCTGCTGGTGGCGCTGGTGGCGCTGGCGGTCGACGCGCTGGTGGCGGTGGCGGTCGCCGCGGGCGCCGAGCCCGACGCCGCCGCGGTGGCGGGTCTGCGCCTGGTCACGTTGGCCTCGCTGGGCTTCGCGCTGCTGGGCCTGCTCGACGACCTGGGCGGGACGGGCGAGAGCGGCGGCTTCGGTGGGCACCTGCGCTCGCTGGCCGGCGGGCGGCTCACCACCGGTGCGATCAAGCTGTTCGGCGGGGCGGCGGTGGCCGTGGTGGTCGTGTCGGTGCGCGAGCCCGACAGCGTCGGCCGCCTCCTGGCCGACGGGGCCCTGGTGGCGCTGGCCGCCAACCTCGGCAACCTGTTCGACCGGGCGCCGGGGCGCACCACCAAGGTGGCGCTCGTCGCCTTCGTGGCGCTGGTCGTGGCGGCGGGGGCCGAGCCGGTGCTGGCCGGCGTGGCGCTCGTCGTGGGCGCAGGGGCCGGGCTGCTGCCCGCCGACCTGGCCGAGCGGCTGATGCTGGGTGACGCCGGCGCGAACGTGCTCGGGGCCGTGCTCGGCCTGGGCGTGGTGCTGGCGTGCGCCCCGGCCACCCGGACGGGCGTGCTGGTGGTCGTGGCCGTGCTGAACCTCGTGAGCGAGCGGGTGTCGTTCAGCCGGGTCATCGCCGCGGTGCCGCCCCTGCGCGCCGCCGACCGCTGGGGGCGCGTGCCCTGACGGTCGTCCGCCGGCCGCCACCGGCGCGTCGGCTCGGCGCTCAGCCCGGGGCCGGTCCCTTGCCCACCAGCAGCTCGACGATGGTCGACCGCAGCTCGTCGTAGCCGACACCCTGGTCGGCCAGCACCTGGGCGGCGATGCCGTCCTCGACCCGGTGCAGCCCGAGCAGGATGTGCTCGGTGCCGATGTAGTTGTGCCCCAGCGCGAGCGCCTCGGTGAACGCCCGCTCCAGCACGGCCTTGGCCCGCGGCGTGAACGGGATGTGGCCCTTCACCGGGGTCTCGGTGGGCCCGGGGGGCACGCGGGCGTCGATCAGGCCCACGACCGTGGCGGGGTCGATGCCGAGCCGGGCGAGGGCGCGGACCGCGATGTTCTCGTCGCCCTCGGCGAACAGGCCGAGCAGCACGTGCTCGGTGCCGATGTAGCCGTGGCGGCGGTCGCGGGCCGCCGACTGGGCCTCGATCACCGCCGTGCGGGCCCGCGGGGTGAACCGCCGGAACCGCCCCTCCTTGAGGCGGGTGACCAGCCGGTCGAGCAGCCCGCCGTGGCGCTGCTGGGCGGCCTGGCGGGTGACGCCCAGGGCCTCGCCGATCTGGGTCCACGACCGGCCTTCGGCGCGGGCCTGACCGACGAAGTGGTCGAGCAGGTCGTCGCCCGCCTGCTCGAACCGGTCCTTCAGCAGCGCCGCCGCCGACACGCGGTCGAGGACGTCGTCGGCGCTGTCCTCCACCGAGGCGATGAAGTGGTCCAGATCGAGATCCATGCTGTCAAGGTGGCATTGACGCCAGGCGAGTGTCAAGCCAAAGTTGACGACACGCCGCCGTGCGGCACGGGATCTGACGGTCCGTTAGGTTTCGGCGCCATGCGATCGATGCGTGCGGCCGTGCTCGAGGCCGAGGGGAAGCTGGGGGTCGGCGGGGTCGAGATCGAGGACCCCCGTCCGGGCGAGGTGTGCGTGCGGGTCACCGACTGCGGCGTGTGCCACTCGGACCTGTCCTACATCGACGGCAGCTTCCCGGCGATGACGCCGGTGGTGCTCGGCCACGAGGCCGCGGGCATCGTCGAGGCGGTCGGGCGGGGTGTCGACCACCTGCGTCCGGGCGACAAGGTGGTGCTCACCCCGCTGCCCTCGTGC
>DASTFE010000069.1:0-9888 GCA_035708905.1 Acidimicrobiales bacterium | reverse complement strand
CGCTTGACGGCTGCTGGCTCGTTCGGCGACGGCTCCGACGCTGGCGGCGGCGCCTCGATTGGGAATGAGCGTGCCGTCGTCGACCGAGCCGGCGGTGGCGAACCGAAGGAGCTCCACGGCTAGAAGTACCCCTCCGCCTTGCGATCTTCCATGGACGCCTCCGAGAAGCGGTCGTCGGCCCGGGTGGCGCCCCGCTCGGTGATGCGGGTCACCGCCGTCTCCTCGATGATGGCGTCGACGTCGGCGGCCACCGACTCGATGGCGCCCGTGCAGGTGGCATCGCCCACCGTGCGGAACCGCACCGAGCGCTCCTCGATCTCCTCGCCGTCGGCCAGCGCCACCCACGGCGTCTCGGCCAACCACATGCCGTCGCGCTGGAACACCCGGCGGACGTGCGCGAAGTAGATGCTCGGCAGCTCGACGCCCTCGATCGCCACGTACTGCCAGATGTCGAGCTCGGTCCAGTTCGAGATGGGGAAGACGCGGATGTGCTCGCCCTGCCGATGGCGGCCGTTGTAGAGGTTCCACAGCTCGGGACGCTGGTTCTTCGGGTCCCACTGGCCGAACTCGTCGCGGAAGCTGAACACCCGCTCCTTGGCCCGGGCCTTCTCCTCGTCGCGGCGGGCGCCGCCGAACACGGCGTCGAACCGGTGCTGCTCGATGGCCTCGAGCAGCGGCACGGTCTGCAGGCGGTTGCGGCTGGCCCGGGGCCCGACGTCCTCGACCACGCGCCCCGCGTCGATGGCGTCCTGGACGCTGACGACGACGAGCCGGGTCCCCAGCTCGGCCACCCGGCGGTCGCGGTAGTCGATCACCTCGGGGAAGTTGTGGCCGGTGTCGACGTGCATGACCGGGAACGGCAGCCGGGCGGGCGCGAACGCCTTGACCGCCAGGTGCAGCAGGACCGCGGAGTCCTTGCCACCGGAGAACAGCAGCACGGGACGCTCGAACTCGGCGGCCACCTCGCGGATGATGTGGATCGCCTCGGCCTCGAGCGCCTGGAGGTGTGTGAGCTCGTAGCCCGTCGTGGTTGCTGGCGCGGTGCTGGGCATGGGATCCCCCAGGCTAAATCCGACCTAGTAGGTAAGCAATTCGGGACCGATCTGCTAGGCAGGTAATGATGCCCGCTGCCACGAGCGACGACCACGAGCTCGCCGCCCGGCTCGCCACCGAGGCCGGCCGGCTGCTCGTCGACCTGCGCACCCGCCGCACGGGTGGCGGCGCCGACGGCCCCGTCGACGGGCGGGCCCTGGGGCGCGAGGGCGACCGCCGGGCCCACGACCTGCTCGTGGCCCGCCTGGCCGAGGCCCGGCCCGACGACGCCGTGCTGTCCGAGGAGGGCGTGGCCGACCCGGCCCGCCTGCAGGCGTCGCGGGTCTGGATCGTCGACCCGCTCGACGGCACCCGCGAGTACGGCGAGCCGCCCCGCACCGACTGGGGCGTGCACGTGGCCCTGGTGATCGACGGCGAGCCCGCCGCCGGTGCGGTGGCGCTGCCGGCCCGTGACCTGACGCTCGCCACCGACCCGCCGCCGCCCGCCCCGCCGCCGTGGCCCGGCTCGCCCCGTGTGGTGGTCAGCCGCAGCCGCCCACCGGCCGAGGCGACCCGGATCGCCGAGGCGCTCGGCGGCGACCTCGTGCCGCTCGGTTCGGCCGGGGCCAAGGCCATGGCCGTCGTGCTGGGCGAGGCCGACGTGTACGCCCACAGCGGCGGCCAGTACGAGTGGGACTCGGCCGCGCCCGTGGCCGTGGCGCGGGCGGCGGGGCTGCACGTGTCGCGGCTCGACGGCTCGCCGCTGGCCTACAACCGGCCCGACCCCTACCTGCCCGACCTGCTGGTCTGCCGGGCCGACCTGGCCGACCAGGTCATCGCCGCCGCCACGTCCTGACCCCTCGGCCGGCCCCGGACGCCGACCCACGGCGCCGTCGACGCCGAGGCCGCGACCATGAGCCTCAGAGGACGTCCCAGACCATGCCGGACGGCGGGGCGTCGCCGAGCAGCTCGATCGGGTCGTGCTTGTCGATGTGGCCGATGAGCCCCCCGTACAGCCCGTACCCGCACAGCCGGGCCAGGCGCCGGTCGAAGCCGCGGGCGATCTCGCGGGGGATGCCCAGCTGCTGGTTCTCCTGCTGGCGGATGTAGCCCGCGCAGTAGTTGCAGGCGATGCCGACCCGGCGCTCGGCGGTGGTGTTGGCCCCGCCGCCGTGCCACACGCTGCCGTGCCACACCAGCACGCTGCCCCGGCCCATCTCGGCCGGCACCGAGTCGTAGCGGGTGCGCAGGTCGGGCGACTCGCGCCGGTGGCTGCCCGGCACGAGGCGGGTGGCGCCGTTGGCCTCGGTGAAGTCCGTGATCGCCCACATCGTGTTGCACACCACGGCCGGGTGCGGCTTGGGCAGCGGGATGATCTGGTCGTCGGCGTGCACCGGCTGAGGCGACTCGTCGGGCCCGATGGCGATCGACGACAGCGACGACAGCAGGCACCCGGGGTCGAGCACGCCCTCGACCACGGGGAGGACGTTGGGGTGCACGGGCACCCGGGCGAACACGTCGCCGTGCACCAGCAGGTTGTAGACCCGCACGGTGCGGCGCCCCTCGAACGCGTTGTCGGCGGGCGCCACGGCCAGCTCGCGCTCGAGGCGATCGAGCGTCTCGGCCAGCTCGTCGACGAGGTCGGGCTCGACCGCGTCCTCGACGACCGTGTACCCCTGGGCGTCGATGCGGTCGAGGTGCTCGGCGACCTCACCCTCGGTCAGCGTGCGCATGCGACGACGGTAGTGCCGGCGCCGGCAGGCGGTCCTCGGGGGCGTTGTCCGGCCGCGCCGCGATCGCCCGCGTCAGCGGCCGGCGCGGTCTCCGGCGAGCACGTCGGCCGCCAGGCTGGCGACCGCGGCGACGCGGCGGGTCTCGCGGACGAGGTCCTGGTCAAGCCCGCTGGTCAGGTAGGCCACGCTCAGGCCCGAGGCCGGGTCGGCGAAGGCGATCTGGCCACCGGCCCCGTTGTGGCCGAACGACCGGGCCGAGGCCGTGTGGCCGAAGCCCCGGCGGTGGCCGAGCCCGTCGTCGCCCTTGACCACCAGCCCACCGCGCGTCCGGTTGGCCGGCACGCCCCAGGGGTCGGGCAGCCGGTTGCGCACCACGCCGGTGGCGTCGGCCAGCACCGCCGGGTCCCACAGTCCCTGCGGGTCGTGGAGGAACGCCTGGTACAGCCGCGCCAGGTCGGCGGCCCGGAAGATGCCGCCCCCGCCGGGCACCCCCACCGCCCGGGCCTGCGGGTCGTTGAGGCCGAGGAACTGCGTGAGGGCGACGTCGGCCGGCACGCCCGGCGGGGGCGCCACGCCCATCTCGGCCTCGATCGCCTCGGGGGTCGCCGGCGAGCCGACGCCCACCGTGGTGAGGATGCCGGCCTGGGCGTCGAGGGGGATGCCGAGCAGCCGGGGCAGGCCCAGGGGGCGGGTGACCGCCTGGTCGATGGCGTCGGCGTAGGGGATGCCGGTGAGCTCCTCGATGATGTCCGCGATCACCCAGTGACCGGCGGTCGGGTGGTACACGTAGACCTCGCCGGGGGGCAGGGTCAGGCGCCAGCGGCCGTACTGCTCGCGGCGCCCGGCGGGGGTCGACCACCGGCCCGGGCCGAGCGGCGCCAGCGGGAAGCCGCCGAGGTGCAGCAGCACCTGCTCGACGGTCACCGCCTCCTTGCCGTTGGTGGCGAACGCCGGGAGGTAGGTCGCCACGGGCGCCGCCAGGTCGAGCGAGCGGTCGCCGACCAGCCGCCAGGCGGCCGCCCCCACCAGGGCCTTCGTGGTGGAGAAGCCGAGGATGCGGGCGTCGTCGGGGGCGCCGAACGTGGCGTCGACCGCCACCTCGCCACGCCAGCCGACCGCGACCTGTACGGCGGGGAGGACCCCCTCGTCGACCTCGCGCCGGGCTCGGTCGAGCAGGGCGGTCACCTTGACGGGATCGAGCACGCCGAGACGCTGCCACCGGCCGGCACGCCCTGTCGAGCCGCGGGCTGCTGCCGGCTGCAGCCGCGCCCAGAGTCGGTCAGTCGGCCCGGGGCTCGTCGGGGACGCGCCGGACGACGTCGCCGCCGTCGTCGCCGTCGCCGCGCTCGCGGAGCAGGTCGAGGATGTGATCGGCCACCCAGGCCGGGCTGTTGTAGGCGCGGGTCCGGCGGAGCTCGCGGAACCGCTCGACGGCCGGGAACCGGTCGGGCGGCGTGGCCCGGATCGCGGCCTGCATGCCGGTGTCGACGACGCCGGGGGCCACGGCGTAGACCCGCAGCCCGGCCTCACGCTCCTCGGCGGCGACGACCCGGGTGGCCTGGTCGACGGCCGCCTTCGACGCGCAGTAGGCGGCCCAGCCCGCGTAGGGCGTCGAGGCGGCACCGCTCGTGATGTTGACCAGCACGCCCCCGCCGGGCCGGCTGCGCACGTGACGGGCGAAGGTCGCGCTGCCGTGCAGCACCCCGACCACGTTCACCTCGACGTTGGCCCGCACCTCGTCGGGGTCGGCATCGCGCAGTGGACCGATCGGCGCGAGCAGCCCGGCGTTGTTCACCCACAGGTCGATGCGCCCGAGCCGGTCCACCACCGATGCGCAGAAGCGGTCGACCGCGCCGGCGTCGGCGACGTCGACGGCCGCGGTCACGACGCCGGCCCCGGCCGCCGCCCCGCCGACGGGGCCGCGGACGTCCGGCGGCTCGGGCACGTGACGGGCACACAGGCCCAGGCCGAGCCCGGCCTCGGCGAACCGCGCCGCCAGCCCCGCGCCCAGCCCGCGGCTGGCGCCGGTGACGACGGCGACCGACCCGGCGAGCCCGCCCGCACCCTGCCGGGCGCTTGCTCCTACTGTGCGCTGCATGTCCGGATTCGAGCAGGCGGTGGTGCGGGTGCTCCACTCACTTCGACCCGGCGAGGTCGTGACGTACGGCGAGGTGGCGGCCGAGGCGGGCTTCCCGGGGGCGGCGCGGGCCGTCGGGCACCTGCTCGCCACGAGCGGCGACGACCTGCCGTGGTGGCGCGTGGTGACGGCGGCGGGCCGGCTGGTGCCCGGGCACGAGGCCGAGCACGCTCGCCGACTCGCCGCCGAGGGCGTGGCCGTGGCCGACGGGCACGTGGTGGCGGCGCCCGACCACGCTGGCTGATCGGCGACCCGGACCGGCGACGTGTGGTCGCGCGGCCGCCACGGCAGACTCGATCGTGATGCCCGCGGCCGCCACCGACCTGGACACAGGGAGCTTCAGCGACGACCCGCCGTGGACGATCGACGACCCGGGGGCGCTCGCCTGGCTGGCGGGGCTCGACGACGTGCGGGCCGCGGTGGTCGCCGAGGTGCCGGCGCTGACCACGCCGGGGCGCTGGCCGCCCGGCGCCCGGCTCGTCACGGTGACCCGGCGCCTCGGCGCCGCGGTCGGGCTGTGGGCGCTGCGCGAGCGCCGGACGGGCGGGGCCGCCAGCCGCAGGGGCATCTCGCGCCGGCTGCGCCGGGCGGCCGAGCGGCTCGGGCCGACCTACATCAAGCTGGGCCAGATCATCAGCTCGGGCGAAGGCATCTTCCCGCCCGAGCTGGTGGACGAGTTCGCGCTGTGCCGCGACCGGGTGCCCGCCGAGCCCTTCCGGGTGGTGCGCGAGGTGATCGAGGCCGACCTCGGCCGGCCGCTCGAGCAGGTGTTCCGCTGGATCGACCGCACACCGCTGGCCGCGGCGTCGATCGCCCAGGTGCACGCGGCCACCCTGCGCACCGGCGAGCCGGTGGTGGTCAAGGTGCAGCGGCCGACGGTGGCAGCCCTGGTGCGCGACGACCTGCGGGTCATGGCGTGGCTCGCCCCCAAGCTGGTCGGCCGCATCCCGGTCGCCGCCCTGGCCAACCCGCCGGCCCTGGTCGAGTTGTTCGCGCAGACCATCGCCGAGGAGCTCGACTTCCGCCTCGAGGCCGAGAACATGCTCGACATCGCCCGCACCTTCGCCGAGCTCGGCCAGCGGGGCTACGTCATCCCGCGCCCCCACCCGACGCTGGTCACCCGGCGCGTGCTGGTGATGGAGCGCCTCGACGGCTTCCGCTTCGACGACGTCGTGGGCATGCGTGACGCCGGGGTCGACACCGAGGCCGTCGTGCGCACGGGCATGATCGGCTTCGTCGAGGGCGCCATCCTCCACGGCATCTTCCACGGCGACCTGCACGGCGGGAACCTGTTCGTGCTGCCGGACGGCCGCACGGCGCTGCTCGACTTCGGCATCACGGGCCGGCTCGACGAGACGAAGCGGCTCGCGTTCCTGCGCATGCTCATGGCCGGGTCGGCCAACGACATCATGGCGCAGCTCGCCGCGCTGCGCGACCTCGGCGTGCTGCCGCCCGACGCCGACCTCGACGAGGTGGTGCGCGAGCTCAAGCTCGACCAGCCGCCCGTCGACCCCACGGCCATGTCGGGCGAGCAGCTCGTCGCCGAGCTGCAGCAGGTCGTCAAGGCGCTGCTGGGCCTGGGGGCCCACATGCCCAAGGAGCTGATGCTGTTCGTCAAGAACATGGTCTTCATCGACGGGGCCATCGCCCGCTTGGCGCCCGACCTCGACCTGTTCGCCGAGATCACCCAGCTCTCGCTCTACTTCGCCACGCGCCACGGCGACCGCATCCTGGCCGACGTGGGCATCGACCCCCGCCACGTCGAGCTCGACCTCAGCGGGATCAAGGCCGGCTTCGGCGTCGACGACGACACCGCCCGCCTGACCCACCGCGACCTGCGGCGCCGGCGCGAGACGATCCGCCGCAACCTCACCGAGCGGCGCCGCCGCTGAGCCGTCGGCGGCCCGCGGTCACGCCGGCCGTCTCGGGGTCAGCGGCCGGCCGGCGCCCCACCACTATCGTCGCCGCCGATGCGCCTCGTCGTCGCCCACTGCACCGTCGACTACGCCGGCCGCCTCACCGCCCACCTGCCGCCCGCGCCCCGGCTGGTGATGGTCAAGGCCGACGGCTGCGTGGCCGTGCACGCCGACGGCGGCGCCTACAAGCCGCTGAACTGGATGAACGCCCCCAACACGCTGTCGGTCACCTGCGACGGCGAGGGCGCCGAGGTGTGGACGGTGCGCTCGCCCAAGGGCGAGACCCTGACCATCACGCTGCACGAGGTGCTGTCCGACACCGACCACGCGCTCGGCATCGACCCCGGCCTGCTCAAGGACGGCGTCGAGGCCCACCTGCAGGAGCTGCTGGCGGCCAACTGCGACGCCATCACCCCGGGGCTGCGGCTGGTGCGCCGCGAGTACCCGACCGACATCGGCCCGGTCGACCTGCTCTGCCGCGACGCCGAGGGCCGGGCGGTCGCCGTCGAGATCAAGCGGCGGGGCGAGATCGACGGCGTCGAGCAGCTCACCCGCTACCTGTCGTTCCTCGAGCGCGACCCGATGCTGCGGCCCGTCCGGGGCGTGTTCGTCGCCCAGCAGATCAAGCCCCAGGCTCGGGTGCTGGCGGGCCAGCGCGCCATCCACTGCGTCGAGGTCGACTACGACGACCTGCGCGGGCTCGAGCCCGACGAGCTGCGCCTCTTCTGACCCGGCGGGGGCCGAGCGCGCCACGCGCCCGGCCCGGCGCGGGGTGCCGGCGGTTCAGGCCGGCCCGAACGCCGCCTGGCCGGCGTCGAGCACGACCCGGCCGTCGCCACCCACCGTCTGGAAGACGGCGCGGCCGTCGCCCTCGATCCAGACCCGCACCGTCAGCGGCTCGCCGGGGAAGACCGGGCTCGAGAACCGGCCGCCCATCGACCGGAACAGCGCCGGGTCGCCGCCGCACAGCGTGTGCAGCAGCGCCCGACCGGTGAACCCGTAGGTGCACAGCCCGTGGAGGATCGGCCGGTCGAACCCGGCCATCGCCGCGAACTTGGGGTCGGAGTGCAGCGGGTTGCGGTCGCCCGACAGGCGGTAGAGCAGCGCCTGGTCGGTCCTCGTGGGGTAGGTCACCTCGTGATCGGCCTGGCGGTCGGGGGCGGAGAACTTCGACGACGGGCCCCGATCGCCGCCCCACCCGCCCTCGCCCCGGATGAACAGGCTCGATCGCGTGGTGAACAGGGGCTCGCCGTCGTCGACCAGCGTCGACGCCGACTCGGTGACCACCACGGCACCGGAGCCCTTGTCGTAGATGCCGACGACCTCGGCGACCGACTCGACCTCGCCTTCGGGCGGCAGCTCGCGGGCCAGGCTGACCGACTGCTCGCCGTGCACGAGCATCGCCGGGTTGAAGCTGCCGATCGAGCCGAGGGCGGCGCCGGGGGCGCCGAGGACCACGGCCATGGTGGGCAGCGCCCGCTGGGGCACGTCCTGGCTGTTCTCGGTGGTGAACTCGAGCTCGTTCAGCGGATCCTCGGCGCCGGCACCGACGCCCAACGCGTAGATCAGGCTGTCCTTGGACGTCCACCGGCGCCGGACGGGCTCGGACCTCGAGCCGACGGCATCAGGGTTGATGGGCATGTCCCCTCACTTCTCGTCGTAGCCGGCCATGTCGGCGTTGGGGCGGGCCTGGGCGACCAGGTCGAGCACCGCGTGGCCCAGCACCTCGGGGTCGTCGTCGGGGTTCTCGACCGAGGGGCCCCGGTGCCAGCCCTCGGACACCGACAGCATGCGACCGCTCACGTCGAACACCCGACCGGTCACGGCGGCGGACAGCGGGCTGGCCAGCCAGCAGACGATCGGGGCGATGTGCTTGGGCGACATCTGCTCCTTGGCGTCGTCGGACAGCTGGCCCATGCCCAGGTCCTCGGTCATGCGGGTCAGCGCCGCGGGCGCGATGGCGTTGACCGTCACGCCGTACCGGGCCAGCTCCTTGGCGGCGATGATCGTGAAGCTGGCGATGCCGGCCTTGGCCGCGCCGTAGTTGGTCTGCCCCACGTTGCCGTAGATGCCCGACGGCGACGTGGTGTTGACGACGCGACCGTCGACCTGCTCGCCGGCCTTGGACCGCTCGCGGAAGTGGTTGGCCGCGAAGTGCGACGGGGCGAACGTGCCTTTGAGGTGCACCTTGATGACGGCGTCCCACTCGGCCTCGGTCATGTTGACCAGCATGCGGTCGCGCAGGATGCCCGCGTTGTTGACCAGCACGTCGAGCTTGCCGAACGTCTCGATGGCGGTGTTCACCAGCTTCTCGGCGCCGCCCCAGTCGCTGATGTCGTCGGTGTTGGCCACCGCCCGGCCCCCGGCCGCGGTGATCTCGTCGACCACCTGCTGGGCGGGCCCGACGTCGCCGCCCGTGCCGTCGCGGGCGCCGCCGAGGTCGTTCACCACGACGCTGGCCCCCTGGGCCGCCATCAGCAGGGCGTGCTCGCGGCCGATGCCCCGCCCGGCCCCGGTCACGATCGCCACTCGTCCGTCACAGATTCCCATCGGGCAGTTCTCCCCTCTACCGGGCAGCGCTCCGCCCCTTCCTCGGAACTGCCGGTCGTCGGTTGGTGTCCACGTCTCCGACGGCTTGCCGTCCGCGGGGAACGTAGCAGCGCGAGACTGGACGGCGTGACCGACGTGCGCCAATGCCCCTACTGCGAGCTGCGCTTCGTGACACGCAACGAGCTCGAGGACCACATCGCGATCGAGCACCCCCGTGCGGTCGAGGACGACACTGCGCAGGGGAACGACACGCGTGCCCAGGAGCCCTGACCAGCCTCCAGGCCGACACCCTCCGACGCCACCACCTGCGGTGGCACGATGGTGAGCCGCGCCCGGCCCCGAGGTGGCCCGAGGGCGTTCGCTCCGTCGTCGCCGGACGTGGCAGGGTAGGACGTCGTGGACGGGAACGAGGACGAGCCCGCGCCCGCTGCCGGGGAGGCTGGGAGACCCGCCGAGCCGGACGAGGCCGGCGCTGCCGCGGCGCGCCCCCCTGAGGGCGCCGGCCGTGGCGAGCGCGGCG
>DASTFE010000068.1:0-13889 GCA_035708905.1 Acidimicrobiales bacterium | reverse complement strand
GAAGCCCGCCGCCGGCGGTCGTCGGCCCAAGCGCCGCGAGCGCAAGAACGTCCCCCACGGGATCGCGCACATCAAGTCCTCGTTCAACAACACGATCATCACGTTCACCGACCGCCAGGGGAACGTGCTGTCGTGGGCCTCGGCCGGCAACGTCGGGTTCAAGGGCTCACGCAAGTCCACCCCGTTCGCCGCCCAGATGGCCGCCGAGGCCGCCGCCCGGCGGGCCATGGAGCACGGCGTGCGCAAGGTCGACGTCCAGGTCAAGGGCCCCGGCTCTGGCCGTGAGACCGCGATCCGCTCGATCCAGAGCGCCGGCATCGAGGTCACCGGCATCAAGGACGTCACCCCTGTCCCCCACAACGGCTGCCGCCCGCCCAAGCGGCGGCGTGTCTGAGGTAACCCTGCATGTCGCGCTACACCGGCCCCAAGTCCCGTGTCTCCCGGCGCCTCGGCGTCAACCTGTGGGGCACCTCGGGTGAGAACCGCGCCCTCGAGCGGCGCCCGTACCCGCCCGGCGAGCACGGCCGCAGCCGCCGCCGCAACGCCAGCGAGTACCTGCTCCAGCTCCAGGAGAAGCAGAAGGCCCGCTTCACCTACGGGCTGAACGAGCGGCAGTTCCGCAACCTCTACGAAGAGGCGTCCAAGCGCAAGGGCGTCACCGGCGAGCTCATGCTGCAGCTCCTCGAGCGTCGCCTCGACAACATCGTCTACCGGGCGGGCTGGGCGTCGACCCGGCCCCAGGCGCGCCAGTTCGTCAACCACGGCCACGTCGAGGTCAACGGCCGGCGCGTCGACATCCCCAGCTACCGCGTGCGCAAGGGCGACGTGGTCAGCCTGCGGGGCAAGGCCCGGCAGATGATCCAGATCCAGTGGAACCGTGACGTGCTCGCCCGCACGCCACCGCCGTGGCTCGACTCCGAGAACGAAGGCGTCTCGGTCAAGGTGCGCGAGTACCCGCTGCGCGAGCACATCGACGTGCCCGTGCGCGAACAGCTCATCGTCGAGCTGTACAGCAAGTAGTCACCCCCCACCCATCAGCCACGAGGGAGCCCCCGATGCTGGTCATGCAGCGCCCCACGGTCGAGCCGATCACCGACGAAGAGAACAACCGCCAGCGGTTCGCGGTCGGCCCGCTCGACCCCGGGTTCGGCCACACCCTCGGCAACTCGCTGCGGCGCACCCTGCTCTCGTCGATCCCCGGCGCGGCCATCACCCAGGTGCGCTTCGACGACGCGCTCCACGAGTTCGACACCATCCCCGGTGTCGTCGAGGACGTCACCGACGTCATCCTCAACCTCAAGGACATCGTCCTCGTCAGCCACAGCGACGAGCCGGTGACCCTGCGGCTCGACGTGCGCGGCCCGGCCGACATCCGCGCCCAGGACATCCAGCTCACCGCCGACATCGAGATCCTCAACGGCGACCTGCACCTGGCGACGCTCAACAAGTCGGGCCGCATCGCCGTCGACATCACGGTGTCCAAGGGCCGGGGCTACCGCTCGGCCGAGGCCAACAAGACCTCCGACACCATCGGCGTCATCCCGGTCGACTCGATCTTCTCGCCCGTGCGGCGGGTGGCGTTCGAGGTCGAGCCGACCCGGGTCGAGCAGTCCACCGAGTACGACCGCCTCGTGCTCGACATCGAGACCGACGGATCGATCACACCCCGCGACGCGCTGGCCTCGGCCGGCGACACGCTGCGGTCGCTCGTGGGCCTCGTGGCCGACATGAGCGACGAGCCGCAGGGCCTCGAGCTGGGCGAGCTGGCCGTCACCAGCGCCGGGTCGCCCGACCTCGACCTGCCGATCGAGGACCTCGACCTGTCCGAGCGTCCCCGCAACTGCCTCAAGCGCGCCCAGGTCAACTCGGTCGGCGAGCTCGTCCAGAAGACCGAGGACGACCTGCTCGCCATCACCAACTTCGGCCAGAAGTCGCTCGACGAGGTCATCGCCAAGCTCGACGAGCGCGGCCTGTCGCTGCGCACCAAGGACTGACTGAGGGTCACGAGAGATGCCTGCCACCCCCAAGAAGGGTCGCCGCTTCGGCGGCAGCGCCGCCCACCAGCGGCTCATGATGGCCAACCTGGCGGCCAGCCTGTTCGCCGCCGAGGGCATCGTCACCACCGAGGCCAAGGCCAAGGCGCTGCGCCCCGTCGCCGAGAAGCTCATCACCAAGGCCCGCAAGGCCGACGCGAACCCCGACGTGAAGCTGCACCAGATCCGCCAGGTCGTCGCCTACCTGGGCGACCGCGAGATGACGCACAAGCTCTTCACCGAGATCGGTCCCCGCTACGCCGAGCGCAACGGCGGGTACACCCGCATCCTCAAGCTCGGGCCGCGCCAGGGCGACAACGCGCCCATGGCGCGCATCGAGCTCGTCTGACCGCGCGACCCGTCCCGCCGCCTCCGGTGTGACGCTCTTCGACCCCTCGCCACCAGCGGCCCCGCGTGGGCCGCTGGTGCGCGTCCGGATGACCGTCGCCTACGACGGGTCGGGGTTCCACGGCTTCGCGCCCAACGAGGGGGTCGAGACGGTCGGGGGCACGCTGCGGGCCGCGATCGAGCGGGTGCTGCAGACGGGCGTCGACCTGACCTGCGCCGGCCGCACCGACACGGGGGTGCACGCCTGGGGGCAGGTGGTCAGCTTCGACGTGCCGGCCGCCCGCTTCGACCCGCTGATGCTGCAGCGCTCGGTCAACCGGCTCTGCGGCCCCGCCATCGCGGTGCGCGAGGTGCGCGAGGCCCCGCCCGGCTTCGACGCCCGCCGGTCGGCGACCGGGCGCACCTACCGCTACACGGTGGTCAACCGGCCGGTGCCCGACCCGTTCCTGGCGCACCTGGCCTGGCACGTCGACGAGCCCCTCGACCTCGACCTGCTGCGGCTGGCCTGCGACCCGCTGATCGGCGAGCACGACTTCTCGGCGTTCTGCCGCCGTCCCCGGCACCGTGACGGCGCCGAGGCCTCGCTGGTGCGCAACGTGCGGCACGCGTCCTGGACCGACCTGGGCGACGGCGTCCTGCGCTTCGAGATCACCGCCAACGCCTTCTGCCACCAGATGATCCGCAGCCTCGTCGGCCTGCTGGTCGCCATCGGGGCCGGGCGCCGGCACGCGGGCGAGGTGCTCGCCGTGCTGGCCGGCCGCGACCGGGCCCGGGCCGCCAACCTGGCCCCGCCCCAGGGCCTGTGCCTCTGGGCGGTCGACTACCCGCCGGTGGCCTGACCCGCGGTGGGGGTCGCGGCGGCGGTCTCCGCCCGGCGTGGGTCGATCGTGCCGAGGGCGACGGCGGCGACGAGGCCGCACAGGATGCCCAGGCCCGCGCCGCCGAGCACGTCGAGGGGCAGGTGGGCGCCGTAGTAGATGCGGGCGAGCCCCACGAGGGACGCGAGCGCGAAGGGCAGCCAGCGCCAGCGGCCGGGCAGCAGCGGCGTCAGGACCGTCGCCCACGCGAACGCGACGCACGTGTGCCCCGACACGTAGCCGTACCCATCGGCCTCCGACCCCCGCAGGTGGATGTCGCCGAGCAGGTCGCCGGGCCGGCCCCGCTGGATCGCGTCCTTGACCACCCTGGCCGCCAGCCAGGCCAGCATGACCGACGTCGCCGCTGCGACGGCAGGACGCAGCCGGCGGGTGAGCGCATAGGCCACGGCCCCGGCCACCACGTACATCACGACCGTCCCGAGCTGCATGATCGGCCACAGCGGCCACTCCAGCGCGTCGGGCAGCCGGTTGACGGCGTCGAAGACCTCGACCTCCCACCCCGGCACCCTGTCCGTGCGGTCGGCGAGCAGCAGCCAGCTCACGCCGAGCAGGCCGATGCCCGCTGCGGCCTCAGTGGCGTGGCGGCCCCACGGGCGGGCCCCGGCGAGCCGGCGGGCCCGGCCGGGCGCGACGTCCGGCGTCTCGGCCATCGTCTGGGGTGCGTCGGTCATGGCGAGCTCTCACCGATCAGGCAGAGGGGGAGACGTCCCGGCGTACGGTAGCGACCGCCGGCGCCGGCACACCGAACGCGAGGTTCAGGCCCGAGCCGATCGCCACGCCGAGGGCGGCGCCGCACACGACGTCGAGCGGGTTGTGGGCACCGACGTAGACCCGGCCGACCATCACGGCCACGACGAGCAGCCACCCCAGCGGTCGCCACCGGCGCGGCAGGTAGGGCACGACCAGGCAGGCGATCGCCGCGACCATGACCGCGTGCCCCGACACGAAGCTCTCGCCGGCCACGTGGACGTCGCCCCGCAGCTCCGCGTCCGGGCCGATCGACGTCCCCGGCCGCTCGCGCGTGACGACCGCCTTCACCACGCGCTCCGACACCAGCTTGGCCACCGTCACCGCGACGAGGGCCCAGGCCAGGCGGTAGCGCCGGGCGACGGCGGCGGCGAGCGCCAGCACCGGTCCCCAGACCACGACGCCGAGCTGCTGGAACGGCCAGAGCACGGGGTACAGCCACCCGGGCAGGCCGTTGACCGCCTCGAACGTGCTGCGCTCCCAGGCGGGGACCGCGCCGTCCCGCACCACCAGGATGCCCGCCGTGAGCACGACCAGCCCCGCCGCCGCAGCGATGGCGTCGCCGGACCGCCGCTGCCACGCGCCCGGCTCGCCTGTCACCCCGTGCACTCCGTGCCGGCACCGCACAGCTCGAGGCCGGCGGTGTCCCGGACGTGCTCGACGAGCGTCGTGCGGGGCTCGAACGCGAGCGCCTGCTCGGCGCTGAAGACGAGGTTCGGGTCGGCGCCCGCGTCGAGCGCGATCTCGTAGGTGACGCAGCCGCCGGGGAAGACGTAGTACCGCCTGCTGCGCAGTCCGGGACGGAGGCGCTCGGGCCGCTCGTAGCGCTCGGTCGCGACCTCGTCGCTGGGGACGGGCATCGCATCCGACACGTCGCACTCGTCCGGCGGGACGAGTCTGACCGTGACCGCCCTCTCGCCACCGAGATCGGAGTCGAGCCAGAACGTGGCGTCGTCGCGCTCGACGTGGGCACCGCCCAGCTGCCAGCCGGCCGGCAGCGAGGCCACGCACGGCACCTGGGTGGCCGACGGCACGGCCTGGGCCATGAGCACCATCAGCCGGCCGGTGCCGCAGTCGGGCTGGACGCTCACCGGCAGGTCGTGGGCGGGGGTGAACATCGACACGGCCTGCACCGCGGCGAGCACCAGGCCCGTCGCGACCGCGACCGCGAGCCCGACGCGGCGGACGCTCCACCGCTGCAGCGCGATGCGGGGGCGCTCCGGTGCCAGCCGGCGGAACTGGCTGATGAGGTCTCGGCCGTCGCGCTTCATCACGGCCCGCAGCTGGGTGGGGCTGGCCACGCCGCGGGTGGCGGCGAAGGCCTCGGCGACGTCGTCGGCCGTGAAGCGCCGTAGCGCCCGCTGGTACACCCGCTCGGCGTCGGAGCGGACGGCGAGGACCAGCATCATGTTCCCGAGGTCGACGGCCTGGCGCCACGGCGACGGCCGCACCTGCACGAAGAACGCGTCGATCAGGAACACACGACCGTCCCGGACGAGCAGGTTGGCGGGCTTGATGTCGCGGTGGGCCAGCCCCGCGTCCCACAGGCGGCGGACGATCTCGAGCGCCTCGTCGATGACGGCGTCGTCGACGTCGACCTCGCCGATCTCGCGGGCGCCGTCGATGAAGGTCGTCACGAGCATGTACTCGCGCTCGGGCGTGATCTCGACGATGCCGTAGGACGTGGCCGTGGGGATCCCGGCGTCGCGCAGCAGCCGCAGGGCGTAGTCCTCGTACTCGACGAGGCGACGCACGTTCTGGAACCGGGTCTCGTCCTCGAGCCGCCCGTACAGGATCTGCCGCCCGAGCTTGTACCACCGGTCGGCCCGGACGTGGTTCATGGCGAAGAGCTTGGCGAAGAGGTAGGTGTGCTCCGGGTCGCCGCCGACCCGCAGCCGCAGCGGTGTCGAGCCGCCCGACCCGGCCAGGCCGACGGGCGCCATGTCGAGGACGGTGAGCCCCAGCTGGTCGTGCACCGCCCGCCGGATGGCCTCGCCGCGCGCTCCTGTCACGTCGAGGTGGGCCGTCTTGCCCGCCCGGTACGTCACCGGGACGAACTCGTTGGGCGTGAACAGCCGGAAGCCGGCCAGGGGGACGGCGATGCCGATCCCGATGCCCGCGACCACGTCGAAGGGGTGGTCGACCCCGAGGTAGAGGCGGGCCGCCCCGAACATCCCCAGCACGGCGGCGACGGCGAGCTTGGCGCGCCACCGGGCGGCACCGGCGGGCACCAGGCTGTAGATGGCCGCCACCAGCACGGCGGCGAGCACGACCACCGGAGGCGACGGCGACGAGAACCCGGCCCACCGGCCGATGGTCGTGACGTCGTAGGGCCGCGGCCGCGAGAAGGCGTTGTAGAGCTCGAGGCCGACCAGCTCGATCACCAGGATGCTGGCCAGGAACGTGAACAGGTGGCGCCACCGCCGGAAGGCGATCTGCCCCACGAGCACGACGACGGCCACCGCTGTGAGGGTCCAGCCGGTCGCGACCCGGTCGTAGGCGGTCGCGACGTCGGTCAGCCATGCCGTGCGGGCCCGGGCGACCTGGCGGAGCACGGCCGCGTCGGCCTGGTCGGTGAACCGGCGTGCCGCGGGCGACGCCAGCAGCACGAGCACCCACCCGACGAGGACGGCGAGGACGATCAGCCACGCCCGGCCGGTCGTGCCCAGCGACCGGGGCAGCGGCGGTGGCGCGCCGGTCGGTCGCCGCCGCCGGCGCCGGGCGCCTGTCGACCGGACGTCGGGCGCCGTGGTGGCCACGACCGGCCCCAGGCCGGGCGCCGTGCCGGGCGCACCCACGTCGCGCGACGCGGTCACGCCAGGCCCTCGCCGCGCAGCCAGTCAGCGGCCACCGCTGCCCGGGGCTCGCCGCCGGCCACGCGGGCGTTGAGCGACCGGAGCGTCTCGGTCGTCAGCCGGGCCGACACCTCGTCCACCGCGTCGACGAACGGCTCGCCCCAGCGCTGGACGACCTCGCGGCGGACCACCGGCGTCACGTTGTCGGCCGGCTGCAGGTCGCGGTCGTCGGCGAGCACGACGAGCTCGTCGTCCACGAGGCGGGGATCGGTCGTCAACAGCAGCGCCACGTCGATGTGCCCGCCGCTCAGCGCCTGGTGGGTGAGCGGGCCGCCGACGTCGAGGGGCAGGAAGGCGGCGAAGCGCAGGCCGTAGGCCTCTTCCAGCCCGGCGAGGCACAACGGCCGGTCCGGGCACCCAGGGGGACCGCCGAACCGCAGGTCGGGGGCAACCACGGTGAGGTCGCTGATCTCGTCGAGCTCGTACCGGTCGGCGAGCGCCCGGGTGACCACGATCGCGTTGGTATCCTGGGCGGGCGCCGGAGCGAGAACCACCAGCCCCCGGTCGCGCAGGACGTGGCCGAGGGCGGACGTGGTGGCCGCGAGGTCGTCGGTCGGCGGGCTCGCCCCCAGGCTGGTGAACCGCAGCGCCGTGCCCGCGTACTCGGGCACCAGCTCGATCAGCCCGCGGGCCAGGGCGGGTTGGACGAGCTCGCGCGGCCCGATCCCCATCTCGAAGCGCACGTCGAACCCCGCCGCCTGCAGCGCCTGGCCGTACACCTCGGCGAGCAGTTCGCTCTCGGGGAAGTTGAACGAGGCGACCGTGATCGCGTCGTCACCCAGCGCGGAGGCGTCGCCGCCGCGCGGCGCGCGGGAGCCGCAGCCCCCCAACGCGGTTGCCGCCACCAGGGTGACGAGGGCGACTGTCCCCCGGGCTCCCACGAGGCAGGACCCCCCGATCGATCGAGGCCGGCACCGCCGGCGACACGGTCGTCAGCCTCCCACACGTCGTCGGTCCTGGGAACATGCGGTGCGCCCGTTGCCACGGGCCTGCGCCGGGGGGAGACTGCACCCCGCGACTCGGTGGCCGAGGCGCGAGGGCGAGGAGACCGGCCATGGACGTAGCCGACGCCGGAGGCGGGCTCGCCGGCACCCGTACCGTGCCCGCCCCGGCCGAGCTCCGCCGGGGGTGGCGCGACCCGAGGGTGCGCAAGGCGCTGCAGGTGCTCGTCTCCGCCGCCCTGGTGGCCGGCATCTTCTGGTACGTGCTCGGGCAGTTCGCCGACCTGTCCGAGGTCTGGGCCGCCATGCGCGCGCTCAGCGGGCCCGAGGTCGCGCTGCTGGTGACCGTCGCCGTGTGGAACCTGGTCACCTACTGGATCGTCACGGTGGTCGCCACGCCGGGCCTGACGTATCCCCAGGCCGCGGTGCTGACCGGATCGACGACGGCGGTCTCGAACTCGTTGCCGGCCGGCAGCGCCCTGGGCGTCGGCCTGACCTACACGATGCTGTCGTCG
The DNA here is from genome assembly GCA_035708905.1 of Acidimicrobiales bacterium. GTDB lineage: Bacteria > Actinomycetota > Acidimicrobiia > Acidimicrobiales > VFJN01 > ZC4RG19. Next base: position 5,572 of record DASTFE010000068.1, on the reverse strand, counting down.
TGGGGCTTCTCGAAGTCGCGGTCGACCCTGTCGGTGCTGGTGACGGGCATCTGGAACAACTTCGTCAAGCTGGGCATGCCGATCGTCGCGCTCGCCCTCCTGGCCCTCGAGGGCGAGTCGGGTGACGGTCGCACGGTCGCCGCGGTGGGCGGCCTGATCGGGCTGGCCGGGGCCGTGGCCGTGTTCACCCTGATCCTGCGCAGCGAGGACTTCGCCCGCCGGGCGGGACTCGTGGGCGAGCGCGCCATGTCGTCGCTCCGGCGGGTGGTCCGCCGGGGCCCCGTGCACGGGTGGGACCACGCCGTCACCCGGTTCCGCAACCGGGTCATCGGCCTGGTCCGCCACCGGTGGCGGGCGCTCACGCTCAGCACCCTCGTGGGGCACCTCTCGCTGTACGCGGTGCTGCTCGTCAGCCTGCGGGCGGTGGGGGTGCCGCAGGACGAGGTCAGCTGGGTGGAGGTGCTGGCGGCGTTCGCCTTCGCCCGCCTGCTCACCGCCATCCCGCTGACACCCGGTGGTGTCGGCATCGTCGAGCTGGCGCTCATCACGGCGCTGGCCGACGCGGGCGGTGACGACGCCCGGGTGGTGGCCGCGGTGCTCATCTACCGGCTGCTGACCTACGTCGCGCCCATCGTCTTCGGTGCCGGTACGTACCTCTACTGGCGCCGCAACCGGTCGTGGCGGGGATCGGCCCCGCCGATGCCCGCGGACCTGGCCCCGGCGGCCAGCGCCTGAGGGGTCAGCGGCCGTTGCCGACGCCGGCGAGGGGGTCGGCGTCGGGAGGGAACTCGAGGGCGGCGGCCGGCCGCACGACGAGCGGGTCGGGCGTGTGGGCGACGCTGGTGTCCTTGTGCTCGTAGTCGAGCACGTGGAGCACGGAGCGGATGGCTTCGAGGCGGGCCCGGCGCTTCTCGTTCGAGTTGATCACGGTCCAGGGAGACTCGGCCGTGTCGGTGTAGAAGAACATGGCGTTGCGGGCCTCGGTGTAGGCGTCGAACTTGTCGAGGCTGGCCTCGTCGATCGGCGACAGCTTCCAGCGGCGCAGCGGGTCTGACCGGCGGGCCTCGAACCGCCGCCGCTGCTCGTCCTGCGACACCGCGAACCACAGCTTGAACAGGTGGATGCCGCTGGCGACCAGCGAGCGCTCGAACCCGGGGGCCTGGCGCATGAACTCCATGTACTCGCGCGGCGTGCAGAAACCCATCACCCGCTCGACCCCCGCCCGGTTGTACCAGGAGCGGTCGAACAGCACGATCTCGCCTGCGGTCGGCAGGTGGGCCACGTACCGCTGGAAGTACCACTGCCCGAGCTCGGTCTCGTTGGGCTTGGTCAGCGCCACCACCCGGCCGCCGCGGGGGTTGAGGTTCTCGGTGAAGCGCTTGATCGTGCCGCCCTTGCCGGCGGCGTCGCGGCCCTCGCACAGGATGACGACGCGCCGGCCGTCCTGGCGGATGGCCCGCTGCAGCTTGAGCAGCTCGATCTGCAGCGTGCGCAGATCGGCCTCGTACGCCTTGACCTTGAGCGCCTCGGGGTAGGGCGGCTTCTCCTCCATCTCGTTCATGGTCTCGGGTGGTCGGGCCATGGGGAGCTCCCGGTGTGCCGCTCGCGGGCCTCGGCACGTACGGTAGCGAGCGCGGCCGGGTCGGCGGCACCCCGCGTTTGCCGTCCGGCCGGGCGTGCCCGTAGGCTTGTACGTCGCTCTGGACCGCTGCGCGCGCATCCGCCCGGCCGGTCCGCCCGCACGAACTCGACGAAGGTGGCACGCGTGCCCACGTACTCCCCCAAAGCCTCAGAGATCCAGCGTGCCTGGTACGTCGTCGACGCCGAGGGCATGGTGCTCGGCCGCCTCGCCACCGAGGTCGCCCGGATCCTGCGCGGCAAGCACAAGCCGGTGTTCGCCCCGCACGTCGACACGGGCGACCACGTCATCGTGGTGAACGCGGACAAGATCGTGCTCACCGCCGGCAAGGCCGACCGCAAGGTGCTCTACCGCCACTCGGGCTACCCGGGCGGCATCAAGGCCGAGACGTTCGCCCACCTGCACGCCCGCCGACCGGAAGAGGCGGTCCGCCGCACCATCCGGGGCATGCTCCCCAAGAACCGGCTCGGCCGCCAGCAGCTCACCAAGCTCAAGGTGTACGCCGGCCCCACCCACCCGCACGCCGCCCAGCAGCCCCGTCCCCTCGACGTGGCACACGCCCGTCGCCGCACCGCCTAGGACGCACCCAGATGCCGAATCCCCTCGTGCAGACCACCGGCCGCCGCAAGGGCGCGGTCGCCCGTGTCCGGGTCCGTCCGGGCACCGGCACGATCACCATCAACGACCGCGAGGTCACGACGTACTTCCCGTCGAAGGCCCACCAGATGATCCTCACCGAGCCGCTGCGCCTCACCAGCACCGACGAGGCCTACGACATCGAGGCCACGCTGCACGGCGGTGGCGTTTCGGGCCAGGCGGGCGCCCTGCGGCTCGGCATCGCCCGTGCGCTCGTCGAGATCGACCCCGAGATGCGCACCACGCTCAAGCGGGCCGGCTTCCTGACGCGCGACCAGCGCGAGAAGGAGTCCAAGAAGTACGGCCTGAAGAAGGCCCGCAAGGCGCCCCAGTACTCGAAGCGGTAGTCGAGGCCCGGGCGCCGACCCCAGCGGTCATGGCAGTGCCGGAGGCGACCCCCCTCCCGCTCCGCCGGCGTCGTCGCGCCCGCGGGGGCGCGTGATGCTGCGGTTCGGCACCGACGGGCTGCGAGGCGTCGCCAACGCCGAGCTGACGCCCGAGCTGGCCCTGGCGCTGGGCCGCGCCGCGGTGCGGGTGATGGGCGGCGACCGCTACCTCGTCGGCCGCGACACCCGGCGGTCGGGGCCCCTGCTCGAAGCGGCGCTGGCCGCGGGCCTGGCCGGCGAGGGCGCCGACGTCACCCTGCTCGGCGTGGTGCCCACGCCCGAGGTGGCCTGGTGGTCGGCGCACGAGGGGCTCCCGGCAGCCATGGTGTCGGCGTCGCACAACCCGTTCCCCGACAACGGCATCAAGCTCTTCTCGGCCGGCGGGCGCAAGCTCGGCGACGAGACCGAGTCGCGGCTCGAGAGCGAGCTGCGCCGGCTGCTGCGCGACGGCGCGCTGCCGTCGAGCGCGGCGCGCGCCCCCACCGGGTCGGGCGTCGGCTGGGTGGCGCCGGCCACGCGGGTGCACGACGGCTACGCCGCCGCCGTGATCGGGTCGCTCGAGGGGCGCCGGCTCGACGGCCTGACCGCGGTGGTCGACTGCGCCAACGGCTCGGCCTCGGTGATCGCCCCGCGGGTGCTGGGCGAGCTCGGCGTCGACGTCCACGTCCTGCACGCCCGCCCCGACGGGGCCAACATCAACGACGGCTGCGGCTCGACCCACATCGCGGACCTGGCCCGCACCGTGGTCGAGCGGGGCGCCGACCTGGGCGTGGCCTTCGACGGCGACGCCGACCGCGTGCTGCTGGTCGACGAGACGGGCGAGGTCGTCGACGGCGACCAGATCATCGCCCTGTGCGCCATCGACCGCCACGATCGGGGCGCCCTGCCCGACGACAGCGTGGTCGTGACCGTGATGACCAACCTCGGCTTCCGGCTGGCCATGGAGAAGCGGGGCATCCACGTGGTCGAGACCAAGGTGGGCGACCGCTACGTGCTCGAGGCGCTCGAGCAGCGGCACCTGGCGCTCGGCGGCGAGCAGAGCGGCCACGTCATCTTCCGCGACCTGGCCACCACCGGCGACGGGCTGCTCACGGCCGTGCAGGTGCTCGACGTGGTGGTGCGGTCCGGGTGGCCACTCGCCACGCTGGCCACCGACGCCATGACCCGGCTGCCCCAGGTGTTGCGCAACGTGCGGGTCGCCGAGCGCGACCCGGCCATCGTCGACCGGCTCGCGCCCCGCATCGCCGCGGTCGAGCGGCGGCTGGGCGACCAGGGTCGCGTGCTGCTGCGTCCCAGCGGCACCGAGCCGCTGGTGCGGGTGATGGCCGAGGCGCCCACCGCCGCCGAGGCCGAGGCCGCGGTCGCCGATCTCGTCGCCGCGGTCGAGGCCGATGCCGGCGGCCGGCGGCGCGGCGCAGGCCGGCCGGTCAGCGGCGCAGGGCCCGATAGCGACGGACGGCCAGGGGCAGGAACACCGCCACCAGGGCGAGGGGCCAGACCACGGCCATGAGCTGGGCGTTCGCCGCCACCCACGAGCCGTCCTGTGGCACGCCCGGGTTGCCGAACAGCTCGCGCGTGGCGGTGATCGTCGACGACACCGGGTTCCACTCGGCGACCACCCCCAGCCACCCGGGCATGTGCTCGGGGGCGGTGAAGCCGCTCGACACGAACCCGAGCGGCCAGACCAGGATCTGCACGACCACGGCGGCCTCGGGCGTGCGCAGCACCAGCCCGAGGTAGACGCCCACCCACACGAAGGCCAGGCGCAGCAGCATCAGCAGCGCGAGCGCCGCCGCGGCCCGCCCTGCGCCCTCGTGCCAGCGCCAACCGACCACCCGGCCGGCGACGACGAGGGCGCCGAGCCCGAGGGCGGCGTTGGCCATGTCGGCGACGCCGCGCCCGCCGACCACGGCCGCGCCGGACACGGGCAGCGACCGGAACCGGTCGGTGACGCCCTTGGCGGCGTCGTTCGTGACGGCCAGCACGGTCGCCTCGACGCCGAACAGGACCGACAAGCCGAGCACGCCGGGCACGAGGAACTCCATGTAGTCGCCGCCGCCGGGCACGGTCATGGCACCGCCGAAGAGGTAGCCGAACATCACGAGGGTGAAGACGGGGAAGGCCAGCCCGAACGCGAACATGCCGGGCTGGCGGGCCCAGTGGAGCAGCGTGCGCCGGGTGAGCGTCCAGGTGTCGGCTGCGAGCCAGCGCAGCTCGGCGGGTGCGGGTGGGGTCATGCCGGGACCTCCTGGCGGGTGAGCGCGATGAACGCCTCGTCGAGGGTCGGGCGGCGCAGGGCCACGTCCTCGGCGACCACGCCGGCGTCGCGCAGCGCGGTCACCACGGCGGTCAGCGCGGTCATGCGCTCGGTGACCGGCGCGGCGAGGCGGCGACCGTCGGCCGTCACCTCGACCTCGGCGCCGACCGCCCGGCCGACCGCGACGGCGGCCGTCGCCACCTGCGCGGCGTCGGCCACGACGACGTCGATGCGGTCGCCGCCGGTGCGGGCCTTGAGGTCGTCGGGGCTGCCGGCGGCGATGACCCGGCCCCGGTCGACCACGTGCACCGTGTCGGCCAGGCGGTCCACCTCCTCGAGGTACTGGGTGGTGAGCACGAGCGTGGTGCCGGCGGCCACCAGGCGGCGGATGTCGGCCCACACGTCGGCCCGGGCCGCGGGGTCGAGGCCGGTCGTGGGCTCGTCGAGGAACAGCACCTGCGGGGCGCGGACGAGGCTCGCGGCCAGGTCGAGCCGGCGGCGCATGCCGCCCGAGTAGCCGGCCACCGGCCTGTCGCCGGCGCCGGCGAGGTCGAACTGGTCGAGCAGCTCGCCGGCCCGGCGCCGGGCCGCGCCGGGGGGGAGGTGGTGCAGCCGCCCGCACATCTCCCGGTTCTGGCGCCCGCTCAGAACCTC
>DASTFE010000067.1:0-7171 GCA_035708905.1 Acidimicrobiales bacterium | reverse complement strand
CCGCGAGCTCGAGGCCCGGAACCCCGGGCGCGCAGCGGGCGAGGACCGCGTCCACCACCGCCCGCCATCGGTCGAACTGCGCCTGCTGGCGGGCCGTCGGCGTGGGGTCGTCGCCCACGATCCAGGTGCGGCCGAAGTCGGAGGCGTAGCCGCCCACGTGGATGCCGGTGTCGACCCAGACGACGTCGCCCTCGCGCAGCTCCCGGGGACCGCTCGGCGTCGGGAAGGCGAGGTCGCCGTGGACGGTCCAGGGGCCGTCGGCCCTGGTCAGCGGCATGGCCTGCCAGATCGGGTCGATGCCGTTCTGGTCGGCGCCCAGCTCGACGACGCGTCGCAGGAAGCAGGCGGTCAGGTCGGTCTGCCTCACGCCGGGCCGCAGCATCGCCTGCACGTCCACCATGGCCCGCTCGTTGATGCGCTGGGCCGCCCGGATGCAGGCCAGCTCGTCGACGGTCTTGCAGACCTTGGCCGCACCGAGCGGGCCCGAGGCCGGGACGACCTCGACGCCCGCGAGCGCCCGGCCGAGGGGATGGGGCACCTCATCGCAGCCGAGCCTCGCTCCCCCGCCGAACAGGTCCAGCAGGTGGTCGGCGAGCAGGGCGGCGCCGTCGTCGAGGTCGGGGTGCACGGCCGGGTGGAGGTGGCCGGCGGGCAGCTCGGGCGGGGCACCTTCCGGGTAGGGCGTGAACAGGTGCGGGTGCGCGGCGCCCGCCACCACCACGGCGACGGGCCGCAGGAGAGCCGCCCGGCCGCTGTCGCATGCGGGTGCGTCGGCGCCGGTGGCGTAGGCCACGGCGCTCGTGCCCAGCAGCACCAGGCCGTCGAGGCTCTGCGCCGCGAGCTGCGCCTGCAGCTTGGCGTGGCGCTCCGCGCGCATGCGCGCCCGGTCGGCCTCTGCGGGTACCGGCCTTCCGTCGACGGTCATGGTCCCCCTGCGCTGTTGCTGACGCGCATGTTAGATCGTGGGCGCGCCGGGCTGGCAGGGGGTGGTCGCCGGGTGACTAACGTCCATGTCAGGTGGGAGGAGGACCGATGGAGCTCGACTTGGAGGGTCAGCCGGCCGTGGACGCCACCGGTCGCCGGGTCATCCTCTCGACGGCGCCGCTGCGCGGGCCCGGCCTCGAGGCGCTGCGCGCGCTGGGCGAGGTGGTGCTCGACCCCTGGATCGACCATCAGCCGCTGCGCATCCTGACCGCCGAGCAGCTCGCCGAGCGGGCCGCGGGCGTCGGCGCCCGCGTGCTCATCTGCGAGGCCGACGCGTGCTCCGGCCCGGTGCTCGACCTGCCCCTGGAGGCGATCGGGGCCACGCGGGGCGACCCGACGAACGTCGACCTGGCCGCCGCGACCGCCAAGGGCATCCCCGTGCTGCGGGCGCCGGGCCGCAACGCCGACGCCGTCGCCGAGCTGACCGTGGGCCTGTTGCTGGCCGCCACCCGGCACCTGCTGGCCGCCGACCGCGACGTGCGCGCCGGCGACGTGTACCGCGACGGCACGATCCCCTACCAGCGCTTCCGCGGCTGGCAGCTCGCCGGCCGCACGGCTGGCCTCGTGGGCCTCGGCGCGGTGGGGCGGGCGACGGCCTGGCGCCTGCGCGGCCTCGGGATGCGGGTGATCGCCAGCGACCCCTTCGCCGGCGACGCCACCCACGAGCTGGACGACCTGCTCGCCGAGGCGGACGTGGTGTCGATGCACGCCGCCGTCACCCCGGAGACGCTCGGCCTCATGTCCGGGGACCGCTTCGCCCGCATGAAGGAGGGCGCCGTGTACGTGAACGCCGCCCGCGCCGCGCTGCACGACCTCGACGCCCTCACCGATGCCCTCCGGTCGGGGCACCTGGCCGCCGCCGCCCTCGACCACTTCGAGGGCGAGCACCTCGCCACCGACCACGCGCTCGTGGCGATGCCCAACGTCGTGCTGACGCCGCACATCGGCGGCGCCACCTACGACACCGAGATCAACCACACCACCCTGATGGCCGAGGGACTCGCGGCGCTGCTGCGGGGCGAGGTGCCGGCCAACCTCGCCAACCCCGAGGTCGCCCGCCATGGGTGAGACCGGCCCCTCCCCCACGACGACCCGCGAGGCGGTGCTCGACGCCGCCCGGACGATGCTCGGGTCCGGTCTCGTGGAGGGCACCGCGGGCAACGTCTCGGGACGCCTGCCCGGAGGGCTCGTCTGCCTCACGCCGTCGTCGGTGGCCTACGACACGATGACCCTCGACGACCTGGTCGTGGTCGACCTCGACGGCACGGTCGTCGAGGGCCACCGCTCGCCGACCACCGAGCGGGACCTGCACCTCGCCGTGTTGCGGCGCCATCCCGAGCTGGGCGCCGTCATCCACACCCACGCCGTCCACGCCACCATGTTCGCCCTCGCCCACGAGCCGATCCCGGCCGTCATCGAAGAAGTCGTGGTCTACGTGGGCGGCGACGTGCCGTGCTGCGAGTACCGGGGCACCGGCACCGCCGACCTCGGCGCCGAGGTGGCCGCCCACCTGCACGACCGGGGTGCCGCCCTGCTCGCCAACCACGGGCTGGTGACCTGCGGGGCCACACCGGGCAAGGCGCTGCACATCGCTGCGCTGGTCGAGCGCACCGCGCAGATCGTCTGGGGAGCGCGGGCCATGGGCGCGACGATCCACCCGCTGCCCGAGCGGGTGAACGCGGACATGGCCGGGGTCTACCGCTACCTGCGGCAGAACCCGTGAAGCTCAGCCCAGGGCAGCCTCGCCGAGGGCCCGGAAGCGCTCGTAGCGCGCCCCGGCCGCCGCGGAACAGCGGGGGTCGGGCTCGACGACGCGGCCGGTCCGGGCCCAGCGCGAGCCGTCGGTCATCGCGCCCTCGAGGCCGGCGACGCACCGAGCGATGAACGCCGAACCGAGCGCGGCCCCCTCGGGAACGGCGGCGACCGCCACGGGCAGCCCGGTGGCGTCGGCCAGGGCGCGCATCCAGTGAGTGGCCTGGGTGCCGCCTCCCGTGGCCACGATCCGCCGGGGCGCCAGGCCGGCGGCACAGGCGAGGTCGAGGTGGTGGCGGACCACGAACCCGGACGCCTCGTAGGCGGCGCGCAGCACGTGGGCGCGGCCGTGGTGCAGGGCACCGCCGTGCAGCGCCGCCCGCAGGTCGCGGCGGTGCAGCGGGGTGCGCTCGCCGCGGACGTAGGGCAGCCACACCGGCAGGTCGTCGGGAGCGACGGCCCCGAGCTCGGCGTCGCTCACCGGCCCGAGCCACTGCCTGACGTGGTCGAGGAACAGCCCGCCGGCGTTGCTGGGGCCGCCGACCAGGCACCGGCCGGCCGCGGTGTGGGGGACGGTCCACAGGCCGGGCGTCTCGGCCCACCCCTCCATGACGCCCCAGGTGATGAGCGTGGTGCCGCACAGCACCAGGACGTCGCCCGCCTCGTCGGCTCCGGCGACGATCTGCTCGGCGAGCGCGTCGATCGTGCCGCCCCCGACGAGCGCGCCGGCGGCCGGCAGGCCGGCGAGCACGGTGCCGGCAGGCTCGACGCCGGGCACGACATCCGCCAGCGTGCCGACCGCGACGCCGGCGCCGGCGGCCACGGTGGCGTCCCACCCGGTGCCGTCGAACAGGGGCAGGGCCGTCATGGCCGTGGTCGTGTCGATGGCGCCCCGGCCGGCGAGGGCGTGGTTGGCCACCGCCTGAGCCGGCCAGTACCCGGCGGCGTCCGGGGCGTGGGCCGCGTGCCAGGCGAGGAACGCCACCAGCTCACCGGCGTCGCCCGGTCGTGAGCCGTCGTCGCCGGGCCGCTCGCCGCGGTGGTCGCCGTAGAGCAGGCCCGGCCCGGCGGCCGAGCCGTCGGCGTGCACGGCGCCGAGCGACGGCACCATGGCGGCCACGACGACCGCCGCCACCTCCCGCCCGGCCGCCACCTCGTCCAGCGCCGCCAGCACGCCGGCGCGCCACGCCCGGTCGACGTCGTGCTCGAAGGCCCCGGCCACCGGCGTGCGCACCTCGTGGCTGACGCGGGCCCGCGCCAGCACGGCGCCGTCGCCGTCGGCGGCCACGGCCTTCACCGCGGTCGTGCCGACGTCGATGCCGACAGTGACCGCCAAGCTCAGGCCTCGACGGACGGGCCGCGCTCGAACAGGTTCGACACCACCCGGTGCTCGGCCTCGGCGGCCGGCCCCTCCCAGGTCACCGATCCGTGCTCGAGCAGCGCCACCCGGTCGCACAGTGCCAGCGCCTGGGCGACGTGCTGCTCGACGATCAGCAGCGCGGTGCCCTCCTCGCGCAGCCGCCGGAGTTCCTCGTAGATCTGGTCCACCACGATCGGCGCCAGCCCGAGCGACAGCTCGTCGGCGACCAGCAGCTTCGGGGCCTCGACCAGCACCCGCGCCAGCGACAGCATCCGCTGCTCGCCCCCCGACAGCGTGCCCGCCACCTGGTGGCGGCGCCCGGCCAGGGCGGGGAACTGGGCGAATGCCTGCTCCAGCGCGTCGGGCACGGCCCGGCGGCCCTTCGAGCGCCGGAAGGACAGCCGCAGGTTCTCCTCCACGGTGAGCGTGGCGAACACCGAACGCCCCTCGGGCGCGTGGGCGATGCCCGCCCGGGCGAAGCGGTGGGCCGGGGCACCGCCGAGCTCGGCGCCCTCGACGACCACGGCGCCGCCGGTCGGGGCGACGAGGCCGGTGGCCACCCGTGCCACCGTCGTCTTGCCGGCGCCGTTGGCGCCGAGCAGGGCGAGGGCCTCCCCCCGCCCCACGCTGAGCGAGACGTCGAACACGGCGCGGAACGGCCCGTAGCCGGCCGACACGTCGCGCAGCTCGAGCACCGGCGTCACGCGCGCTCCAGGTCGCCGCCCAGGTAGGCCTGGCGGACCACGGGGCTGTCGAGCACCTCGCCGGTGGTGCCCTGGGCGATGAGCGTGCCGAAGTCGAGCACGTAGGTGCGGTCGGTGAAGCCGGCGACCAGGTCGACGTCGTGCTCCACCAGCAGGATGGCCAGGCCCTGGTCGGCCTGCACCGCACGCAGCGTGGCCGCCAGGTCGGCGGTCTCCCGGCGGTCGAGTCCCGACGAGGGCTCGTCCAGCAGCAGCACCAGGGGCCTGGTCATCAGCGCCCGTCCCACCTCGACGAGCCGCCCCTGGCCCAGGCTGAGGTGCTCGATCGGCTCGTCGGCGAGCGCCCCGAGGCCGAGCAGGTCGAGCACCACCTCGCAGGCGGCCATCTCGTCCGGCCGGGGTCGCCCGAGGCCGAGGAGGTCCTTCCACAGCCGGCCGTCGCCCCGGCGGGCCCGCTCGGCCACGAGGAGGTGCTCGCGCACCGTCGACTCGGTGAAGAGCTCGGTTCGCTGGAACGTCCGGCCGATCCCGCGGCGGGCCCGCACGTGGACCGGCAGGCGGCTGACGTCCTCGCCGGCGAGGCGCACGGTCCCCCGGTCGGGCCGGAGCAGGCCGAGCACGCAGTTGAAGAAGGTGGTCTTCCCCGCGCCGGTGGGGCCGATCAGGCCGACCCGCTCGCCCGCGCCCACCCGGAGCGTGACGCCGTTCAGCGCGACGATGCCCGCGAACGACTTCGTGACCTCGGTGGCCTCGAGCACCGGCGTCACGCCACCGGCTCCTCGACCGGGGCGTCGGTGGCGTGGACCTCGACGGTGGACGCCGGACGGCGTCGGCGGGCGAGCCACCGCTCGATGCGCTCGTGCGCCCGGCGCTTGCCGTGCTCGACGAGGCCCTCGGGGTGGCGGGCGAACTGGATGGTGGCGAGGCCGAAGAGGATGAACCGCCACTCGGGCGGCAGCGGCAGGAACCCGGGTATGCGGTCGGGGCTGCGCAGCAGCCACCCGAAGATGGCCCCCTTGAGGAGGACGGCGTCGAACAGCGCGTAGGCGGCGCCGGCATGGGCGGCGCCTTCGACGGTGCGCGAGCCCAGCGACACGACCAGCACCATCCAGAACAGCGCGGCGAACGGGGCGAAGTTGCTGCCGTAGTTGACGTTCTGCTGGTGCATGCTCAGCATCGCTCCGCCCAGCCCGGCGATGAACCCCGACACGGCGAAGGCGGTGACCCGGGCCCGAGCCGGCGAGATGCCGATGGACTGGGCGGCCACCTCGCTGGACCGCAGCGCCCGGAGGGTGCGGCCGACGGTGCCCTCCCGCACCCGGATGACGGCCAGCGACACGACCGCGAAGACGACGAGCGCGAGGACGAGGAACTGCTTGTCGTCGGCCAGGTCCCAGGGACCGATGGTCGGCCGCGGGACGCGGGTGCCCTGGAGGAGCGACGTGCCACCGCCGCCGAGGAACGACAGCTTGACGATGACGGCGTCGAAGAAGAACGCGAACGCAAGCGTGGCGATCGCCACCCAGACCCCGCCGAGCCGCAGCACCGGCAGCGACAGCGCGGCGGCGACCGCCGCGGCGATGGCGGCCCCGACCAGCGCCGCGGTGAGGACCGACACGCCGTGGCGGTCGGCCAGCTGGAAGACGGTGAACCCGCCGATGGCGGCGAACGTGCCCTGGCAGAGCGAGATCTGGCCGGCGAGCCCGGTGATCACGGTGATCGACAGGAAGATGGTGGCCAGGATCACCGCCTGGGTGACGAGGAACAGCCACGACGCGTCGGCCTGGGTGAACACCACGTACCCGGTGACGGCGAAGAAGGCCACGGCGAACGCCCGGGTGGCGCGGGTGAGGGCCGGGCTGCGGGTGCGCGCCGCGAGCGACGGCGGCGGCGGGTCGACGCCCGACAGCGGGTCGGACTGGTCGCGGGCGGCCCGCAGCGCCGGCCACAGCACGAGCAGGGCGAAGAGCACGACGAACGGCATCGCCGGCGTGACGTTGTCCTGGATCGGCCGCAGCCAGCTGTGGTCCTCGGCGAACCGCGGCAGGAACGTGTCGACGAGGGCGATCAGCACGCCGAGGCCGAGCCCGCCGAGCAGCGCGCGGGGCAGGCTCACCAGCCGGCCGATGGCGGCGGCGGCGATGGCGACGACGACGAGGTTGAAGAAGTCGGGCGCCGCCAGGGTGTTGAACCGGGGGGCCATCAGCACCCCGGCGAGCCCGGCGAACAGGCTGGAGAGCGCCCAGCTGAACGCCGAGACCCGATCGGCCCGGATCCCGTTGAGCTCGGTCATGCGAGGGCTCTCGACGACCGCCCGCATCTGCAGCCCGATGGCCGTGAAGCGGAACAGCGCGGCGAGGGCGGCCATGCC
>DASTFE010000066.1:0-8159 GCA_035708905.1 Acidimicrobiales bacterium | reverse complement strand
CGCCCGGCGTGTCCGAGAAGGCGTTGAGGTTGAGGCAGTCGTTCCAGTCGGCCCGCCCGATCAGCGGCAGGCCGTGCGGGCCGAGCCGATCGAGCGTGTACCGCAGGCTGCGCTGCAGGTGCTCGTGGAGCGGCATCTCCGTCCCCGGCTCGTTGTCGTAGGGCACGGCCTCGTCGAGGATGCCGAGGTCACCGGTCTCCTTCGCGTACGCGGCGACCGCGAGCACGAGCCACAGCGGGTCGTCGTTGAACCCCGAGCCGATGGCGTCGTTCCCGCGCTTGGTGAGCGGCTGGTACTGGTGGTAGGCGCCGCCGGCGGCGAGCTGGGTGGCGGCGATGTCGAGGATGCGCGTGCGAGCCTGGTCCGGGACCATGTGGACGAAGCCGAGCAGGTCCTGGTTCGAGTCGCGGAAGCCCATGCCCCGGCCGATGCCCGACTCGAACTGCGAGGCCGAGCGCGACAGGTTGAAGGTGGCCATGCACTGGTAGGGGTTCCACACGTTGGCCATGCGGTCGACGTGCTCATCGGGCGTGGCGACCTGCACGGCGCCGAGCAGGCCCGCCCAGTGGTCGCGGAGCCGCCCCCACGCAGCCTCGACCTCGCCGGCGTCGAGGTGCCGGTCGATGACCGGGCGTACGCGCGCCTTGGCGATCGTCTGCGACCCGGGCGGGTCGAACTTGGCGTCGAGCGGGTTCTCGGCGTAGCCCAGCACGAATACCACGTCGCGGGTCTCGCCGGGCGCCACGGCGAGCTCGACGTGGTGCGAGCCGCACGGCGCCCAGCCGTGGGCGATCGAGTCGCCCGACCGGCCCCGCTCGACCGCGAGCGGCCGGTCCCAGCCGCGGTAGGGGCCGAGGAACGCCTCGCGCTGCGTGTCGAACCCGGCCAGGGCCTCCGAGCAGGCGAAGTAGGCGAAGTGGTCCCGCCGCTCGCGGTACTCGGTCTTGTGGTAGATCACGCCGTCCACCACCTCGACCTCGCCGGTCGACCAGTTGCGCTGGAAGTTGGTGGCGTCGTCCCACGCGTCCCACAGGCAGAACTCGACGGCGCTGAACAGCGACAGGTCGGCGCGGGTGGCGCGGTGGTTGGTGACGCGCGCCCGCCAGACCTCCAGCGTCTCGCCCAGCGGTACCAGGTACAGCGTCTCGACCTCGATGCCGCCCCGCTGCGAGCCGATCACCGAGTAGCCGAGGCCGTGGCGGCAGCGGTAGCCGTCGACGTCGGCCCGCACCGGCTGCCACGAGGGCGACCAGACGTCGCCGCCGGCGCGGTCGCGCACGTAGAGGTAGCGCCCGCCGACGTCGAGCGGGGCGTTGTTGTACCGATAACGGGTGAGCCGCCGCAGCCGGGCATCGCGGTAGAACGAGTAGCCGCCGGCGGTGTTCGAGACGATGCCGAAGTAGTCCTCGGTGCCCAGGTAGTTGATCCACGGCAGCGGCGTGTCGGGCCGTTCGATCACATACTCGCGAGCCTGGTCGTCGAAGTGCCCGAACCTCATTCGGCCGAGTCTGCCCGGTTGGGTACCGTCGTGGCGTGTCGGCGCCGGTCGTGCTCGGTCCCGAGGGCATGACCCTCCAGGACGTCGTGGACGTCGCCCGCGGCGGCGCCCCCGTCGAGCTGTCCGGCGACGCCGTCGCCGCGATGGCGACCACCCGGGCCCACGTCGAGGCCCTCGCCGGCTCGGACGAGCCGGCCTACGGCGTCTCCACCGGCTTCGGCGGCCTCGCCACCACCCGCATACCGCCCGACCGCCGCGACCGCGCCCAGCGCGCACTCGTCGCCTCGCACGCCGCCGGCCTGGGACCGCCGGTCGAGGACGAGGTGGTGCGGGCGATGATCGTGCTGCGGGCCCGCACGCTGGCGACCGGCATCACCGGCGCCCGGCCCGAGCTGGCCGGTGCCCTGCTGGGCCTGCTGGCCGGCGACCGGCTGCCCGAAGTGCCCGAGTTCGGCTCGCTGGGCTGCAGCGGCGACCTCGCGCCGCTGGCCCACGTGGCCGCCGGGCTCGACCTGCCGCTCGCCGCCAAGGAGGGCCTGGCGCTCATCAACGGCACCGACGGCATGCTGGGCATGCTCGTGCTGGCCTGCGCCGACCTCGCCGCGCTGCTGCGGGTGGCCGACGTGGCCGCGGCGATGAGCGTCGAGGGCCTGCTCGGCACCGACCGGGCCTTCGCCGCGGACCTGGTGGCCCTGCGGCCCCAGCGGGGCCAGCAGGCCTCGGCCGCCAACATCACCGCCCTGCTGGCCGGCTCGCCGATCGTCGCCTCGCACCGCACCGGCGACCCGCGCGTCCAGGACGCCTACTCGCTGCGGTGCGCGCCCCAGGTCCACGGCGCCGCCCGCGACGCGCTGGCCTTCGCCGAGACGTGCGCCGAGCGCGAGCTGGCCGCGGCCATCGACAACCCGGTGGTGCTGCCCGACGGGCGGGTCGAGTCGGTCGGCAACTTCCACGGCGCGCCGCTGGCCCACGCCTGCGATCTGCTGGCCATCGTGGTGGCCGACGTGGCGGCCATGAGCGAGCGACGCACCGACCGGTTTCTCGACGCAGCCCGCAGCCACGGTCTCCCGCCCTTCCTGGCGCACGACCCGGGCGTCGACAGCGGCCTCATGATCGCCCAGTACACGGCGGCCGCGCTGGTGGCCGAGTGCCGGCGGCTGGCCGTGCCCGCCAGCGTCGACAACATCCCCACCTCCGCCATGCAGGAAGACCACGTGTCCCTGGGCTGGTCGGCCGCCCGCAAGCTGCGCACCGCCCTCGAGCACCTGGACCGCGTGCTGGCCGTCGAGCTGGTCACCGCGGCCCGGGGCATCGACCTGCGGGCGCCGCTCGCCGCGGCGCCGGGCACGGGGGCGGTGCGCGACGCGCTGCGGGCCGCCGGCGTGGGCGGGCCGGGCCCCGACCGGCCGCTCGCGCCCGAGCTGGAGGCGGCGACGCAACTGGTCGCCGCCGGCGGCGTGCTGGCCGCGGCCGAGGAGGAGGTGGGCAGCCTTGCCTGACGACCCGACGACCGGTGCGCCCCGCACCGTCCGGGCCCCCCGAGGGCCCGACCGCACCTGCAAGGGCTGGGCCCAGGAGGCCGCCCTGCGGATGCTCATGAACAACCTCGACCCCGAGGTCGCCGAGCGCCCGCAGGACCTGGTCGTGTACGGCGGCACCGGCCGGGCGGCGCGGAGCTGGGCGGCGTTCGACGCCATCGTGGCCAGCCTCCGCGGCCTCGCCGACGACGAGACGCTGCTCGTGCAGTCGGGCAAGCCGGTGGCCGTGTTCCGCACCCACGAGTGGGCGCCCCGAGTGCTGATCGCCAACGCCAACCTGGTGCCCGACTGGGCGAACTGGGACGAGTTCCGCCGGCTCGAGCACCTCGGGCTCACCATGTACGGCCAGATGACGGCCGGGTCGTGGATCTACATCGGCACGCAGGGCATCCTCCAGGGCACCTACGAGACCTTCTCGGCGATCGCCGAGCGCCGCTTCGGCGGCAGCCTGGCCGGCACCGTGACGCTCACGTCGGGGCTGGGCGGCATGGGCGGTGCCCAGCCGCTGGCCGTGACCATGAACGGCGGGGTGGCGATCGTGGTCGAGGTCGACCCCGAGCGCATCCGCCGCCGGCTCGAGACCCGCTACCTCGACGCCGTGGCCGACGACCTCGACGACGCGCTGTCCCGGGCCGAGGCCGCCCGCGCCGACCGTCACCCACTGTCCATCGGCGTGCTCGGCAACGCCGCCGACGTGCTGCCCCGGCTGGTCGAGCTCGACGCCCCGGTCGACATCGTCACCGACCAGACGCCCGCCCACGACCCGCTCAGCTACGTCCCGCGCGGCCTGACGCCGGCCGAGGCCGCCGACCTGCGCGACCGCGACCCCGCCGACTACACCGAGCGGGCCCGGGCCTCGATGGCCCGCCACTGCACGGCCATGGTGGCCTTCCTCGACCGGGGCGTCGAGGTCTTCGACTACGGCAACAGCCTGCGGCGCGAGGCCCAGCTCGGCGGCTTCGAGCGGGCGTTCGCGTATCCGGGCTTCCTGCCGGCGTACATCCGCCCGCTGTTCTGCGAGGGCAAGGGCCCGTTCCGGTGGGCGGCGCTGTCGGGCGACGCGGCCGACATCGGCGCCACCGACCGGACCGTGCTCGACGAGCTGCCCGACGACGAGGCGCTCGCCCGGTGGATCCGCCTGGCCGAGGACCGGGTGGCCTTCCAGGGGCTGCCCGCCCGCATCTGCTGGCTGGGCTACGGCGAGCGCCACCGGGTGGGCCTGCGGTTCAACGAGCTGGTGGCGAGCGGCCGGGTGGCCGCCCCGATCGTGATCGGGCGCGACCACCTCGACTCGGGCTCGGTGGCGTCGCCCCACCGCGAGACCGAGGACATGCGCGACGGGTCCGACGCCATCGCCGACTGGCCGCTGCTCAACGCCCTGCTCAACACCGCCAGCGGCGCCAGCTGGGTGTCACTCCACCACGGCGGCGGGGTGGGCATCGGGCGGTCGATCCACGCGGGCATGGTGGTCGTGGCCGACGGCAGCGACCTGGCGGCCGCCAAGCTCGAGCGTGTCCTCACCAACGACCCGGGCTCGGGCGTGGCCCGCCACGTCGACGCCGGCTACCCCGAGGCGATCCGGGTCGCGCGAGACGCCGGGATGCGCCTGCCGATGCAGCCATGACGGCCAGCTACTGGGCCGCCCGCGGGCTGCTGGCCGTCGAGGACGGTGGTGAGCAGCCGCCCGTCGCCGACCGCGCTCCCCTGCCGGCCGCGGTCCGCGCCGGCGTCGTGGTCGACTGCGACGACGGCGGGCGGGTCGCCCGGGTGCGCACCGGTGTCGAACGGCCGCCCCCCGGGGTCGTGGCCCTCGGCGGGTCCGACGGGCTGCTGCTGCCGGGGCTCGTCGACGCGCACTCGCACGCCTTCCACCGGGCGCTGCGGGGGCGGGCCGCGGGCCGCGACTTCTGGGCCTGGCGCAGTGCGATGTACCGGGTGGCCGGCCGGCTCGACCCCGACTCGCTGCTGGCGCTCGCCACGGCCGCCTTCGGCGAGATGCTGCTGGCGGGCATCACGACGGTGCACGAGTTCCACTACCTCCACCACCCCGCCGGCATGGACGACGCCGTGTGCGAGGCGGCCCGGCGGGCGGGCATCCGGCTGGTGCTGCTGGACACCTGCTACCTGCGGGCCGGCTTCGACGACGCCCCGCTCGACCCGGTGCAGCAGCGGTTCAGCGACGGCGACGCCGACCGGTGGGCGGCGCGGGCCGCGTCCGTGGCCGCGGCCAACCCCGACGTGACCGTGGGCGCGGCCGTGCACAGCGTCCGGGCCGCCGATCCGCCGTCGATGGCGGCGGTGGCGGCATGGGCACGCGAACGCGGCGTGCCCCTCCACCTGCACCTGTCCGAGCAGCCGGCCGAGAACGAGGCCTGCCTGGCGGCCACCGGCCGCACGCCTGCGCAGCTCGCCCACGACCAGGGCGTGCTCGGCCCGTCGACCACCGCAGTGCACTGCACCCACGTCACCGGTGGGGACGTCGACCTGCTCGGGTCCACCGGCACCACCGCCTGCCTGTGCCCCACGACCGAGCGCGACCTGGCCGACGGCGTCGGGCCGGCTGCCGCCCTCGCCGCCGCCGGGTGCGCGCTGCGCCTGGGCAGCGACTCGCACGCGGTGGTCGACCTGCTCGAGGAGGCCCGGGCCGTCGAGATGGGCGAGCGGCTCGTCACCGGCCGTCGCGGCCACCACCGGCCGGCGTCCCTGCTGGCCGCCGCCACGGGCGGGGCGGCGCTGGCGCCGGCACGCCCGGCCGACCTGTGCGCCGTGCGCCTCGACTCGGCCCGGCTGGCCGGAGCCGACCCCGGCGATCCGGTGCCCATGCTGGTGGCCGCCGCCACCGCCGCCGACGTGACCGACACCGTCGTGGGCGGCCGCCACGTCGTCCGGGGCGGGGCCCATGCGGCGCTCGACGTCGCCGCCGACCTGCGCGCCGCCATCATCGCGGTCGACCCGTGTGGGACCTGCTGATCACCGGTGCCGCCGGCGGCGGGGCCGTGGCGGTGGACGGCGGGCGGATCGCGTGGGCGGGGCCGGCGGAGGCGCTGCCCGCCGGCGCCGCTGCCCGCACCGTCTGGCCGGTCGGGGGCCGGTTGGTGACGCCCGGCCTGATCGACTGCCACACCCACCTGGTGTTCGGCGGCGACCGGTCGGCCGAGTGGGAGCAGCGGCTGGCGGGAGCGTCGTACGAGGCGATCGCCCGCGCCGGCGGCGGCATCCAGGCCACCGTGCGGGCCACCCGCGAGGCGTCGGACGCCGACCTGCTCGACGGCGCCGCGGCGCGGGCCGCCACGCTGGCCGCCGGTGGGGTGACCACGGTCGAGGTGAAGTCCGGCTACGGGCTCGACCTCGAGACCGAGCTGCGCATGCTCCGCGTGGCCCGGCGCCTGCCCGAGCGGGTGCCGGTCGACGTGGTGACCACGGTCCTCGGTGCCCACGCGCTGCCACCCGAGGCCGGCGGCGACGTGGACGGCTACCTCGACCGCCTGTGCGACGAGGTGCTCCCCGCGGTGGCGGCCGAAGGCCTCGCCGACGCGGTGGACGGGTTCTGCGAGCGGATCGCCTTCTCGGCCGCCCAGCTCGACCGGGTGTTCACGGTCGCCGGGCGCCTGGGCCGGCGGGTGACGGGGCATGCCGACCAGCTCAGCGACGCCGGCGGCGCGGCGCTGGCGGCCCGGCACCGCGCCCTGTCGGCCGACCACCTCGAGCGCACCTCGCCCGCAGGGGTCTCGGCCCTCGCCGCGGCGGGCACGGTGGCGGTGCTGCTGCCTGGCGCGGCGTACGTGCTCGGCGACGACGCCGTGCCACCGGTCGACGCCCTGCGCCGGGCCGGCGTGCCGCTGGCCGTGGCGACCGACTGCAACCCCGGCACGTCGCCGCTGCTGTCGCTGCCGGTGGCGATGCACCTGGCCTGCACCCGCTTCGGCCTGACGGTGGCCGAGGCCCTCGCCGGCGTCACCGTGCACGCGGCCGGGGCCCTGGGCCTCGACGGTGAGGCGGGCACGCTGGCACCGGGCGCCCGTGCCGATCTGGTGGTGTGGGACGCCGAGACGCCGGCGCAGATCGCCTACTGGCTCGGCGCCCCACCGGTGCGGGCGGTGCTCAAGCGCGGCCGCGTCGTCGCCGGGTCACCGCCGTGATCCGGGCCCGCCGCGACCGCCCCGGCATCGTAGGGTGCCCGGCATGACCGCCGTCTTCGTCCACGGCGTGCCCGAGACGCCGGCCGTCTGGGCTCCGCTCGTGGGGGCTCTCGACCGCGACGACACGGCAGCGCTGCAGCTCCCCGGCTTCGGGTGCCCGCTGCCGGACGGGTTCGAGCCCACGATGTACCGCTACGCCGACTGGCTGGCCGCCGAGCTGGCCGCCTTCGACGAGGTCGACCTCGTGGTGCACGACTGGGGGGCGATCCTCGCCCTCCGGGTGCTCGCCGACCGACCGGCGAACGTGCGGTCGTGGGTCAGCGACATGGGCGACCTCGGCGACGACTTCCGCTGGCACGGCACCGCCCGCACCTTCCAGACGCCGGGCGAGGGCGAGGCCGCGGTCGACGCGATGGTGTCCGCCGGTCCCGACGACAAGGCGGCCCTGCTCGTGGCGGTGGGCGTGCCCGAGGCGCACGCCGCGGAGACGGCGCGGCACCTCGACCGCACGATGGGCCTGTCGATCCTCGCGCTGTACCGCTCGGCGGTCGACGTCGGCACCGCGTGGGGCCCGGGCATCGACGCCATCGACGCGCCCGGCCTGCTGATCGAGTCGGGCAGGGACCCGTTCCGCAGCCCGGCCCGGGTGCGCCGGCTCGCCGAACGCACCGGCGCCGACCTGGTCGAGCTGCCCGAGGCCGGGCACTTCTGGATGCTCGAGGACCCGCCCGGCGTGGCCCGGGTGCTCGCCGGGTTCTGGGGACGCCTGGGCTGACCGCCCGCCACGCGCCAGGGCGACTGTGCGCCGGCCAGATCCGGCCGGTCAGCCGGCAGCCGCGGCGTGCCCGTCGAGGAACTCGGTCAAGCGGTGTGCCGGGTCCCGCCGCTACCGGCCGGATGGGTCGACGAGGACGCCCGGGTTGAGGAGGCCCTGGGGATCGACCGCGTGCTTGGCCGCCCGAAGGGCGGCGGCGAACAGGTCAG
>DASTFE010000065.1:0-5539 GCA_035708905.1 Acidimicrobiales bacterium | reverse complement strand
GCCGTCGCCGAGGGGCGGGTGACCGACTGGCTGCTCGAGCAGGACGCCGCCTCCAAGAGCAAGGTCGACGACATGCGCGACCTGCTCGAGCGGGTGCCGCTCGGCACGTCGGGGAACCGCAAGGTGATCATCTTCGACGAGGTGCACATGCTCAGCCAGGGCGCCGAGAACGCCCTGCTGAAGACCCTCGAGGAGCCACCGGCGCACGTCGTGTTCGTGCTCGCCACGACCGACCCGCAGAAGGTGCGGCCCACGATCCGCAGCCGCACACAGCACTTCGAGTTCCGGCTGCTGCCCCCGGACGTGCTCGCCGACCACATCCGCTACGTGATCGACCACGCAGGGCTCGGGCTCGACGCCGGCGCGGTCGACGAGGCGGTCGAGCACGTGCTCCGCAGCGGCGGCGGCTCGGCCCGGGACACCCTCTCGGCGCTCGACCAGGTCGCGGCGCTCGGCGAGGTCGTCGACGAGCGCCACCCCGTCGACGCCATCCTCGACGCGCTGTGCGACCACGACGCCGGGCGGGTGCTGGTGGCCGTCGCCGACGCCCTGGCTGCCGGCCGCGAGCCCCGCGCCTTGGGCGAGGCCCTGATCGCCGCCCTGCGCGACGCCTTCCTGTCGCTGATGGGTGCCGCCGACGACCACCTGCCCCCCGCCGGCCGCGAGCGGGCCGCCCAGGTCGGCGAGCGCCTCGGGGCTCCGGGCCTCACCCGGGCGCTCGACGTGCTCGGTGAGGCGCTCACCGAGCTGTCCCGCAAGCCCGACCCCCGCATCGTGGTCGAGGTGGCGCTCGTGCGGCTGACACAGCCGGCCGCCGACCGCACGCTCGACGCCGTGCTCGAACGGCTCGATCGCATCGAGCGGGCAATGGCGTCCGGCGCACTCCCCGCTGCCGCCGGCGACAGGCCTCAGCCAGCCCCCGCCTCGGGGGCGCCCGCCGCGGCCGGCGCAGGGTCGGCTGGCGCCGGTGCGGCGGGTGCTGCCCCTGGCGCCGATCCAGCGGGGGGCGGTGCGCCGCCGCATCCGGCGTCCGCGGCGCCGACCGCTTCCGCAGCCGGGGGAGGGGGCCGGGGCCGCTCGGGAGCGGCCGCTGCCCGTGACGCGCTCTCCACCGCCCGCCGCCCCGAGACCGACGCCGAACAGGCCGCGCCGCCCCCCGGCGCGCCTCGCGCCGAACGCCCGACCCTCGGTGCCGTCACCCGCGGTCGCCGAGGCGGCAGGCAGGCGAGGTCCGGCGACGCGTCGGCCACCGGGGCGGGCGGCGGACGAGCCGGTGCCGCTGACGCGGCCGGCGAGGGTGGCGCCCCTGCGCCTGGTGCTGCCAACGCCGCCGATGGCGGCGAGACCGCCACTGCGACCGGCGTGGGTGGCGGTGCAGCCGGTGCGCCCGGTGCTGCTGGCGCGGGTGGCGGTGCAGCCGGTGCTCCCGGCGCGGCTGGCGCGGGTGGCGGTACCCCCGATGCGCCCGGCGCTGCCGGTGCTGCCAACGTCGCCGGTGCGTCCGGTGCGGCTGGCGCCGACGGTACTGGCGGTGGGGCCGGCGCTAGTGGTGCTGCCGCCGGTGCGCCCGGCGAGGCCCCAGCCACCCCGCCCGGCGGGGGCGTCGCCACAGCCGAGCTGCCGAGCCTGGCCGAGGTCGACGCCGCCTGGTCGGGCGGAGTGCTGGCCGGTCTGCCGGTGAAGATCCGCAGCAAGTGGCGTGGCGGCCGGTGGGCGGGGCCTGCCGACGGCGCGCTGCGGTTCGCCGTGCCCAACGCCTGGCACCAGACCGCCTGCGACGAAGCCCGCCGCGAGGTCGAGCAGGCGCTCGCCGCCCACTTCGGTTGCGGGGTGACGGTGGCGGTCGTGGTCGACGGCGACCCAGGCGGTGGCGATCCGCTCGGCGTCCCACCGCCCGGTCCGCCGACCAACACTCCGGCCGGGCCCGGCGGCGGGGCCGCCGCCCGCGTCGGCGCAGGCGACGATCACGACGAGCACATCGACGTCAGCGAGCTGCGTGACGCCGACGACGCGCCCACCGGCGGGGTCGACATGCTGCTGCAGGAGTTCGGTGGCGGCCAGGTGATCGAGGAGGACCGATGAGCGACACGCCCGACACTCCCGAGCAGCCCGAGGTGGTCGCCGGACCGGGCGCGCCCGGCGGCACCGACATCGGGGGCCTGTTGGCGTCGGCCCAGCAGGCGTTCACCGCCCAGGCGCAGGCGGCCCAGCAGGTCGTCGAGGGCAGCGCCGGTGGCGGGGTCGTCACCGTCCGGATGACCGGCAGCGGCGAGGTCACGTCCGTCACCCTGGCGCCCGAGGTCGTCGACCCCGACGACGTCGAGATGCTCCAGGACCTCATCGTCGCCGCCCTCCACGACGCAGGGCTCAAGGTCACCGACCTGCAGCGCGAGGCGCTCGGTGCCTTCGGCGGACTGGACCTCGGCGGCCTGGGCGACGTGCTCGGCGGGCTGACCGGCGGCCCGGCCGGCACCGACGAGCCCGACTAGCCGGCCGTGGCCGTCTACGCCGGTCCGGTGCAGGACCTGATCGACGAGCTCGGACGCCTGCCCGGCATCGGCCCCAAGTCGGCCCAGCGCATCGCGTTCCACCTGCTCAAGCTCGACAAGCAGGACGCTCTCCGGTTGGCCCGGTCCATCGCCGAGGTCAAGGACAAGGTGTCGTTCTGCCGCACCTGCTTCAACGTGGCCGAGGGCGAGCTGTGCGGCATCTGCGCTGACCCCCGTCGCGACCCCACCGTCGTGTGCGTGGTCGAGGAGCCCCGTGACCTGGTGGCCGTCGAGAAGACCGGCGAGTTCAGCGGCCGCTACCACGTGCTGCAGGGCGCGATCAGCCCGATCGAGGGCGTGGGCCCCGACCAGCTGCGCGTGCGGGAGCTGCTTGCCCGCATCGAGGGCGAGTCGGTCGCCGAGGTGATCCTGTGCACGAACCCCAACCTCGAGGGCGAGGCGACCGCCATGTACCTGGGTCGGCTGCTCAAGCCGCTCGGGCTGCGGGTGACCCGCATCGCCAGCGGGCTGCCGGTGGGCGGTGACCTCGAGTACGCCGACGAGCTGACGCTGGGCCGAGCGCTGGAGGGCCGGCGAGAGGTCGAGACCTGACTGGATCGCCGCCGCGGACCCAGGACGACGGCGTCGTCCACGTGCCCAGGTGCGCCGGCCCAGCGGTCGAGGCGGGCGGACGGGACCGACCACTGGACCAGCGCACCTGGAAACGTGAACCCCAGCACCACCCAGCGATCATCGGTGCTGATGAGGTTGCACTGACGTTACACCTGTAACGCGCCCATGCCAAGTCGTCTCTCTGTGCGCTCGTGGCAATCCTGTCCGTGCAGCCCTGGCGTCCGAGATGATGACTTCCTGGCAGGTTGTGCTCCGTAGCGTGGAGCACCACGCACGCTCTGTCCTATTCGAGGTGCGAGCGGAGGGCCGCCAGCATCTCGGCCCGGGTCGAGGCACCCAGCTTCTGGCGGATCTTCGCCACGTGGTGCTCGACCGTCTTGGGCGAGATGTAGAGCTGGGCGCCGATCTCCTTGTGGGTCAGCCCGTCGACGATGTGCTGGGCAACCATCTGCTCGCGCTCGGACAGCACGCTGGTGGTGGCGGCGGACTCGCCGGCGTCGGCGGCCGGCAGCGCGGCCTTCAGGTCGCGCGCCTGCTCGAGCAGCGCGCGGGTGACCGACGGGTCGGACGCCCGGATGGCGGCCTGGCCGGTGAGGCGCGAGGCCTCCCACGTGAGGCCGAGCCCCGCCAGGCCCTTCGCGGCCGCCGCCACCTCGTCGGGATCGGCCCGGCCGTCCAGGATCGCCACCCAGGTACGGGCAGCCCGGGCCAGCGCGCCCAAGCGGGGGTGCACGGGCGCCGTCGCCCCGACCTCGGCGGCCCGCCGGACGACGGCGTCGTGGTCGTCGGTCGCCAGCGCCACCTGCAGCCCGATCCAACGCAGCGGCAGCAGCCACAGCGGCGGCTCGCCCAGCGAGCGCACGACGTTGCCGAGCTCGCGGGCCTTGGGCGCCACGCGGTCCCACATGCCCAGCCGGGCGGCGCCGATGGCGAGCTCGCCCACGATCTCGAGCGAGAACAGATCCGCGGGGTGGTGCAGCAGCACGCCCTCAGCCCGGGCCCAGGCGCCGCCCAGGCGGGTCAGGTCGCCCGCTCGGCGCGCCAACCCGGCCTCGATCGCCGCCGCCGTGAGCACCTCGCGGGGCGCGAGCGCCGCCGAGCCGGCGTCGTCGAGGACCTGCTGGGCAACCGCCCACCGCCCGCTGCGCACGGCCACCCAGCCGAGGCCGAGGCGGTGGAGCTGCTGGAGGGTCGCACCCCCGACCTCGTGGTCACGCGCTCTGGTGAGCAGGTGCTCGGCCGTCGACAGCTCGCTGAGCGCCAGCGCCACCGTGGCGCCGACGGCGTGGGGCGTGGTGGGCAGCACGACCGCGGTGTGGGCGGATTCGAGCAGGTCGGCCGCCTCGAGCAGCGCCGGGACGGTGCCGTCGGGATCGACGCTGGCGGCGGCCACGAGCGCGTCGCGGGTGAGGCGCAGCGCCTCGACCTCGAGGCCGGCCACGGCGATCCCGCCCGTTCCCGCACCGGTGGCTACCGCACCGTGACCGGTGCCGTCGCCGGCGTCGTCGCCGTCCTCCTCGGGCCGGCCCGTGTCGCGCGCCGCCGGCAGGGGTCCGCCGGTGGCGATCGTGCCGATCTCGGCGAGCAGCCGCCAGGCCCGGTGCCGGCGCTCGCCCGCCGCCCCGGGACCCGACCGGTCCTGCGCGTCGAGCTCGGTGTAGGCCGCCGCCGACCGGCGCCAGAAGCCCCGGCCGGGCAGCAGGGCGGCGACCACCGACAGGGCGCGCTCGCGCTCGTCGCCGGCCGGATGGGCCACCACCTCGTCGGCCAGCCGCAGGGCGTCGGCCACGTCGCCGGCCAACGCCGCCGCCTCGGCCCGGCGGGCGGCGATGGCGGCGGCCGGGACGCCGGCCGCCATGGCCCGCTCGTACCAGCCGACGGCCAGCTCGGGCGCCTCGGTCAGCGTGGCGTCTCCCGCGGCGACGTAGGCGGCCGCCGCCTCGGCACCCTGGGCGCCGGCGGCGGCGAAGTGCTCGCCCGTGCGAGTGGCGGGCGCCCCCCGTTCGGCGAGCGCGGCCGCCAACCGGGCGTGGAAGCGTCGGCGGTCGGCCACCGGCGTCATCTCGTCGACGGCGGCCGCGACCATGGGCACGACGTCGCCGGTGCCCGGCACGACCAGCCCGGCGGCGCGCAGCTCGTCGATGGCGGCACCGAGGTCGTCGGCGCCGACGTCGGTGGTGGCGCCGAGCAGGTGGTCGTCGAGGTCGGCACCCGCGCTGAGCGCCTCGAGCACCGTGCGGGACGGGGGCGACAGCTCGTCGAACCGGGACCGGACGGCCGCCACCAGCGACGGCAGGGTGGTGGGCGGCGTCCCGGTGAGCCGCCCGCCGCTCACCGCGCCGGCGTCGACCCAGGCGGACAGCAGCAGCTCGACCAGGTCGGGCATGCCTGCGGTCTGGTCGTGCACGGCCTCGACC